>JBBIOW010000013.1:0-34461 GCA_037443165.1 Nitrospiraceae bacterium | reverse complement strand
GTAAACGGCTGTTGCCGGAACGAGGACAACCTGTGGCGGCGGCCACACCATAAACTGGACATTTCTATTTTGGTACGAAGAGGACATTTCTAAATTGGGTTGACAGGCGCGCCGCGAGACCCTTGACACTTCCAGGCCTTCTCATTAGGCTGTGATTCAGGTGAGCACGCCTCCTTCGAGCAAGAAAATTCTGATCGTGGAGGACGAGAAAGATATCCTCCAGTTGGTCAGGCTCTATCTCGAAAAAGACGGCTACCGCACGGTCGCCGCGATGACCGGCCCGGAAGGACTCCGGCTGGTCAAGAGCGAGCGGCCCGACTTGGTGATCCTGGATCTGATGCTGCCCGAGCTGGACGGGTTGGAGGTCTGCAAGAAAATCCGGACGGCTCGAGAGACGGCCCTCCTCCCGATCATCATGCTGACGGCCAAGGCCGAAGAGGCCGATACCGTGGTAGGGCTCGAACTCGGTGCGGATGACTATGTCACTAAGCCATTCAGTCCCAAGGCCCTGGTCGCCCGGGTCAAAGCGTTATTGCGCCGCGTGGAACGCAGCCAGGAAGAGGGTCCGCCCCGTTACCTGTACGGCGACCTCGTCATGGACCTCGCCAGGCACGAAGTCACGCTCAACAATCGCGAGGTACCGCTGACCGCCAAGGAATTCGGCTTGCTCGAGCATCTGCTACGGAACTCCGGCCGCGTGTTGACCCGCGACGTGCTGCTGAACGCCGTTTGGGGATACGACTATTACGGCACCACGCGCACGGTTGATGTCCATATCCGTCGACTGAAACAGAAGATCCCGCTGTTGAACGAGGCCATCGTCTCCGTCAAGTCGCTCGGGTACAAACTCAAAGAACGTGACGGGTGACGAACTCTGGGTCACGAACCTCCACATTCCCCGCCACATGATGTCACACGTGACACACCGCGGCTTTATGAACCTCTCCATCCTGTGGAAAGTCACGCTCGGCACATTGTTCGCGGTCACGCTGGGGCTCGCCGTGGCAGGGTGGTTGTCCATCCGCTCGATTGAAACGATCGAGTTAACCCGCCTGAAAGACACCCTCCACGCTCAGACCACCCTCGCGGCTTTGACGTTCCTGCCGCTCCTGCAGAAGGAAGATTTGCGCAGGCCTGCTCCCGAGGTGCAAGCTCTCGCCAAGGAAATCAGCCGCCGTTCCCTTGCGCGCGTCACCGTGATCGCCGCCGACGGCACCGTTCTCGCCGACAGCGCCACCGAAGACCATGCTGTGGCGCGAATGGACAATCATGCCACGCGCCCGGAGGTCGTGCAGGCGTGGGCGTCCGGGGAGGGGACGACCGTACGGGTCAGCGACACCACCGGGCAGCGGACCTTCTATCTTGCGCACCGCATGCGCCTTGCCGACCGGCCGGGGAGCCGCTCGGCAATCGTCCGGTTGGGTCTGCCGATGACTCAGATCGAAGCGCAACTGTACGAGCTGAAACAGCGACTGGCTCTGGCGTTGGGATTGGCGTTCCTGGTCGCCGTCGCGTTGGGCATGGTCATCGCCCGGAGCCTGACGCGCCCGCTTTCCGATATGGCCGAGGTCGCCAGAAAGCTGGCGGCCGGCGTGCTGGGACAACGCGTCCCTGCCGCCTCGCGGGACGAAATAGGGGTACTCGCCCGTGCCCTCAATGACATGACCAGTCAGTTGGAAGCCAAGATTCATGAATTGTCCGAGGACCGAGCGCAGTTGCTCGCGGTGCTGGTCTCGATGGTCGAAGGCGTAATGGTGCTGGATTGTCGAGGCACCGTCCTGCAGGTGAATCCCGCGCTCGAGCGAATGTTCGCGCTCAAACCGGGCGAAACAAAAGGACGCCCGTACTGGGAAATCATCCGGCACCATGACCTCAACGAACTGACCGCTCGCGTGCTGGAACGTCGAACGAGCCTGGGAGGAGAGATCACCCTTACGCCAAGCGGAAACCAGCTTCGCGTCGAAGCCTCGGTCACGGCATGCGCGGGTGAAAACGAACCCTGCGCCGTCTTGGTCTTTCACGACGTCACGGCCGTGCGCCGTTTGGAAAAAGTCAGGAAGGACTTCGTCGCCAACGTCTCTCACGAGCTCCGCACCCCCTTGACCTCGATCAGGGGTTACGTTGAAGCCCTGTTGGATGGGGGAAAGGACGATCCTGAAACGCTCGTCCGGTTCCTCGACATCATCCTCAAGCAGAGTCACCGGCTGGAGCTCATCCTGGAAGATCTTCTGCAACTCTCGCAGATCGAATCCGGACAGGTTCTCTTCAAGCGGGAGCCCGTCGCCCTCGGCGCCGTCATCGAGCGGACCGTGGCGCTGATCAAGCCGATGGCGGACAAGAAAAATCACGCGCTGATGACCCGCATCGACGGCGATCTGCCGCCGGTCATCGGCGATGAAGACCGGCTGGTGCAGGTGCTGACCAACCTGCTGGATAACGCCGTCAAGTACACGTCGCCTAACGGCGCCATCACCGTCGCGGCTCATGCGCTTCGCGCGCGGATGGCGGACGGCTCGCCCGCCGGCGTCGTGGAACTCAGCGTCACCGACACCGGCGTCGGCATTCCCGAAGCCGACCGGCCCCGCGTCTTCGAGCGGTTTTACCGTGTCGATAAGGCCCGCTCCCGGGAGCTCGGCGGAACCGGCCTTGGCCTGGCCATCGTGAAACACATCGTGGAAGGACACGGAGGGCAGGTATGGGTCGAGGGAAACGAACCGACGGGCAGCCGCTTTGTGGTCCGCCTGCCGGCGGCGAGGGAAACCCCGATCTCTGCTCAATCCTACTTCGCCGCCACGACGTAGATCGCCGCCGAAAGGACCGCCGCGCCGGGCAGGGTGAACAGCCATGCGAATAGAATCCGGGCGGTGACACCCCACCGGACGGCGGACAGCCGTTTGATGGCGCCCACTCCCATAACGGACGACGTGATGGTGTGCGTGGTGCTGACCGGCAACCCGATGTGCGCCGTCATCAGCAGAACCGCCGCGGCGCCGGTCTCGGCGGCGAACCCATGCACCGGTTCCAGCTTCACAATCCGCATCCCCAATGTCCGGACGATCCGCCAGCCGCCGACCGCCGTCCCTAACCCCATCGCGATCGCGCAGGATCCGATCACCCAGCCTGGCACCTCCGCGGTCGGAATCTGACCGGCGGACAGCAACGCCAGCGTAATGACGCCCATCGCTTTCTGGGCGTCGTTCGCGCCATGGCTGAAGGCCATGAAACTGGCCGAGACGAGTTGAAGCCTCGAGAAAAGCCGCGTCGCGACCCTGCGCGGAACCCGGAAGAACACCCAACTGATAAAGATCATCAAGGCCAGACCGATCGCGAAGCCGAAGAACGGTGAGAGCACCATCGCTTCCAGCACCGCGCGCAGCCCCGACAATTTCACCGCAGTCCACCCGCTGTGGCTCCACGCAGCGCCGACCATGCCGCCGATCAGCGCATGGGAAGAACTGGTCGGGAGTCCCAGCAGCAACGTCAAAAGATTCCAGAGAATCGCCCCGGCCAGGGCCGCCGCGACGACCTCCTGGGTAACCGCGGTCGGATCCACGATGCCCTTTCCCACCATCTTGGCGACGGCCGTCGACATGAACGCTCCCGCCACGTTCAGCGCTCCCGCGACCACCACGGCGACGAACGGGCTCACGACCCGCGTGGACACCACGGTGGCGATCGCATTCGCGCTGTCGTGCCAGCCGTTCGAAAAATCAAACAGCAGAGCCAACACGACGACGAGCAGCAGCATGCCGGTCAGATCAAACATGATTGGAGCGGCCAGAGGCAAGAGGCGCGGGGCGAGAGGCGGGACAGAACGGGCAGGATGCAGACACCAAGACCGACAGCCTGGAGAATCGCTCCCAGCACCCTTTGCTCTCCTCGCCTGTCGCCCCCAGCCTCATGCCCCTTGCCCGGTTCAGATGTGTTTCAGCGCGATGCGTTCCAGAATGTTCGCCACGTCTTCGCAGCGGTCGGTGCCCGCTTCGAAATTCTCGTAGATCTCTTTCCACTTGATCACGGCAATGGGGTCCGTCTCTTCGTCGAACAACCGGGAGATCGCGTCCCGCGAGATCCGGTCGGCCTCGTTCTCCAGACTGTTGACCCTGACACTGACTTCGTTCATGTCGGTGTGCGACTTTCCCAGCAAATCCACGGCGGCTCCCACCGCCTCCGAGGCCTGATAGAGAATGTTCGACAATTTGATGGCCATTTCGGTGGGCTTTTCCACCTTGTAAAGCACGAACCGATCCGCGATCGCCTCGACGACGTCCAAAATATCGTCGATCGCGCTGGCGAGGTCATGAATGTCCTCACGATCGATCGGCGTAATAAAGGTCTGATTCAGCTTCCTCGCGATGTCGTGGGTGATCGTGTCCCCGTCGTGCTCCACCTGCTTGATACGCCTCGCCTTCTCGACCGGATTGGTGAAATCCTCCATCATGTCTTTGAGCAGACGGCTGCCCTCGATCATGTTGTGCGCCGCCTTGCGGAACAGATCGAAGAAGGCTTCTTCCCGGGGAATCAAGTTAAACATGCCGATTCAACTCCGCGCGCCCGCGTCGAACGCGGCACTGCGTCCTGATCATTACCAGCGCGCCAACGCGGTCGCCCAGGTCAGCCCGCCGCCGAACGCGCCGAGCAACACCAGGTCGCCGACGGCGATATGCCCGTCGCGCACCGCCCGGTCCAACGCAATGGGGAGCGATGCGGACGAGGCGTTCCCGAGCCGCTCAATGACGGAATACAGCGCCTCCGGCGGGATCCCCAGCCGATCCCGCAGCGCTGCAAGGATACGCCCGTTGGCCTGGTGCACCACGACCCGCTTGACCTCGGAGAGGCCGACGCCGAATTCCTTCATGGTCGCTCGGATGGCCGTTTCTAAGCGACGGACTGCGATTCGAAACAACGGCCCGCCCTGCATACGAATCACATGCTGGTTGCGACCGATCGTAGCGGAACTCCCGGGAATCCGTGAACCGCCGGCTGTGACCTGAATCAACGTGTGTCTCGCGCCGTCTGCGTAGAGACGGACTCCTAAAATACCGGAGCCCTGACCGTCGGCGACCGTCTCACCGACGACGGTCACTGCGCCCGCTCCGTCTCCGAACAACATGGCGGTCGCGTCGTCCTGACGGTCCAGGAACCGGGACTTGACCTCCGCGGCAATCACCAGACAGCATCTTGCCTGGCCGCTCCTGATCATGGCGTCGGCCATCGAGAGACCGTATAGGAAACCGGAGCAGGAGGCCGCCAGATCGAACGCCGCAACGGCTCGCGCGCCCAGCGCTCGTTGCACGTAACAGGCGGTCGACGGGAAGACCGTGTCAGGCGAGGTGGTCGACACCAGAATGGCGTCGACCGACGACGGAGTCCTCCCCGCCGCGTCGAGCGCGTTGCGGGCCGCTTCCGTGGCCAGATCGGATGAAGCGTGGCGTTCCGGCGCCCAATGGCGTGTTCTGATGCCGGTGAGCCGGAACACCCGATCCGGATTTCTCGCCAACGAAGGACTGACCTCGCTGTTCCCGACCACCCGCTCGGGCACGTATGAACCCGTTCCGACGATTCTACTGCGCAGCATGGGCCTCCAAATCTCCGAAACGAGCAAGGATCGAGGTCCGTCCGAGTGAGCCGGCGGGATTATAGGGGTCCCCTTCCCGCCGGTCAACTGCAAGGTCCGCCATTTCCGTTGCATTTCAGCCGGGTCTTTGTTAAAAGAACCGAAACTTGCCGACTATTCACCGCAGTGCTTCTACGGTGCTTCTGATGCGCGGAACATGTGCTTGCTGCCGGTCGCCAATCACCTTCGCCGCGGCGATGTTGATATCCACGGCTTTGCTCGCCGGCGGCTGTTCCAGCTCCTCGAAGAAGACCGGCGGTAAGACCCTGAGCGGCACCGACGAGCAGATTTTCATCGGTGATACGATCGAAAAGAATTACGACCCGAACGTCATCATGAAGCGCGGGGAAGCCTTCTTCGAGAGAGAAGAGTATGCCGAGGACCTTCACCGCGCCCATGTCCTCGCCCCCTATGCGCAATTCCGGCTCGCGGAGGCTCATTTAAAAATGGCTCGGACGATCGACCGGGACCCCGAGCCGGTGCACAAGGCTTTGGCCGCATTCGAGAAGCTGAGGCGAGAATTCCCGGGCAGCCGCTACGACGCTCAGGCGCTTCAAAAGATCCAGGAATGCCACGAGTGGCTGGCGCAGACCCATCTGTTCGTCGGGCAGTTCTATTACCGGAGAGAATCGTATTTAGCCGCCGCCCACCGTTTCGAGTTGATCATCAAGGAATACCCGGACATGAACGTCGCGCCCGACGCGTTGTATTACCTGGCTCTGAGTTGGAAGGAACTCGGCGCAGACGATTGGGCCCGCGACAGCCTCATCTTGCTGGCGGAAAAATATCCCGACAGCCAATATGCCAAAGACGGCCAAAAGCTCCTCGCGAAACTCGGAAACCCGAAATCGCCGGCCTTGGTGGCCAAGTCGGACAACGGTTTGAACGGCAACCGGCCGTCCCTTCCGTCGTCCAACGGTGCCGACCTCCCGGTCTCCAATCTTCCGCTTGCCACCAAATCTTCCGCCCTCACCCTCCCATCCGCCGACGGCCTCGGGCAGAGCTTCATTCCCTGCCGTATCGGGGCGTGGTGTTAATTTCCAGCTTCGAGCAATAGCTGGTAGCGAAGAGCGCAAGGCCGAGAGATCATTGATTTTCTGGCATTTCGCTATCTTCTATTCGCTATTCGCTGCTTGCTGTCAACGAAACGGCAGCGCTTCGCGCAAGAGCTCGCGGAACGAGGACTTCACAATGCCTTTGGCCTCGTGAAAAAAACTGTGGTAGGTGTGCCGCCCTCGCAGCACCTCGTAGTACAGATTGATGACTTCCTGATAGCGGTGCATGAGACGGTGGCAAAGTTTGGGGAACGAATAGACGATACGGGCGATTCGAGAGGCAATGCGGAATTCCGAGTAGATCTCCCGTCTCACCGCCAACTCGTAGTCCATCAGTGAACGACGCCGGTCGTGGAACGTCTCCAGGACCGAGGCGGCCGCCATCTGGCCCGACCGAACCGCATAATAAATGCCTTCGCCGAACAGCGGATCCACCAGATGCCCCGCATCTCCGACCAACAGGGCCCGGCCGCTGACCAGCCCGACGGGGAACCGCTCCGTGAGTCCGGCCGCGCGTAGCGAAAAGAGCGGCAACGGGTGGCCGGCCGGATGCGGCACGGTGAAACTTGCCAGCCCTTTCTCATCGCGCACGAACCGATCGAAGATCTTTTTGGGACTCGTCGTTTTCCCCCGAAACTCCGCCACACCGATCGATAGCCGCTGGTGCTTCGGGAAGATCCACGCGTACCCTTTGGCCGTCGCGCCCAGATCGATGAGCACTTTTCCTTCCCCCGGATAGGGCGGCATCACGCCGATGCCGATCTCGCTCTCCAACGTCGGCATGCGCTGCAGCCGACGTGCTGGGAACAGCCGTTGGGCGACGACGCTGTTGGCACCGTCCGCGCCGATCAACACCTTGGCGCGATAGCGGCCCCGGTCCGTCGTGACCTCGATGCCGTCCGTCAACTGTCGAAAGGCCAACGCCTGTTCGCCTTCATGGACATCGGTCCCGGCCCGGCGAGCCTTCTCCACCAGCAGATGATCGAAGCGGTCCCGCATGACCATATACGCGATCGGCTGGGAGGACTCGATCAGGAAGGGTTCTTCGCCTCGATAGGTGAACTGCACGCCGTAAATCGTGTGTTCGACCACCGACTTGAAATCGGCCTCTAAGATCCGATCAATCCGGAGCGAGAGTCCACCGCCGCAGACTTTGTACCGGGGATGGGGCTGCTTCTCGAGACCGAGCACGGTCAGGCCCGCGCGACTGAGTTCATAGGCGGCCGTGGCGCCCGCCGGACCCATCCCGACGATCAAGGCGTCGTATGACTTTATGTCAGACGCGAGCGGCATGGATGAACAGGCCTTCGGCTTTCAGCCGTTGGTTCTCAGCTTTTCGGATGCGGAGATGCCGACGAAGGTCGACGGTCCTGAACGCGCCTCGGCTGATAGCTAAGAGCTGATCGCCGACAGCGCTTCACTGTCCCAGATACCAGCCGATGCCGTACCGTTCGAGGAAGCTGGTGATCATGGTGAGCGAGTTGGCATAGATCATCACGCCGACGACGACCAGCAACGCGCCACTGACCGTCGAGACACCCCACAAGTAGGCGCGGACCTCTTTGAAGTAAGCCAGGAACCGATCGACGCCGAGGGCGGTCAAAAACAACGGCAACCCGAGACCCAGCGAATAACACGTCAGCAACGTGACACCGTCGGTCAGCGCGTCGGTGGTGCTGGCGTAGAGCAGAATGGTGCCCAGAACCGGACCGACGCAGGGCGTCCAGCCCGCCGCAAAGGCCACCCCGATGAGAAACGAGCCCAGGTACCCGGCGGGCCGGTTTCGGAAATGGAGACGTTTCTCGGTCTTGAGAAAATTCAGGTTCAAAATCCCCAGCAGATACAGCCCGAAAATGATCACTAGGATGCCGCCGAACCGGCGGAGGTGCTCCTGATAGGTGATCAGCATCTGCCCGATCAAGCTGGCGGAGGCGCCGAACGCCACGAACACGATGGAAAACCCGGCGATGAAGAGCAGCGAGTTCACAATGATGGCCTTCCGGAACCGGCTTCGCTCCGCCGCATCCGCCAGTTGCTCGACCGACAGGCCCGTGATGTAGGAGATGTAAGAAGGAACCAGCGGCAGCACGCAGGGAGACACAAACGAGAGCAACCCGGCCGAGAAGGCGGCGAAGAACGAAATCTGTTGGATCGACTCCGACATGGTCAGAAGGCCTTCACCAGACTCTGAATCAATTGTATCGCTTCCGGACTCTGCCAGTCGCGCGCCCCGAAGATCCGATGCCGAATGACGCCGCGGCGATCGATCAAAAAGGTCATCGGCAGGGTGCGGGCGCCGTAGGCGACTCCGGTGCGAAAATCAGCGTCGTGCAAGATCGGGAAGCTCAAACCGATCTCCCGCTGAAACGGCCTCGTCACCGCCGCGCCCTGCGGGTCCGTCGAAACCGCCAGGATCTCGAAGTCCTTGCGGTTGAATGCCCGGTAGAGCCGCTCCATCGCCGGCATCTCGAAGCGGCAGGGACCGCACCAGGTCGCCCAGAAATTCACCAACACCACTTTGCCGCGCAGGCTCGCGAGCGTGACGAGGTTCCCGTCGAGGTCTCGTAACTGAAAGTCCGGCGCCGGCTCGCCGAGCCTAGGTCCCGAACGGTCCGCAACGGCTACGACCTCCGCCGGGGGCACCGACGACGAAGAGGGCTCGCTCAGTTCGCAGCCCGTCCCCGCTACGAGCAGCATGACGAGCAGGCACCTGTCCCCCCACTCCCGCGTCATGGCTACGGTTCACAGACGCTGCGCGTCGGCCGCCGAAGGAGCAGCTTGCGCGGACTTGGCGCCGGACTTCAGCAACTGCGTCACAATCTGCAGATTGTCCAGCCTGGTCCAATCACGGGGACCGATGACCTTCTCTCGGAGAATGCCCTGTTGATCGATGATGTAGGTCTCGGGGACACCCATCAGTTTGTATCGCTTGTCGGTCTGTCCCCAGGAGTCGATGAGGATCGGGAAGGTGAGGTTCAGACTTTTGACGAAGGGCGGGATATCCTTCTTCGTCGTCACCCGGTCGATACTCACTGCCAAAATCACCAGCCCGTCCTTCTCAAAGTTCTTGTAGAGCACCTCCATGGACGGCATCTCTTCGCGACAGGGTCTGCACCAGGTGGCCCAGAAGTTGAGAAACACGACCTTGCCGCGATAATCGGACAGCCGCACTTCCTTGTCGTTGAGATCGGGCAGCTTGAAATCGGGCGCTTCCTTCCCCACCGTGAGCGGCTCGTATTTGGCGCTCTGCATCCAGACCACGCCGAACGCGAACGCCAGGATCCCCGCCGTCATCAGCACAATGGACAGGCGCCGCGAGGCTGGCGGGTGCGGCTCTTTCTGCACGGACTCAACCGCGATCGGTTCAGCCATACCTTCCTTATGCGAGAGGCGCGAGGCAAAGGGCTAGAGGGATTTCACCTCTCGCCCCAAGCCCCTCGCCTCTCGCCCTATTATGCGTACGCGTGGAGCCCGGACAGGAGAAAATTCACGCCCCAGAAACAGAAGATCACCATGAGAAACCCGAAGATGGCATAGATGGCGGCTCGTCGGCCTTCCCACCCTCGCGTCATCCGGGCATGGATGTACGCGCCGTAGATCAGCCAGACGATGAGCGACCAAGTCTCTTTGGGATCCCAGCTCCAGTAACCGCCCCAGGCATAGTTGGCCCACATCGCGCCCAGGATGATCCCGAACGCCAAGAGCGGGAACCCGATCATGATCGCCTTATAGCCCAGCTCGTCGATGGTCTCGAGATCAGGGAAGCTGGCGAAGACCCGCGACCGGCTGTCTCGCCGCTCGGCCCGCTCCTTCAGCAGGTACATGACGCCCAGCCCGCCCGCCATCGCGAAGGCCGCATAGCTGGTCAAGGTCACGGAGACATGAATGTAAATCCAATAGCTGTTCAAGGCCGGTACGAGCGGTTCCGCCGTTTGATAACGATACGGAAGCAACGAAGCCGCGCCCATCGCGATGAACCCGATGCCAACCACGAACGCGCCGATCGCCTTGATCCGATACCGGAACTCCAGCAGCACATAGCCGAGGATGATGGCCCACGAGACGTATGCCATGGCTTCGAACTGGTTCGACCAGGGCGCGAACGTCCCCGAGTGCTGCATCCGTTCGAACGCCCGCGTGGCCAACGCGATGGTGTTGACGATCCAGCCGAAGATCGTCACCAGCGTAGCCACCTGTCCCAGTTGGGTCGCCCAGGCTCCATCGCCTTCTCCGACGTTCGAAGTCGGATGGCCGGCCGGCGCCAGGTGCAGGGCCGGGCGCCGCACGAACATGTAAGCGACGTACAACACGAGCGCCGAGAGGTAGAGCCAGAAGGTCATGTCGAACAAGAAGAGTGAGCGAACCATAAAAACCCTCCTCGCTCAGGCGAGTGGCTCGCGGCAAGCGGCTAGAGGATGAATGCCTGCTTCCCCTCGCCCCTAGCCTCGCGCCCCCGGCCTATCTATGTCTTTATCGTCTGAATCCGTTGTATCAGTTTGGCGAATTCTTTCTGGAAATCGATCTGACTCTTGTGCGTCGTCCCGCCGAGATGCACCGTCACGCCGTTCGGCCCCGGAACGACCTTGGCCCACAGCCGGCGATGGTAGATGAACGACGAAAGCGTGATGCCGACGACGATCATCGTGGAGCCCACCCAGACGATATTCACGCCGGGATTCTTCGCGATCTGCAGGCCGGTGAACTTCTTCGGCTGATAGCCGACCAGCTCGAAGGCATACTTCGACCCCTGAATCTCGAACAGATCGGGATAATGATAAAAAATCCAGGGCGCCGCTTCCAGCGTCTTGCGCTCCTTGATGGCGAGACGGACCGCCGGATTCGCATGTTCGACCGTCTTGGAGAACACCTTCTTCTCGGTGGAATTGAAGGCGAAGTCGGCGACGAAATCGGTGAGCATGAGATTCAGATCCAACCCGTCGACGACGGTTTCTTTTTGCCATTCCAGATCGACCGTTTTCAAGACCTTGTCGGTTTTCTTGTCCTTCACGTTGATGCGCGCAACTTCGATCCGGTCCCACGCGTCTCCGTAACTCGACTGATAAAACCAGATACCCTTATAGACGAGCGGATCGTTCACCGTAATCGTCTTCGTGGTCACCGGCGCGCCCTGGTCAATGACGGTCAACGTGCTGTTATAGGATTTGATCGCGCCGTTCTCGTAATAGTCGATCCAGAATTTGTCTACCTTCAGGTCGAAATTCCCGCGCGGGATATGGTACGTCTGGCCCTCCAGGCACACGCCGAATTCCTGAAACCCGTAGTAGCTGCCGATGAGTCCGCCGAGCACGATCACGGTCGCGCTCAGATGCGCCATATGGGCGCCGACCCGGCCGATCACGCCCTTCGTGGCATAGAGGGCCACTTCGCCCGGCTCGTTCTTCGCCAGAACCCGATAGCCCTTTTCGATCAGCATCTGCGCCATCTGTTCCGCCACGTGTTCCCGGGGCGCCGCAACCGGAATCTCGGCCTTGTGCTTCATGTTCTGAATGAACGCCAGGGAAACGTTCACCTTATCCTGACGCATGGAGCGCCAGACGGCCGGGAATCGCTTATAGAAGCAGGTGAGCGAGTTGACGCAGAGCAGTCCGAGCAGACTCGTGAACCACCAGGTGTGATAGACGTCGGTAAAGCCCAGGCGCACGAACCAGCGGTAGGCTTCTTCCCCGTATTCCTGAACATAGACCTCCGGTCGCTCGCCCTGCTGAATGACCGTCCCGATCGTGGCGGTCATGGCCAGGGCGATAAACAGGAACATGGCCAGTTTGATCGAAGCAAAAAACTCGACCAGTTCCCGGGAAAACTCTTCCCACCCCAAGCCAGGTGTGGATGGGCGGGCAACCTCCCGCTCAGAGATGACTTCGGGTTTCCCGTTCATAGCGATTCAGTCCTTAAAGTGAAGCCGGGCCGGATTCCAGCCGGACGCAAAGACAAAAACCAGCCCTCGGGGCAGCTCCCGAGGCTGCCGAGGCCTCAAGGCTGGAGTGGCACGCAAACGATGGGTTGGGCGTGCGAGAATTCGGACAAGCCTGCAAAAATCAAGCTATGTTACAAGCCGGCGGTAACAAGTGTCAAGCAAAGGACCCGGCCGACCGGCGCCAAGCCCCATACTGATGAGTGGTGGACAAACGCCCGCGGCTTCGTTAATATTCGCCAGGTTTTTGGCGTTCTCAGGAGTTGCGACACAGTCAGGTGCCGCCTGACAGAAACCTGCGCTCACGCATTCCCGTTCACCTTTTATTAATCGAGGACACAATGAGAAATAATTATCTGTTCACCTCGGAATCCGTCACCGAGGGCCATCCCGACAAGATCGCCGATCAGATTTCCGACGGCATCCTCGACGCCATCATCGCCAAAGATAAGCATTGCCGGGTCGCCTGCGAGACCATCCTGACGACCGGCATCGCCTTTGTCGCCGGCGAAATCTCCACCACCGCGTACGTGGAAATTCCGGACATTATCCGCCAGGTGATCAAGGACGTCGGCTACACCGACGCCTCTTGGGGATTCGATTACCATACCTGTTCCGTTCTGACGTCCATCCACAATCAATCACCGGACATCGCGCAGGGGGTCGATTCGGGCGGCGCGGGCGACCAGGGACTCATGTTCGGATACGCTTCCAACGAAACGGAAGAATTGATGCCGATGCCGATCGTGCTCGCGCACCGGCTTACCAGGCGGCTGGCCGAAGTGCGGAAGAAGAAAATTCTGCCCTGGGTGCGGCCAGACGGGAAATCGCAGGTGACCATCGAATACAGAAACTGGAAGCCCGTGCGGGTCGATACCATCGTCGTATCCTCCCAGCACAGCCCCGATGTCACCAGTAAACAGATCGAACGCGACATCATCGAACACGTCGTCAAGCCCGTGATGCCCAAGGGGATCTACGATCCGGCCAGCGTCAAACACTACATCAACCCGCCCGGTCGATTCGTCGTCGGCGGTCCGATGGGCGACACCGGCCTGACCGGACGCAAGATCATCGTCGACACCTATGGCGGCGTCGGCAGCCACGGGGGTGGGGCGTTTTCCGGGAAAGACCCCACGAAAGTGGACCGCTCGGCCTCTTACATGGCCCGCTACATCGCCAAGAATATCGTGGCCGCCGGCTTGGCAGACAAGTGCGAAGTCCAGTTGGCTTACGCAATCGGGGTGGCGGACCCCGTGTCGATCTTGATCGACACCAAGAATACAGAAAAGGTAGCGGTCGAGACGATCGACAAGCTCGTCCGCAAGCATTTCCCCATGACCCCACGCGGCATTATCGAGTATCTCAAGCTCCGACGCCCGATCTACAAGAAGACGGCGGCCTACGGCCACTTCGGCCGGAACGAACCGGAGTTTACCTGGGAGAAAACGGACAAGGCGAAGATTCTGAGAAAGGAAGCGGGGCTCTGACCGCGGGGATTCACAGGTCGTGAACGAGGGGGACGGAACGCATTCCCGTCCCCTTTTTTCTGAGTTCAATTAACGTATCACGCTTCACGCATCACGAGGGGGTTGTTGTGGATTACGACGTGAAAGACATCAGGTTGGCCGACCAGGGTCGGCTCAAAATCGAATGGGCCGAAGCCACCATGCCCGTGCTGCGCCTGATCCGGCAACGCTTCAAGCGGGAGCAGCCACTCAAAGGGATGCGAGTCACCGCCTGTCTCCATGTGACCACGGAGACCGCGAACCTCATGAAGACGCTGCAGGCCGGCGGCGCCGAGATCCGGCTTTGCGCCTCGAATCCGCTCAGCACCCAGGATGACGTGGCGGCGTCCCTCGTCCAGCACGACGGGATCGCCGTCTTCGCGATCAAGGGCGAGGACAATCGGACCTATTACCGCCACATCGAGTCCGCCATCGCGCATCGTCCCCAACTTACAATGGACGACGGCGCCGATGTCGTCTCCACCCTCCACGCCAAGCGCAAGGACTTGCTCAAACACGTCATCGGCGGCACGGAAGAGACGACCACCGGGGTGATCCGGCTGCGCAGTATGGCGGACCGGAAGGTGCTTCGCTTCCCCGTCATCTCCGTCAACGACGCGGACACCAAGCACATGTTCGACAACCGCTACGGCACGGGGCAGAGCACGATGGACGGGATCGTGCGCGCGACGAACCGGCTGATCTGCGGCTCCACGGTCGTGGTGGCGGGCTACGGGTGGTGCGGCCGCGGCGTCGCGATGCGTGCGAAGGGGATGGGCGCGGACGTGATCGTGACGGAAGTCGATCCATTGAAAGGATTGGAGGCGGTCATGGACGGCTTCCGGGTCATGCCCATGGAACAGGCCGCCCCGGTGGGCGACTTCTTCATCACTGTCACCGGCAACCTGAAGGTAATTCGCGGCGAGCATTTCGCTGTCATGAAGGACGGCGCCATCGTCTGCAACTCCGGCCACTTCAACGTGGAGCTGGACATTCCGGCGCTCGAAAAGCTCAGCCGCAAGCGGCGGGTCGTCCGGCCCGGCGTGGAGGAGTTCACACTGAAGAACGGCCGCCGCGTCAGCCTGTTGGGCGAAGGGCGGCTGGTGAACCTCGCGACCGCCGAGGGCCATCCGACCACCGTCATGGACATGAGCTTCGCCAACCAGGCCTTGAGCGCCGAGTATCTGGTGAAGCATCATAAGACGCTCGAGAAAAAGGTGTACCCGGTGCCGGCGGAGATCGACAAGGAGATCGCGCGGCTGAAGCTGGCGGGGATGGGCGTGGAGATTGATCGACTGACGAAGGAGCAGAAGAAGTATCTGGCGTCGTGGGAGATGGGGACATAAGAAAGGCAGAGCGGGTCCTGTCACTGACCAGCCGGGTACCCGTTGCTCTTTTCCGACTGCAGCGGGTGCAAGCTTCACACCCCGCCCACACCCGTCAGGCGGGTAACTGAGGGACCCCGCTGCGGGGGTACCCGTCGCTCGAGGCACTCATTGCTTTCTTCATCGCAATGGGTCTTAGTGAAGGGTCAGAGGGATCCCAGGTCAGCGCTACCCGTGAGGAATTTGAACCCTCGCCCCTTGTGGGAGAGGGGAGGGTGAGGGGTGAAGAAGAGGCATCGGACGAAGACGGGCGCTCCGGCTCAGTAAGAGCGGTAAGACCCGGCCAGCTCAACAACTCGCCGGCGCGCACAAACGTGGTGCTCCTTACTCGTCGCGCCGTGCGCCCCAACGCCGCTATGATGTCCGCTCCAAGAGCCTCCCGGCCACGCTTGTAGACCCTCGCCTCCGCGATTCGCGACGCAGGCTAGCCCAGGCCCGCCTTACTCAAGGATAAAACCGCTCAGCGATACAAAAGGGAAAGCAACTGTCTTGGATGTCAAGGGGCTCTTTGGATTTTCCGCATGACGTGACGAAACGATGACGCACGTATGGGCCCTAGCAGGACGTTGAAAAACCCTCTTGACACTCATGCTGCGAAGTATGAGCACCATGCAGCCGTTCCCTTGACCAGGAGGGAGACCGATGCGTGGTGAGGTAACGGCTCAGCAAGCCATGTTCAGCGCTGTGTCCCCGAAAGCCCGAGTCCCGGCCCCCCCTCCCGTGCGCCGCATCAAGGCCCAGGCCGACGCGGGGCTGGCGACGCGGGCGCGGCCCTTGGCCACGATGGACCGCCAGACCGGCCGGCCGTCGATTCCCCCGGACCGGTGGCTGAAGAGCGAGGGGCTGAGGGCGCGGTGCTCCAGCCGAAGCCATCGGCTCTTCTGCGAGGAGCGCCACGACAAGAGCCTGTTCCGCTGGTGGCTGGACATGAGGCTCGATGCGCCGGGCTTCGATCACAGCACGTTCAGCCAGAACCGCGAGCGACTGCTCCCGCCCGAGGGGGCCCAGCGCTTGTTGGATGCCGGGGGCACCGCCGCGCGCCGGGCGGGGGCGCGCGGATGCGCCCTTTCCCGGCGATGGCACGCGGATCGAGGCGGGGGCCGCGCTCAAGCGTGTGACGCCCAAGGCGGCCCCGGCCGTGCCCCCGCTCCCGGACGATCCGGGGACTCCCACCGGCGCTTTTCATGGGGAGCCGCGGCCCAACGCCACGCATCACAGCCCAACGGACCCGGACGCCCGGCTGGCCCGCAGGGGCCCGGGCAAAGCGGCCAAGCTGGGCTGCTCGGGGCAGGTGGTGAGGGAGACTCGGCATGGCCTGTGTGTGGCTCTGCAGATCGCCCCGGCCACGGGGACGGCCGAGCGCGAGGCGGCGCGGGCGATGGGGCGTCGCCAGGCCCACCGCGGGATTCGTCCCCGGCCCCTCGGGGCGGATCAGGGGTAGCACGGCCGCGACTGCGTGCGCCGGTTGCGACACTGGCGCATTCGCCCCCATCTGGCCCGGGTGGCGGGGCGGCAGACCCCTGGGCTCGATGGCCGCACGACGCGCACCGTGGGCGCCGCGCGGCCCCCACGTATTCGCAACCGGGTGGAACAGATCTGCGGCTGGCTCAACACCGTCGGCGGCGTGCGCACGACGCGCTTCCGAGGGCTCGCGCGCACGCAGCATGCGGCCGCTCTCGTCGGAGCCGCTTCCAACCTGCTTCGGATCAGCCGGCTGCCGAGGCCGATGCGGGCCCTGTGATCCCCAGCATGGCGAAGCCGTCTGTGGCGTGAGCCTCAGCCGAGGATGAGACGGCCGCCAGGTTCCCCGGAGAGCAGGGGCAATCCGCAGCGGGGTCCTCCAGGGGGAGAAAACGGGGTCGTGCAGGTCAGGTTTTCAACGGCCTGCTAGACAGGATCACGCGCAACAGGGTGTGGCCGTCATGCAAGCCCGACTGATAGCGTAAGAATTGTAAGGAACAGCGATCTTTCGTGAATTCCGTCCTCTCCCTGCCGAGCAAAGCATCCACGAGGCCTAATTCCTTGGCCCGCCAGCCCTCGTGCTCTTCCGGCGTGAGCGATCGGAGGTTTTGCTGAAGTCGGCACCATTGGATGCGCGCAATGATCTGGGTCGGCGTGTAGTTCATAATCCCCTCCCATTCCCAATGCTTATGTTGGACCGGGCGCGGCAAGTGCGCTATCCGGTCAATCCTGGAATTGTGAGGCGAAAAAAACCTGTAATGGAATCCTCGAAGGACATCAGGGGAAGAGGGCAGAAAAGCGGAACAAAGACCCGACCCGCTGTGGTTTTTCTTTGCTATAATCGTCCAACTCACCTTCCTTGAGGTCCTGCCATGGCGATTCCTCCCCGACACGATCCTGCGCTTGCGCGGACATTGATTCTGGACGAGCTGTTCGACCTGTCGCTCTATCGGGCGCTGCGGGAGATCTCATCCGATGAGGACGCAAACAAGGTGCTCGATGAGTTGATCCAGGTGGAGATCCGCCACCTGGCGTTCTGGCAGAAGTTCTTTGATTCCACGTTGGACACCCTCGATCTTGGCCGGCGTGTGAAGCTGCGCGTCATCGTACTGGCCTGCCGGCTGTTCGGGACCACGGCGGTCCATTTGATCCTCGAAGCGATCGAGGTCTATGGCGTGCGGAAATATCTCTCGCTGTGGAAGAGTTACAAAGGCCAGCCGCTGGGCGAGGCGCTCGAAAGCATTCTTCTGGACGAGTTCAAACATGAGGATGCACTGGTCACGCAACTGACCGAGCGGAAGATCAACGCGGAGAAGATCCGGAATATCTTCCTGGGATTGAACGACGGGCTGGTCGAAATCCTCGGAGCGGTGAGCGGCTTCTTCGGCGCGTTCGGCGACGCCGTGACAGTCTTGATCGCAGCTTCGACGACCGCCGTCGCCGGCTCGCTCTCAATGGCGGCCGGCGCCTTCCTCGCGTTGAATTCCGAGAAAGAGGTGAGATCGACCGAAGCGTTGAAGAAACAGTTCTTGGGGGAAACAACCGATTCGACCACTATGGAAGAGCAACCTTTCGGATCGGCTGTAGTCGTCGGCGCCAGCTACTTTGCCGGCGCGATGGTGCCGGTTCTTCCCGTCGTGTTCGGCGCCACCAACGCCGCTTTCTCCGCACTGGCTGCCGGGCTCGTCATCATCGCGGTCTCTACGATTCTCGCCTTCTTGTCCGGCATGAACATGCGACGCCGGATCGTCATGAATCTCGTGATCATCACTGCAGCCGTCACCATGACCTATGCCATCGGTATCGCCGCAAAGACACTCTGGGGCATCTCCGTATAAAGCTGACGGCTGATGGCTGATAGCTCATAGCCGGCAGCTACTAGCCCGGACTATTCATGAACGCTTCTGCCGCAATCGCGGATTCGCCGCTCCGACAAGCTGGCACGCGGGTTTCACGGCATGCCAGCGGGCGGGCTCGCCGCTCAGTCGGTCAACGTGCTGCAGGGAGCACGCCTCCCTCCTTCCCGGCTCCGCGCGCCCGTCTCGCAGGCGACTGCGCGATTTCGCGACGAACCGCCATGAATAGTCCGGGCTAGCGAATAGCTGGTCACCGGCGGCAGTTCATCCGTGGTCCATATCTTCATTGGCCTCTCCGGCTATTTGTACAAACCCTGGCAGGGACCTGGGCGTTTCTACCCGGAAGGCTTCAAGTCGTCTGAGTTCCTTCGCTACTATGCTACCCGCTACCGGACTGTCGAGCTTGATGGAGTCTGGTATCGCCTGCCGACCGAAGAGACGGTTCGGTCGTGGATCGAGCAGACTCCGCCGACCTTTCTCTTTGCGGCCAAGGCTCACCGCCGGATCACCCACATGTCCCGGCTGAAGCCGGAAGCGTTGTCGTTCGTACACCTCATGCTGGACCGCCTGGCGCCGCTGGCAGACAGTCGGCGGCTCGGCCCGATCCTGATCCAACTGCTGCCGACCCTGCGCCGCGACGATGCCTGTCTTGCCGATTTCCTCGGCAAGCTGCCGCAGGGCTTTCGCTGGGCCGTCGAGTTTCGCCACGATTCGTGGGGCGTCACTGAGGTAGAAAAGCTGCTGACGCGACATGAGGTCGCCTGGGCGGTCGCCGACACGGATGAGCGACCGGCTGACCGGCATGACACGGCCAGCTTCTGCTACGTCCGCCTCCGCGGCAGCGAGTATGACGAGACGGCGCTAGCCGAGTGGGCCGAATGGCTGAAGAACGAGGCTCAGGCCGGGAAAGAGTGCTTTGTGTACTTCAAGCATGAAGACGAAGGCTCGCCGTGGGTATGGGCTGATCGGCTCTTGGAGTCGACAGGTCGGTAGAACCGCAGCGCGGTTATCTCCCCAGTACTACTTTGACGGTCGCGCCGATTTCGGCCGGGTTGTGGACGACGCGGACGCCGGCGGCTTCGAGCGAGGCCATCTTCTCGGCGGCCGTGCCTTTGCCGCCGGTGATGATGGCGCCGGCGTGGCCCATGCGGCGGCCCGGCGGGGCGGTGATGCCCGCGATGAAGCCGATCACCGGCTTGCGGATGTGCTGCTTGATGTAGGCAGCGGCTTTTTCCTCGGCATCGCCGCCGATTTCGCCGATCAGGACAATGGCCTGTGTTTCCGGATCTTTCTCAAATAGCGGCAGGACATCGACAAAGCTGGTCCCGTTCACCGGATCGCCGCCGATCCCGATGCAGGTCGTTTCGCCGAGCCCCAGCGTGGACAGTTGATGCACCGCTTCATAGGTCAAGGTCCCGCTGCGGGAGACCACGCCGACGACGCCGCGCTTGTGAATGAACCCCGGCATGATGCCGATCTTGCATTCATCGACCGTGATGATACCGGGACAATTCGGCCCGATGAGCCGGACATCGCGCCCGCGCAACGCGCGTTTGACGCGCACCATGTCGTTTACCGGAATACCTTCTGTGATACAGACGATAAGTGTGATGCCGGCATCAGCGGCCTCGAGGATCGCATCGGCGGCAAAGGCAGGCGGCACAAAAATCAACGAGGTGTCGCACTGGGTCTTTTTCACCGCCTCGCGCACGGTGTTGAAGACGGGAATGCCTTCCACTTCCTGTCCGGCCTTCCCTGGCGTCACCCCTGCCACGACCTGCGTCCCGTAAGCCTTGCACTGGGTCGCATGAAACGACCCCTCCTTTCCGGTAATCCCCTGCACCACCACCCGCGTGTTCTTGTTCACCAAAATGCTCATGATCACCTTATAGGATAAGCCTGATTTGTTCAGGCCTCTTTTCGGCCAGCAAGTCCTAGCCTCGCGATCAGCTCTCCAAGGTCGATATCCTTGCCAACAACTCTGCCGTAATTATCATCCCTAAATGCTTCTATATGTTCAATCGATTTCCTGGTTAGGGAATAGACTGCAGGGCCATCCTGTTCCACTAGACCATATCTCTTGAGTTTTACGAGAACTGAACGCGTTATATGCTTAAAATTTTCCTGAGGGTATTTCGGATGTGGTTCACGATCATGGTCTGACAAAGTTCTGAATTTTCCGATTGCCGAGTAAATGTCTTGTAGACCTACCTTCTTAGGCCCCCTGTCGTAGATAGCAAGTACGCCGGCTGAATACCACGTTCTCACTGCTCTGCCTCAGCAAATGGGCCGACCGGACCTGTTGTCGCGAACCGTGGAGGCTCAAGGTCACCCCCACTTTTCCTCTCACCCTTCCCTCTCCCACAAGGAGCGAGGGTTAAGATTTCTCGCGGGTGGCGCCGATCTGGGAGCCCGTCCGCCCGCAGCGGGATCCCTACACCGGGCGGGGTGCGAGGACGGACGGGGTGGTCGGCGACAGGACCCGCGTCCGTGTTACGCCGTCGCCACCGCCTTCTTCCGCTTTTTCCCCGTCATCCCCACAATCTTCTGCGCCGCCTCCCACAAATCCGTCGCCACATCGACTTTCAGCCCGGATTCGAGCAACAGCTTCCGCCCCTCTTCCGCATTCGTCCCCTGCAGGCGCACGACGACCGGTACCTTAATATTGACTTCTTTCGCCGCCTCGATGACGCCGTGCGCAATCCGCTCGCACCGCACGATGCCGCCGAAGATGTTGATGAAGATGCCTTTGACCTTTTTGTCCTTGAGCAGGATGCGGAATCCCGCCGCCACAGTCTCCTTGGTCGCCCCGCCGCCCACGTCGAGAAAGTTGGCCGGCTCGCTGCCGGCGAGCTTGATCACGTCCATCGTCGCCATCGCGAGCCCGGCGCCGTTGACCATGCAGCCGATGTTGCCGTCGAGCTTCACATAGTTGAGGTTGTTTTGACCGGCCTCGATCTCCAGCGGGTCTTCTTCGTGCAGATCGCGCATGGCCTGCACGTCCGCATGCTTGAAAAGACCGTTGTCGTCGAACGACACCTTGCCGTCGAGGGCAACCAGCTTGTTGTCCGTCGTGATGACCAGCGGATTGATCTCCACTAAAGAGGCGTTCTTTCCCATGAAGAGGCGATACAGGTTGCCGAGCATCTGAACGAACGGTTTGAGCAGGGTCGGCTCGATGGACGGCAGGCCCAGTCCGAACGCGAGATTACGGCCGTTGTACTCTTGGAATCCGACCGCCGGGTCGATCGATTCTTTGACGATCTTCTCCGGCGTGTGCGCGGCAACCTCTTCGATCTCCATGCCGCCTTCCGTGCTGGCGATGAACACCGGCCAGCCGGAATCCCGATCGACCAGCAGGCTGAGATACAATTCCTTGGCGATCCCCACCCCCTCCTCGATCAGCAGGCGACGCACCTTCCGCCCTTTCGGCCCAGTCTGATGCGTAACCAGGGCTTTGCCGAGCAACTCTTTGGCGAGCAGGGGAACTTCGGCCCGGTCCTTCGTGATCTTGACTCCGCCGGCCTTACCCCGCCCGCCCGCATGAATCTGCGCCTTCACCACAAAGACCGGGCTGTTCAACTGCGCAGCCCATTTCTCCGCCGCGAGAGGCGTCTTGATTTCTTTCCCGCGCGGCACCGGCACGCCGAATTGCGCGAACAACTGCTTGGCCTGAAATTCATGAATATTCATCCGGCTCCCTTCAGTCGCAGGCCATAGGCCATAGGCTATGGGCAATAGGATGAAGCTGTCCCCTTGTCTTATCTATTGCCCATAGCCTATGGCCTATGGCCTCGCATCTATTCCTTTTTCGCGTACGCCGGCAAGACCATCGGCGAGACGACGGAGAAGGACGCTCCGTGCTTGCGGGCTTCGGCGCGGAAACGGGCGAGATGGTCCAACGTCAACTTGCCCTGGGACATCGAGGCAGCCCGCTGCGCCGCCGTCGTGCCTGAGCGCTTCCCGAACACCATCAGATCCAGAAGTGAATTGCCCATCAACCGATTGCGCCCGTGCAGGCCGCCCGATGCTTCACCGGCGACGAAGAGGTTCCGCACCTCGGACTCGCCGTTCACATCGATCTTCACGCCACCGTTCTGGTAGTGCAGCGTCGGATAGATCAGCACCGGATCCTTGCTGATGTCGATTCCGAAGCGTTCGTACTGACGGACCATCGCCGGGAAGTGCTTCTCGAGCGTGCCGGGCCCGTGCTCGACCTCCAGCAGCGGCGTGTCCAGCCAGACGCCGACCCGGCCGGACATCGTACGGATGCCTCGCCCCTCTTCGCACTCGCGGATGATCGAAGAGGAGACGACGTCGCGGGTGTCCAGTTCGTTGACGAACCGCTCGCCGCGCGCATTCACCAGGTGACCGCCTTCCGATCTGATGCCTTCCGTCACCAGCGCCCCCACCAATTGCTCCGGATAGACGGCCCCGGAAGGGTGATACTGGAACGTATCGATCTGCACCAACTTGGCCCCCATCCGATAGGCCAGGCAGAGCCCGTCCCCGGTCGCGCCGTAGTGGTTGCTGGTCGGAAAACCCTGAATATGCAACCGCCCGATGCCGCCGGTCGCCAGGATCACGGTCTTGGCCGCGACGACGATGAAGCGCTGGTTGTCGAGGTCCCGCAGGACTGCGCCGGTGCAGGCGCCATGATCGTCGCTCAGCAGCTCGACGACGGCGCAAAACTCCAGAAGCTGGATCTTCCGGTTCAACACCTCGTCCTTGAGCACCCGCATGATCTCCAGACCCGTATAGTCGGAGCAGGTCAGGAGCCGGGGTTTGGAGCTGCCCCCGCCCTTCTTGACGTGCAGATTGCCATCGGCGTCCCGATCGAAGAGCACCCCCAACTCGATCAGCCACTTAGCGATGGACGGGCCTTCCTCCACCATCACCTTGAGCAGCCGGTGGTCGTTCTGCATGTGCCCGCCCTTGAGGGTATCCAGGAAGTGTTGGATGGGCGAGTCTTCCGGCGCAACCGACACCTGCATGCCGCCCTGGGCCATCACACTGTTGGAGTCGCCGAGGCGGAGCTTCGTGGCCAGGATGACCTTCGCGCCTTGGCCGTGCGCGTGCAGCGCGGCCGCGCACCCAGCCCCGCCCCCGCCGACGACAAGCACATCCGTCATGTAGGCCGGAGTCAGGTCGAGGTCGTCCGGAACCGGGCTGTCGCCTTCGAGCAGGGCGGCCAATTCCACGACCGTCTTGTCGCCGGCGTTGGGACCGAATCGGAGCGTCCTGTAGGCGCTTTCGCGAAAATCGGGATGATACTTTTTGATCAGCGTGTCGCGTTCGGCGGGCGAATACTTGGGCAGCGTTTGGGTGCGCCGAACATCGCGGGTCTTGTGCACAATTTGCTGGAGAACGTGGATGTCCATTCGTTACCGACCCGGCGCGACACACGTGGCGAGCGGCGAGCGGGAAGAAGGACCACCCATGCTGATTCTTTCGCCCATAGCCTCTAGCCCCTCGCCTCTAGCCTAAAATCTACTTAAGCTCCGCGCATGCATTCACCAGCTCTTGGTCGTTCATGTTCAGGATCTTGTTCCACTCCGCGTCGTAACGGCCTTCTCGGATTTCCTTGATCCGGTGATCAAGCCGCTCCGGCCTCGGAGTGAAATGAGCGCCTTGAACGCGGCTGACGTAGAGTGCGACGAAATTCGGCGCGATGTCGGCGATGCAGACCGGCGCGCAAAGCCCACACATGACGCAATCCATGAACATCTCCGAGACGCCTTTGAAATCGCCGAACACTGCCTTCCATACGCCCTCGCGGACATCGATCTTCTGCGGACAGGCTTCCGTGCAGGCGTTGCAGTTCCGACAGAGGGGTGCTTCCGGGTAGAGATTGAAGAGATCTTGCTTGGGGTCCTCCAGTTTGGTGAGGTCGTAAATGGCTTTCCGGGCTGGAAACGGCGGCACCATGGAGAACGACATGCCGTCTTCGACCGCCGTTTGGCAGGCCAAACAGGTCTTTACCTTGGGGTCATCTTTCGTCCGATAATAGGTCGCGCACGCGCCGCAGAAGCCGCCGAGACAGCCGACGCCGCGGACGACCTCTTGCCCCGTATACCAGAGCGCCTTAATGACGGTGATTCCCTCCGGCACCTGGTATGTTTTGCCGGCGATCTCCACCGTCACCATCTTCGGCCGGAGAATTTCCTCCTGGTCGATGACGTTCTGGGTATCGTAATTTTCTGCGACCATAAAAACTAATGGGCTAGAGGCAAGGGGCTAGTGGCTAGAGGGAAGAGTAAAGATTCATATCCCTCGCCTCTAGCCTCGCGCCTCTCGCCGTTTGTCGCTATTCCATGTTCTTAATGATCTCCGTCCCGTACTCGGAGCATTTGATTTCCTTGACGTCCGTCCGGCCCTCTTCCCTCATCAGCCGGGCGAAATCGTAGGTGACCGTGCCATTGGCGATGGTCTTGGACATGCCCTTCTCGATCAAGCGCGCCGCTTCGGTCCAGCCCATATACTCCAGCATCATGACGCCGGATAGCAAGACCGCCCCGGGATTGACCTTGTCTTGCCCCGCGTACTTGGGCGCGGTGCCATGGGTCGCCTCGAACCAGGCATGGCCGGATACATAGTTGATGTTGGCGCCCGGCGCGATCCCCAGGCCGCCGACCTGCGCCGCGAGGGCGTCGGAGATGTAGTCGCCGTTCAGGTTCATGGTGGCGATCACGTCGTACTCCGCCGGCCGGGTCAGAATCTGCTGCAGGAAGTTGTCCGCGATCGCGTCCTTGATCAACAGCTTCCCAGGAGGCGGATTACCGCCGCAGTCGTCCCAGGCGACCGTCTTGTCCGGGAATTCCTTCTTCGCCAGTTCATAGCCCCATTTGCGGAACGCGCCCTCGGTGAATTTCATGATGTTGCCCTTGTGCACCAGGGTCACGCTCTTCCGCTTGTTAGCCAGCGCCCAATTGATCGCCGCCCGGACCAGACGGTGGGTGCCTTCCTCGCTGATCGGTTTCACCCCGATGCCGGAAGTCTCCGGAAACCGGATCTTCTTCACGCCCATTTCCTTCTGCAGGAACTCGATGACCTTCTTCACCTCAGGCGTGCCCTTCTCCCATTCAATGCCGACATAGATGTCTTCGCTGTTTTCCCGGAAGATCACCATATCGACCAGGTGCGGCTTCTTCACCGGCGCCGGCACCCCGGTGTACCACTTGACCGGGCGCTGGCAGACATACAAATCGAGCAGTTGCCGAAGGGCCACGTTGATGCTGCGGAACCCGCCGCCGACCGGAGTCGTCAGCGGCCCCTTGATCCCGACCATGTATTCCTTGGAAGCGACCAAGGTATCGTCGTGCAGCCAGGTGTTTTCCCCATAGATCTTGTTGCACTTCTCGCCGGCATACACTTCGAACCATTCGATCTTGCGCTTGCCGCCGTAAGCCTTTTGCACCGCCGCATCGAACACGCGCACGGAGGCCGCCCAGATGTCCGGCCCGGTTCCATCGCCCTCGATGAACAGCACGATGGGATTGTCCGGAACGTTGAGCTTACCGCCCGGTCCCATCGTAATTTTTTGCCCCTTCGTCGGTGGTGTCAGTTTCGCGTATCCCATCTCCTCACCTCTCCCTTGATGATTAAGGATGTTTGTGGTGGCCTGAGCCCGATGTCCAATGCCAAGGTCGCCACAACCTCCCGCACCGGACCGCGAAGCTGTTGCTGATCAACTCAGAGCATTCAAGGCCGACCCGGCCTTGAACCATCCGATTTGCTGCTCCGTCAAGCTGTGGTTCGCCCGGATATCGATCTCTGTTCCATCCGGCTTGTGGATGATCACCCGGACCGGCTTCCCCGGCGCCAGGTCCTTCAATCCCGTGACGCTGATCCGATCGTGCTGCTCGATCTTGTCGTAATCGGCTGGATCGGCGAACGTCAGCGGGAGAATCCCTTGCTTCTTCAAATTTGTCTCGTGGATGCGCGCGAAACTCTTGGTCAGCACCACCCGGACGTTCAGGTAGCGAGGCGACATGGCCGCGTGTTCGCGGCTGCTTCCCTCGCCGTAGTTCTCGTCACCGACCACCACTGATCCGATGCCCTTCGCCTTGTAGCGCCGGGCGATCTGCGCGATCGTGAGCCCCGACTCGCCGGTCAGCACGTCAGTGCCTTTCCCGATCTCCGGGAAGAACGCGTTGTTGGCGTCGAGGAACATGTTGTCGCTGATCTTGTCCAGATGGCCTCGATACTTGAGCCACGGACCCGCCGGCGAAATATGATCCGTCGTCGTCTTGCCTTTCGTCTTGATGAGCAGCGGCAGCTTGATAAAATCCTGACCGTCCCACCGCGGGAACGGCTGCAGCAACTGCAGGCGCTCGCTGCTGGGCGGGATGTCCACGGTCAGGGCGTCGCCGTCTTCGGCCGGCGGGACGTAGCCTTCTTCGCCCCTCGCGAACCCCTTCGCCGGCAACTCTTCGCCATGCGGGGGCTCGAACCTGAACTCCTTCCCATCCGCCCTTTTCAGCGTTCCCCGTACCGGATCGAATGTCAGATCGCCTGCGAAGGCATACGCCGTCACGACCTCCGGGCTCGCGAGGAACGACAGCGTTTCGTTGATGCCGTCGTTGCGGCCGGGGAAGTTCCGGTTGAACGAGCTCACGATCGAATCGGCCCGGCCTTTGACGGCGTCCGCCCGTTTCCATTGACCGATGCAGGGGCCGCAGGCGTTGGCCAGAACGGTGGCGCCCATTTGCTCGAACACCTCCAGGAAGCTGTCTCGCTTCATCGTGTGGAAGATCCGTTCGGACCCGGGGGTAACCAAAAACGCGGTCTTCGCCTTGAGCCCCGCCTTCAAGCCCTGTCGGGCGATGTGGGCCGACCGGCTGATGTCTTCATAGGACGAGTTGGTGCAACTGCCGATCAGCGCCGCCTTGAGTTCGACCGGATAGCCCTTCTCCTTGGCTTCCGCCGCCAGCTTGGAGATCGGCCTGGCCAAGTCCGGCGTGTGCGGTCCGACCACATAAGGCTCGAGTTTCGACAGATCGATTTCGATGATCTGATCGAAGTACTTCTCCGGCGACTTGAGCACTTCCGGATCGGCGGTGAGCAAGTCGCGATGCGCCAGGGCCAGGTTCGCGATGTCCGCCCGATCGGTGAGGTTCAAGTAGGCGACCATTTTCTGGTCGAAGGGAAAGACCGAGGTCGTGGCGCCCAGCTCGGCTCCCATGTTGGTGATCGTGCCTTTGCCTGTGCAACTGATCGTCTCGGCGCCGGGTCCGAAGTACTCCAGAATTTTGTTCGTGCCTCCCTTCACGGTGAGCAGGCCGCAGATGTACAGAATCACGTCCTTCGGGGACGCCCAGCCGTTCAATTTGCCGGTCAGCCGAACGCCGATCAGCTTCGGGTGCAGCACTTCCCAGGGCAGCCCGGCCATGACCTCGCCCGCGTCGGCTCCACCGACGCCGATCGCCAGCATGCCGAGACCGCCCGCGTTCGGCGTGTGAGAATCCGTCCCGATCATCAACCCGCCCGGGAACGCGTAGTTTTCGAGGACGACCTGGTGGATGATGCCGGCGCCGGGCTTCCAGAACCCGATCCCGTACTTCTTCGCGGCCGAGGCGAGGAAGTTATAGACCTCCCGGTTCTCGTCCATCGCGCGCAGCAGGTCTTTCTGCGAGCCGACTTCCGCCCGAATCAGGTGATCGCAATGAATCGTGCTGGGCACGGCAACCTTCTTCTTGCCGGCCTGCATGAACTGCAGCATGGCCATCTGCGCCGTCGCGTCCTGCATCGCGACTCGATCCGGCCGCAACGCCAACATGGCCTTGCCCCGTTCCCACACCTGCGTTTCGAAATTGTCGGCGTGCGACACGAGAATCTTTTCCGTCAGCGTGAGCGCGCGGCCGAACTTCTTGCGCGCCTTGGCCAGCTTCTCCGGCATCGACGCGTACAGTTTTTGGGCTATTTCCAACGACATGGAACTCCTCTCAGCTAAGAGCGAATAGCTCATAGCAAGCAACCAAAAGCTATTCGCTGTTTGCTATTCGCTACTTGCTATTTCAGAGGCGGCACCTCGCGCCGCTTCGGCGCGGCATAGTTGACCAGATAATCGAAGAGCCTGATCAGCCGGCTCTCCTGGCGCTTCTGATCGACCCAATGCCCGATCAAGCCGATCGTCCGAGCCAGGATGAAGAAGCCGTTCAGGCTGTCCACCGGGAAGCCCAGATCCACGAGCACGGCCGCCATCGTGCCATCCACGTTCAGGATCAGGTTTTCTTTTTTCGCCGAGGTCACCTTTTCGACCTCCAAAGCGAAGTCCAAGTGCGGCGTTCTGATGCCGAGGCTCTTGACGTATCCGACTAATTCCTTCACCCGCTTATCCGGGTTTCGCACGCTCTTCACGCGATGGCCGATGCCGGGAACCGGGCCGACATTCTGCTTCATGTACGAGAGGAACTCGTCCACCGTCATCTTGTTATCCACCGCGTATTTGAAGTAACGCCCAGCGTCGGTGACCGCGCCGCCGAATCGAGGCCCGACCATGATCAATCCGGCTGCGACCGCCTGCGCCATGCCGATACCGGCACAGGCCGCGATGATCGTGGTGAGCGCGCCGCTCACGCAGGGGCCGTGGTCGGCGGACAACATGATGATGCGCTTGATGATCTCCGCCTCCTGCTTGGAGATGAGCCGCTTGTCCCACAGGAGACCGATGATGTGGGGAATGTCGTAGCCCTTATTGATCAGCTCGGACGCGGGATAGCCGTCGTACAGCGGTTCGTCGCTGCGATCGTCGCTGATCGTGGTCTTGATCAGCGGCGCCACCATGACTTCGCCGGTCTTCATGGCTTCGTCGACGGTCTTGGGGAGCTTCGGAAGATCGGCCGGACTCAAGTCGGGGATCGGCACGACCTGCCCTGTCTTGACGAACTCTTCATACACTTCCTTGATGGCCGGACCCAAGGCGCCGAAGGTCGGCGGGACGATCGCACCGGCCTTCTTGAGCGCTTCGGACTTCGAGCGGGCCGACCCTTCGCCTTTCAGCCCCTCTTTTGCCCCGGCGTGGCCGAACTTCATGCCCTTGGGCAGGCTTTCCTGGCAGAAACCTGACACCACTGCCAGGAGTTTGATCCGCCGCTTCTTCGCGCCGTACCACTCGGCCGCCCGTTCTTCCAAATCGCCGCCCATCTCCCCTACGATCACGACCGCCTTCGTCTGAGGATCCTGTTCGAACATTTCCAGATACGTGACGTAATCCGTCCCCGGATAGGCGTCGCCGCCAATGCCGATCGCGGTGGTGATCCCGTCGGCGAACTGGGAACAAATCCAGATGATCTCATTCGAGAGCCCGCCGGATTTCGTGATGACGCCGAAAGAGCCTTCGCGATAGAGCTTGCAGGCGACGAGGTTGTCGAACGCACCGCCGATGACGCCGAGCCGGCAAGTGCCCGCCGAAATAATGCCGATCGAGGAGGGTCCGTTGAAGATCTTACCCAGCTTGACCGCGTGACGGCCGAGCAGCTTTGCGTCCTTCTCAGGCACGCCTTCCGTGATCATCGACACGAGCTGAATCCTCGGGTCGTTGAGCGCCTCCATTCCCGCGGCCAGCGCCCGATCGGCGCCGATATAGACGAGACTCGTGTTGATCTGCGGATGGTTGGCGGTCGCTTCTGCGACGCTCTTGTATACCGGAATCGCCAGCAGACCGCCGCCGTAAGGCACCTCGTTGGTCTTGCCCGCATCCGGCGGATAGACGAACGCGTCCACGTTCAGCGGCTGCTTGATCATGTAACAGAACTCGGCCATGCGGCGCGCGGCGTTCAAGCCCGCCGCTCCACCCTGGATCACCACCCGGGTGTCTTTGTTCGCGAGAATACTCATCGGGGTCTCCCGTTTGGCGGAATGTGGTGATGTATCGATTTGGAGATCTAATGATTTGAAATTCCGTCACATCACGAAATCGCCAAATCACTAAATCGTCACTTCTTCTGGAGTGCCATGTCGACGATATCGGTCAGCGGCGTGTGGCGGTCGAACACGTGGATGTCGAACCCTTCGTCCTTCAACTCGCGCATCGCGTCGAGCCCTTCTTTCTCGCGGGGCCCGCCGCGGCGGACCCAGATTTTCACCCCGTTCAACTTGCCTTCGGCCTTCGCCTTCCGGAACCCGGCGATGATGCCGCCGAATGTCTTCTTGACGTCGGTGAAGTTCGCGATCGCGCCGCCCACGATGATGTTCTTGATGCCGGGCAAGGAGCAAACTTTTTCCGTGAGGACTTCGACGGCCCAGTCCGGCGGATCGGCGTAGTTGGCCAGTTTTCCGCCGCGGGCGACCACGGCATCCGAATAATAGACGCTCGCCCCGCCGCCGGCCGGCAACATAGCGGTATCGCCTCCGGGAATCTCGATGAACTTCACCGAACCCTTGATCTTGGCATCCACCGCCATCACTTCCAATTCGTTCTTCGTGTACGGGCGTCCGAATTCCGCGGCGAATTGAAAATTCCAATCGGGATGCCTGAACTTGGCGTCCGCATCGAGCAGGGTCACCGCGTCAAGCGCGACGAGTTCGCCGTCGCTTTCCCGCACCGCCACCGGATTCACCTCGAGGTATTGCGCATCCTCGTTGTCGAAGCAGGCGAACAACTTACCGGCGAAGTCGGCGACTTTCTTCGCGAGATCTCCCGTGAAGCCAGCTTCCTTGGCCAGCTTCTCGAGCGCATCCCGCGGGGGCGTCGTCCCGATTTCGACCGAGAGCCGCTTCACCCGATCCCAATTCGACTCCACCTCGATTCCGCCGCAGTTCGCGACCAGAATATCGGCGCCCTCGCGGGTGGATTTCACCGCCGCATAATATTCCTCCTTGTGGGGAATCATTTCGGACACGATGACCTGGGACACCGTGAGGCTGCCCACCTGGCGGCCCAACATCTCTTTTGCGGCCGCCTCCGCGCCGTGGAGATCGAGGCCGACTTTCACGAGCCCAAGCTTGAAGCGGGAGCCGAGCGCTTCGTGAGCCTTGACGACCACTTTCGATTTCTTGAGCCAGTCATTGACCTGGCCGAGCTTGGCCAGCTCGTCAACCGAGGTGACAACGACATAGTTGGGAACCGGAATGCCCCACTTTTTCATCAGCCCCATTCCCGGGCCCTCGAGCACTTTAGCCATAACCTGCGACTCCTTTTGTCAGCATCGAAAAACCAGCGGGGGATCAAGGTAGCGGAATCCCGTACTGGCCTCAATCCTCCAAAGGGCCTACCGAGTGGGCTCAGAAGTCCTACACGTCTTCTGACCAGTCGGGGAGACCGCTAAGTTATTGAATTCATAGGCAGGAGGATGAGAAGTCTAAGGAAGTTGGGTCGGCGTAGTCAAGGAGGAAATTCGAGGAGGACATTTACCACAGGTTTTTTTGCTGACACGAGGGACAATAGAAAGAGCTGCGTTCACCTCCCAATCGCCTGATACGTCGGCCGCAGCCGTTCGGGCAAGGCTGGCCTTCCTTTCCGTACACAAGATGCCGCTGCTTGTACCGCCCCTCGGTCCCATCAGGCGCGAAAAAATCCCGGACGCTGGAGCCTCCGTAGCGGATCGCCTCCTCCAGCACTTCACGCACAGCTCGGTACAAACGCTCGGCGGCCGGCCTTCGCAGCCGGTTGGCAGGTCGATAGGGGTGAAGGCCGGCACGAAACAAGATTTCGTTCGCATAGATGTTGCCGATGCCGGCAAGCACCTGCTGGTGCATCAACAGCGGCTTGAGCCGCCCGCGGCGAGTGCGCAAGAGACGGACGAACTCTTCCTTCGTCATGGCCAGAGGATCGAGGCCAAACCGTCTGGCGATGAAGCGGTCCAGTCCTTGTCGATCCAACAAATAGATCCTTCCGAACCGCCGGGGATTCCAGTAGCGCACCTCGGGTTCCGCTCCATCGTCCAAGTACAGCGTGAAATGGGTATGCTGGGGAAGCCGTTCGCCGGCCGCCTTGAACAGGAAACGCCCGGTCATCCCGAGCTCCCCGACGATGTACCGGGTCTCCTGATCGCGCGACAACGAAAACACCAGGCATTTGCCCCGCCGGTCTACCGCGGTAATCCGGGCACCGCGATACCATCCTACCGTGGACAAGCCTTCCCGCACGATGTCCGCGCGACCCACCCAACAGTCCTTGATGATGGCGCCGACGATCCGGCTTCGGAGTTGACAGGCGACGACTTCCGCTTCCGGCAATTCAGGCATGAAGATACATAGAGGACGCAGCCCCGGCGGGAAAACGACATGTTACAAGGGGCGCCGGGCGCGATCGGCCAGCATATCGCGCGGTTCGGCCGACTGCTTGGGTTTCTGCCGCATGCGCTGTACTTCCCGAATAGTCTCCTCGAGGTTAGGGATCGTCGCCGCACCCGGACGTCGCGCCGATACAAGCTTCACCGCGTCTTCGTAGGTCATGCGCTCCACACAGCAGAGGTAGGCGATGGCCACCGATACCGAACGTCCCATTCCCGCCCGGCAGCAGACCATCACACGCCCCGACGGCACGTGCCGCTCCAACCACTCCACAGCATGTTGCAGATCGAGCGGATCGACGGCCGCAAATTCTTTCAAGGGGACAACATGGTACGAAACCCACGGCGGCGGCTGAACCTGGTATTCGCCGGCTACCAACAAAAGCCCGCTCACAAACGGCGCTGGTTCGCGTGCATCGTCGCTGTTCCCGACCAGCAATGAATCCGTAATGAAGTGCATGGGCCCTAAAGGTACCGAGAGGGAGTTCCTCCGTCAAGGTGTTTCGGGGGCCTGGAGTCGAGAACCATACACCATCCGGAACGAAAAGCAGACAATCCGCTCCCAACCATCCGGATATTGAGACCGCGAGCTTGGCGGGAAACGGCCAGGAGCCGACCTCGAACAAGTTGCAGTCTTCCGGCAATGGCCGCTATACTTGTACCATTCATGCGGCCAAGGCTGCGGTTCTTCAGAGGACTCACACCGGAATGACGAAGCCGTCCGTTGAAGAAGTGGAATCCCGACTGGCCGGAGTCCGGTGCGCGATTTGTAAGGGGAGTCGGTTCATGATCGATCGCCGCACAATGCAGCCGGACGGTGAATGGAAAGGCGTGTGCACCGCTTGCCGGTACACGTTTCCCGTGTACACGGACATGGAGTTCTACCTCCGCACCCAACCTGACGTCCCGTACCGCCTCAAGGAGATCTCCTGTCCGGCGTGCCGACATCGCGGCGTGAACCTGGATTTTCGAGCGACTCTGTCGGTACGAGAGGCCATCTACTTCCTGACCTGCTCCGCATGTCAGCATCGATTCCCCGAAAAGTCGTCGTTGGAAGCGTTCGAGTAGCCCCTTTATTTAGGGTATACTGGAGCCATGAACGAACCCAAACCGCCCCGGCAAAAGCCTGCCCATGCCCTCGAGCCCGATCAGCCCAAGGCGCGGAAGGAGATTCCTCTGGTTTCCGTTCCTAATGACCGCGACATGATCGCCGAGGAGATGGCGGAACTCTTCGACGAAGACAAGGTCACCCACCAACACGGCTCGTCTGAACCGGAAGCGGATTAACGACGGGCCTGGCTGACCGGTCTTGCCTGCTCAGACGCCGGGGCACCCATTGCCGGCCGCCTGCAATGGGTCGTACGACCGCGCTAAGCCTCACACCTGCTCGGTTGTGGAACTTGTTCCTTTCCG
>JBBIOW010000012.1:19751-35854 GCA_037443165.1 Nitrospiraceae bacterium | reverse complement strand
CGCGAATAAGTTCGCCGTTAAAATAAAAATGGCTCTTCCGGCTTTTGTGTGGGCGAATTTCCCTTTTGCGATTCCCCACCCCCCCGCCGAGGGGAAGTGTCAGGGCTCGCGAGGGAGAGGAGAAACCCACCCACACGATTTCCGGAAAAGGCTAAAAAAATAATTGGTGGGCCGCGAATCCTTTTCGGCCAAAGGAGCTCTTATAGGCTATCGCACGGGAGACAGCGGCCCTTGTTCCTGTCTTCCCACAATCCAACCCCAACCACAGGAGGTCAATGGTGATGAGACACAGTCTATTGGCAATCGTTGCGGTGGCCGCAATCGGCTGCGCCGGGGTCGCTCCCAAACAGGCGGTCGGCGCGGAGCCGAAATCTCCGGTCGAAGGGTTCGATATTCATGTGCAGGCGCCTCACCTGATGCCGAACGGGGAACCGGGCGGACCGTTCCACCATTACTGTAAAGGCATCTCCGATAAAATTCTTCAGTGTCTGCTGTTCGAATCCACCGATCCGAAGGCGAAGCTCGTCGCCATCGAGTATTTTGTGGCGAAGGACCTGACGAGAAAACTCCCGGCGATCCAGTGGCATCGCCATTTCCACGATCATAAGGTCGAAATCGCGACCGGCCGCGTCCAGGTGCTCGACATGCCGGCCGACCAGGCCGCCAAGGTTGCCGAGGCCGCCGCCGGGACCGACGGCGTGATTTATCACCTCTGGCAACACGGTCAGGAGTTCCCCGACGGCACCGTCACCTTCCCGCAATCGTTGGGGCACAAGTTCCCCGGACATTCCGAGCGGTAAGCGACGAACGGGCTGGCTCCGGTTCCAGAAGGGGGCCAGCCCCTTCCGTTCCCGCCGCGTCGTCTCGATCTGTCGGTCAGGAGAAGGAACGCGATCGATGAGAGCGTCCGCAGGTATGCGTATCCGGTTCGCGTCGGTCCTTGCGGCTCTGCTGTGCCTCGTGACGGGAGCCGTCCTCGCCGCCGACGAAGCCGTGTTGCGGCCTCGCGTCCCGAGCGATCAGATCGAAGAAGCGCGAACCTGGACCAATCCGTTTCCCGCCACTCAAGAAAATATCGAGAAAGGCCGGGCACTGTTTCACGGCAAGGCGTTTTGCGCGACCTGTCACGGACGGGATGGTCGAGGGCTGGGTGACATCGAGGGCTTGCGGGGCAAGCTCCCGCGCAATTTCACCGACAAGGCCTGGCAAGCGGCCCGTACGGACGGCGAGCTCTTTTGGATCCTGAAGCACGGCAGTCCGGGGACGGATATGGCGTCGTTCGTGCCGCTCGTGCTCACGGAAGAAGAAGCCTGGCAGGTGCTGCTGTACGTCCGGTCCTTCGGCCGTCAATGACCAATGGCCGTGGCCCCTCATCGCATCCCTGCGCTGTGGGTTGCCGGTATCATCGGCATCCTGTCGCCGCCTCCGTCCGCCGCCGAATGGTCCGCGCTCACGGAGGCGAAGGTCCTCTACACCGACAACGTCTTCGAGCTCTCCTCCGCCCGGCGGCTGTCCCTGGCGGAAGATCCTAGCCAGCCGACGATCGTGCCCGTCACGAAGCCCGGCGATGTCGTCTGGGAGCCGTCGATCGACCTCCGGCAGACGTCACACCCGTCGAGCATGGGAGCCACGGAGGTCTCCGTCAAGGCGCACGGGTTCATCTATACCGACCACCCGATCTTCAACCATGGGAACTATCGCCTCCAGGTGAAGCAGGCGCTCGATCACGACACGTCGGTCCTGTTGCGGTACCGGTACATCCCCAATCTCTTTTTGGGCCCCAATCAGGAACGGCGGTCGGGCTTCCGTCTCCTCGAAGAAGAACGGGTCACCTCCCATATCTGGCGGGTCCAGCTCGAACGGCGCCTGACGGACTCGCTCGCGGGCACCGTGGTCGGCCGATACGGCCTCCGCCAGTTCAACGACTCCTTTGCCGAGCGAGACACGATCTTTTGGACCGCCGGCCCGCACCTGGAGTGGACGGTCCGTCCCGGGCTTTCCCTCGTCGCGGCCTATCTGTACGAACGGGGGCTGGCGGACGGGCGCCACGAGACACAGTTCCAGGACGACGTGTCCTACCGCCAACATTTCGCGTCTGTGGGGGCGACCGTATGGCTGAACCAGGATTGGTCGGCGACGGTGAGTTATGCCTACCGGCGGAAAATCTTCACGAGCGAGATCGTCGGGGACTCCAATCGCGGCGTCGTGGATACGACGCACCAGGGCTCGATCGACGTCAGCTATCGGCTCACTCCTGCCGCCGCGCTCACAGTGGGCGTTCAGCGGAGCCAGCGCTCGTCGAACGTCGCCTCACGCGACTTCTTCAACACGAACGCGTCGTTGGGAGTTCAGTACCGGTTCTAAGAGGAAGAGGAGGAAGAAAAGGGGTCGAGAGGAAGAAAAGGGGTCGGGTGTCTTTTACGATATGCGGTGCAGCACAGAGCACTGGGGGCGGTCCTCGTCACGTCTATGGCGTCCGATACCGGTACAAGTCGTGCGGGTGCCTGGTGTGCTCTTCCGCGTGTGGCTTGCATCTGAGGCGGTCATCCTCGCTCCATCGGTGGGAAAAGCCAAAGGTGGCTTTTCTATATTTGGTCACCGGCCTGCTGCTTGTGGTGCTCGGTTCGACGCCGCAGGACATCGCGAGGGTCTCGGGGTGCGGCTCCGGGGAAGCCGGCTGGCGTCCACCTTGAGGACCCTTCGTGCATCACGAACCTTACCAGAGCTTCGCCGTCAACCAGGCCATCACCCGGCTTCCGATCACCTCGCCCAAGGGATGTTCTCGATGCTTGTCGTTCAAGGCGTTGAAAGCCGAGACAGCCAACTCGACTTTTTCGCGCCAGAAGCGGTAGGCGACGCGGAGATTCAGAAGATTGTAGCTCCCGACCCGTCCGTCCGGGATCACGGCGCCGAACGGGGCCAAGGTCGCAAAGGTGGGGTCGATCGGATAGACGGCGGCTCCGTAATGGTGCAGCAACGCTTCGACGCTGAGCCCGTTGGCCCATTCGCCGCGCAGGCCCGCATTCACTTTGAACCGTGGGGCCCCGCGCTGCGCGCGGGTCGTGAAGGTCTGCCCGATCTCTTGGTAGGCGTAGTTCGCAAACCCCGTGAGCCACGACGTCGCCAGAAATTCGACACCCGCTTCCCCGCCGTAAATGTCGGCCTCGCCCTCGTTCACATTGACGGCGGTCGTGGCCGTCGGATTGCGCACCGCGATCAGGTCGGAGATGTGATTAAGAAACAGATCCGCCCGCAGCCTGAGCCGATGTCGCAGGAACCAGCCTTGATAGCCAACCTCATAGGATACGATTTGCTCGGGATTGAGATTCGAGGAGGGCACTCCGGTCGTCACGACCGGCCCGGGGAGAACCGCGCGGGTATCGAGGTGCGTCTCCAGCAAGGTCGGAGGTCGGTACGCCACCGAGAGGGTGGCGCGGAACGTCTGGTCGGGTATGGGGGTGTACAGCAGGGAGAGGCGCGGGCTCACCGTGGGACTGACTTCCGTATGGAGATCGTAACGGATCCCGGTCACCAACCGGACGGGCCGGGCGACCTGCCATTCGCCCTGCAGATACAGTCCCAAGCGGTCTTCCCGGCCGTACCGGTCGATGATGTTGCTCGACAGGGAGTTGTGCCGGTAATTCACGCCGTAGGTGATACGGTGCGCTCCGCCGACCTCGACCGCGTGCTGCGCTTCGACATTGTAGGAGTTGTTGACGAAGGCGCCGATGGGCCGGCCGTCGCGATCCGTCAGGACGAATAAGCCGGCGAGCCCCGGGTGAGTCCTGAAGTCGGCCGCGGTGTCGAATTCCCGCCACCACGCGCGGACGAAGAAATTCCGCCGTTCATAGCCGATGTTCGCGTAGCCGTCGGTGAACTTGCCGTTCAGCCCGACTCGATCGGTGACCGGTCCGTCGAATCGGTTGGCGTCGACCAGCCCTCCTGAAACGACCAGCCGCGAAACCTCATCGAGCGCATACTCGGTATGGACGTTGAACTTGTATGCCCGAAAGGCGAGCGCATGTCGATCGTCCCACTGCTGGGCCTGATCTTCGCCGACCGAGAGGCGGTAGCCGAGCTTGCCCCGAGTGCCGGCCTGAATCGCGGCGCTGGTCAGCGTGCCGAACTCGCCGCCGCCGACCTGCAAGCTCGTGCCTTTGATCTCTTCGGGCGATTTCGTGATGATGTTGACGACGCCGTCGAAGGCGTTGAACCCGTACAGCGCCTCGATCGGTCCTTTCACCACCTCGATACGCTTGATCTCCGGCAGCGTCACCGGGATGGTCTTCCAGAACACCGAACCCTGCACGTCGACGTAGATCGAGCGGCCGTCGATGAGCACCAACAGCTTGTTGGCGAAGACTTGGTTGTCCCCGCGAGCGCTGACGTTGAAATCTGCGCCGGTCATCTGCATCACTTCCAGGCCGGGCACGCGGCGCAGCAGGGTCGGGAGATCCACAGCGCCTGAATGACGGATATCTTCGTCGGTGATCACATAGACGTTGGAAGGTGCCTGGGAGATCGGCTGCTCGTGACGGAGGGGAGTCGTGACCGTTTCCTCCTTGAGCAAGCGAAGCTCTTCCTGAACGCCCGGCGGAAATTCCTGAGCCATCGTCGGAGCCGGCTGCATCACCGCCAACCAGGCCAGGAACAGCGCGCGGGCATAAGGGCTCGGCCGTACGGAAGCTGTGAATCGAAGTTTTCGTTCTGGTGTAAGGTATTTCCTACAGACGGCTTGCACGGCGCGCGCTCTCCTGTTGCTGCGCAAAAGAGCCGAACCATTAGCTAGTTGATTTCACTTTGTCAATGGTGTTTTGCGGACAGAACCGATGCGGCGCGGTCAGTCAGCGATCGCTGTCCGGCGGAACAGGGGGTGGGTGGTTTGACGGGCGCATCAGCGGGTCTTTGCGTAGCCTTCTCTGGTCAGCAGCTCCGCCACGTTCTGGTCGTTCACATACACGTCGGCGAGCAGGCGACCGTAGATATCCCGCCCGTGCGGGACGAGGCGGATCTGCCCGTCCTTAAGAAGCCTGGCCAGCCGTTGCGTTGCGTCGAACCCGCCGGTCTCGGCCAGTTCCGGTGTGTCGACACCTCTAATCCTGATCCGTTCCATGCCGTAACGAATCGTGTCCCCGTCGATCGCCTGAACCTGCCACGCGTCCAGCAGATAGCCCGGTCCGCCCGCGGCGCTCAAGGCACGGTGGGGTAAGGACCGCCGCAGGGATGAGCGCGGCACGTGGCTGCGCCAGCCCAGTTTGCGGTGCGGGCGGCGCCCTTTCTTCAGGTGATGTCCGTGCAATGGCGTGCCTGAAGAACGGAATTGCCGAAGGCCGGACTGGGCCGGATTCCAGCAGAGATCGCAATGGGAACGAAGATCGGGCCCCAAGCCTGACGCATAGGCGCCCGGTTGCATCGGGGGGACCGGCTGCAACATCTCTGCGAGAGTCGACTCGATGGGCTGTAGGAACGTGACCGACAGCCAGACCGCAAGCAGGACATGTTTGGAGACCATAGACCGCTCCGCTCCGTGTGGGATTTCGTCACGCGCGCGACGCAGGAAGCACAGCCCGTGCCACTCGAAGAGAGGGGCCTCCCTCGGTTGACAATGACGAAACCTGCGTGCTGGAATACCGTCAGCTCAATGGGCGGTCGGAGCGAGAACTGCGCGAAAGGCGGGACATGCGAGATTCGCTTCGTGCGATCCTGCCGTTCCGGCGTTTCGCGCGAGTCTCGCTCGTCGCGCTAGGAGGTTAAACCATGGACATGTTCGGCAAAGTGGGGCTGGTCGAAATTCCCGTCCTGATTGCGCCCGATCAGAAGGCGTGGATGGACAAGATGATCAAGGAAGGGAAAATCGCGATTCCGCCCGGCGGAACCCTGGAAAAGGGCTCGCTCTATTCGATGTTTATCCGGATGCTCCTGCACAACGCGATGGAGGAGCAGAAGCGACAGGAGGCGCTGGAGGCGCAGGACGAAGACGACGAATAGCGATGCCGGCTGTATCGAAACAGATTCACGCCGTATCTCGTTCGATACACCCGCGGAGATCCCCTGCCCATGGTGTGGGCCGAAGTGAGAGGCCAAGATGGCGATGGCTGATGGCACAAGCGAGGGAACCCGGGCAGCGCGGCCCTTGCCTAGACCGCCGGCCGAGACATCGGGCGCGGATACGCTTTACAGACTTTTGAGGACCGCGCGGGCGGCGGCAACAGTCTTCTCGATGTCGGCTTCGGTGTGAGCCGTTGACAGAAACGCCGCCTCGAACTGGGACGGCGCAAAATAGACACCCTTCTCCAACATCCGGCGGAAGAATGTCGCGTAGCGCTGCGTGTCCGACTGCTTAGCCGTCGCCCAATCCACCACCGGTCCCTTCGTAAAAAACGCCCCCAGCATCGACCCCACCCGGGTTTGCGTCAACGGCACGCCGGCTTTCTTGGCAGCATCTTGCAACCCCTCGGCCAGCGCCGCCGACAGGTTTTCCAGTTTCTGATAGACGCCCCGTGCCTGGAGCCGCGTCAGCGTTTCGATGCCGGCTGTCACCGCGAGCGGATTTCCCGACAGCGTCCCGGCCTGATAGACCGGCCCGGCCGGCGCAATGAGATCCATGATCTCCTGCTTGCCTCCATAGGCGCCAACCGGCAGCCCGCCGCCGATGATCTTACCCAGGCAGGTCAGATCCGGCGTCACGCCGTACAAGGTCTGTGCGCCGCCGTAGTGGACGCGGAACCCGGTGATCACTTCATCGAAGATCAGCACGATGCCGTGTTGCTCCGTCAGGTGTCGCAAGGTGGGGAGGAAATCCTGGCCCGGGGGCACGACGCCCATGTTGCCGGCGATCGGCTCAACGATGATGCAGGCCAGCCGCCGGTGGTGCTCCTTGACCAGTTGCGTGACCGTTCGGATGTCGTTGTAAGGCGCCGTGATGGTATGGCGTGTAAAGTCGGCCGGCACCCCGGGCGAATCCGGAATGCCCAAGGTCGCGAGGCCGGAGCCGGCTTTGGCCAGCAGGTAATCGCTGTGGCCGTGGTAGCAGCCTTCGAACTTGAGAATCGCGTCCCGCTTCGTATAAGCGCGCGCGACGCGGATGGCGCTCATCACGGCTTCGGTGCCGGAGCTCACCAACCGTACTTTCTGCATCGAGGGGATCGCTTCGCGGATCATGCGGGCCAGCCGCACCTCCTGCTCGGTCGGCGCGCCGTAACTCGTGCCGTTCACGGCGGCCCGTTGTATCGCTTTGATCACCGGGGCCGGCGCATGGCCGAGGATCATCGGTCCCCACGACAACACGTAATCGATGAAACTGTTTCCATCCACGTCGTACAGCCGGCTGCCCTTCGCTCGTTTGATGAAGAGCGGCTGGCCGCCGACCGAGCGGAAGGCTCGGACCGGACTGTTCACGCCGCCGGGCATGTAGCGCTGCGCCTCGGCAAAGAGCTGCTGGGACGTGGTGGTGTTCATAGCTCACAGCGGGTAGCGAATAGCAAATAGCTTAAGAAAAAAGGCGGTGCAAGGTAACATGCCGCGCGCGAGGCGGTCAACGCGTGCTCGTGATCGCGGCCCTTCGAGTCGCATTGCCGGGGATGGGCAAGCAGAGTGGCGGCCGTCAACCGAGCGGGTCACCGATAGTCCGTTGAGCCGCGAATTCCGCGGCGTCGAGAAAAGAAAAAGGATGAGGATGAACCCGAGTCCATAGAAGTCGGGTTCTTACAGAGGGCTCAGCGAAGTTCCGTTCCGTGCATCCGGCCGAACAGCTCCCAATCGAACTGCTTGGGCGTGACGGCATGCAGAGGAATCGTCTCGATCGTCGCGGGGTCGCGATAGCCCACCATACAGCCGACGATCGACTCCGGCCGTTCCACCAACCGCCGCACGGTCTCATAGGCCAGATGCTGCGCGATCGCTTTGTCCTCGGGAGTCGGCGGCGCGCCCCTCAAGGTATGACCGAGAATCGTCGCTTTGGTCGCGAGCGTTAGCGGATAGCGGCCGGGTCTTGCCTGACGCTGGGGCCACCTCGCAATCGTGTTCGCGACGTAGTCGACCAGCCCGTGGACGCCCCCCTCCCGTGCATGGCGATGGGGCGTATGTTCGGCCACCACGAACAGATGGCTCTTGTTCGGCACTCCCAACGTGCGCTTGAGCGTCCCGAGAATGATGTCATCGATGTAGGCGTCGGGATCGGGATGTTCGTTCACCAGGACTCCCTCCGCCCTCGCCTGATAGGCACAGGCCAGTGCGAGGTGCCCGGATCCCGCCCCCATCACCTCGACGAAGAACACGCTGCCCATCGCCGCGCTGGTCGCCTTCAGCGATTCGATGGACTGGTTCGCCAAGGCGACCGCGGAGTGGAAACCGAGCGATGTGGTGCCCGCGATGTTGTTGTCGATGGTGCCGGGAATTCCCGCCACCTGCACGCCGAAGGTTTCGTAGATGGCGCGGGCGCCACGCAGGCTGCCGTCGCCTCCCAGGACGACCAAGGCGCCGTCCTCCAGATAGGGTTCGAGGTGGCGCATGGCGGCCACTTGAACTTCTTCGTCCTTGAAATCCTCGAAACGGCTGCTTCCGATCGGGCTGCTCGCATGACTGCTCATGCCGCGCGTATCCTCTTCCGTGACCGCCTCGATCCAGTTGTTGGCCAGGCCGAGAAATCCGTGGCGGACGAAATAAATGTCGAGTCCCAGGCGGTTTCCGGTCACGCGCAGCTCCTTCAGCGCGGCTCCGGCGCCGGCGAAGTCGCCGCCCGACACCAGCGCGATGAGTCGCTTGATCCGTCGCGGCTTCAACGTCACCCGGTCTTTCCGAGCCTGTTCGAGGGAGACCCAAGCGTCCCGCGCGGCGCGCTCACTTTCCGACAGCCCTATCGCAGTGCAATATCCGGATAACTGGCCGTTTTCAAACGTCAAGAGGACGACGTTGTCTTGTCCCTCTTTGTATTCGCCGAACTCGGTGAAGGCCTCGCGGAACGGCCGGGGGTCGAGAAAAATCCTGAGCGCCCGCAGTGTGGAACTGTGCGTGTACAAACAGAGGACCGCTCCCGGCCGGGACCGTCCCAACGCATGGAGCCCGTCGATGACGTCGAGATAGAGATCGAAAAAAGAGTGTCCTCCGGGATAGCTGTAGAAAGGATGCTTGAGGAGTCGCTTGGCGGTGTTGCCATCCACGCCGAACACCCTCGCCGCTTCTTCGACTTCGGTTTGCTTGTCCAGTCCGGTCGCCCAGCCGAAATCCTGGGATTCCAAAGCCGGTTCGATCTCGACGTGCGGGCGCTCCGAACCTTCGGGGAGCAGCGCGGCGACGATGCGATCGCAAAGCTGTTTCGTATTGGGCGTGCTGCTGGTGAGATGAAGAAACGTACGCGGATCCAGATAATTGTGCAGACGGAGATAGTCCAATTGCTGTCCCACCACGCCGACCATCCGCGCCAGCGCCGTGCCGACCGCATCCGCCTTCTGCACGCCCCGCTCAGGGTCCAAGACGTTGGCCAGGCGGCGCCCCACGCGATGCGTTTTGCTCTCGACGCGGGAGATGCCGTGACGCATGGTAAGGAACAGGGTGCGACCGGCCAGGTCACGCGGCAGCAACCAGAATCGGTCGTCGCCCAAATCCAGCACGATGCGACCTTCCGCCAGTTGGCGGCGTCAGATGCGCGCGTGGAACGATCGCGACAGGCCGGCGGTGGACGGGCTTCTGGGCCGCTCCGATCCGCGCCCGGTAGAGCGGTGCGAGTTCCCCTTCCGCGAGGAGTCGGTTCCAGGCGGCGAACCAGACCAGTTGATCGCCTCCGCAACTCCCGGTAAGAAGGGCGTTCCGCTCGGAACGGTAACTCTCGGCGCTGGGGAGGCCGGCTTGCGCACGCCGGACGAAGGCCCGGATGCCGTCCATGGCTTCCCGGACACGCTGCGATCGAGCGGCAGAGGGAACGGGAGGCGGCGGGAGGGCGATGCCCTCGCTCGATGTTCGGCGGGCCAGTACCTTCCCATACCTCAGTAAGCCTTCAACGGACACGAAGTCCAACTTGTCCGTCGGCGAATTCATCCTTACTCTCTCCGCCCCGTCAGGAGCCGGCAGATCCGGTTTCCTCCGCGCACCGGATCATTCGTCGCGCGCGAACGGGTGTTCCTTTGCGGCGGAAAAGCGCGTTTGCTAGAATGGCGACGAGTTGCGACAGGCACGCCGACGAATGTTGACGACGCGCCCACGACCGCGCCCTTCCGTCACACCACAAGATGGTCCGCACGATCAATCTTGTCAAGCGGGAAGACCGAGGAATGCGCAAAGCGAAGATCGTCTGCACCATCGGCCCGGCCAGCGATTCCCCCGCGCTGCTCGATCAGCTCATCGAGAGCGGGATGGACGCCGCGCGGTTGAACTTCTCGCACGGCAGTCATGAGTCGCATGGGCGCGCCCTTCACGCGGTTCGTGCGGCGGCCGAGCGTCGCCGGGTCGCGGTGGCTGTCATCCTGGATCTCCAAGGACCGCGGATTCGCGTCGGTGAGCTGGATGACGGTGCGGTGGACGTCCTGCCCGGTCAGCAGGTGATTCTGCAGACCGTGCTGTTGCGTTCCGGCGGCCAGATCGGCGCCTACACCGTCACGCGGGCGGGTACCCCCGGCGACGTTCCCGAGATCCCGGTGACCTACCCATACCTGGCGCGTGATGTCCAGCCCGGAGCCAGGATTTTCATCGATGATGGGCTGGTTGAGATGAAGGCGAATCGGATCTTGGGCGGCGCCGTCGAATGTACGGTCGTCACCGGCGGTCGGATCGCCTCCCAGAAAGGCATCAATCTCCCCGGCACACGGGTCAGCGCTCCGACGCTGACCGACAAGGATCGAGAAGACCTGCGGTTCGGCATCGCCCAGGGGGTGGATTACGTGGCGCTCTCGTTCGTCAGGGGGCCGGAGGACATCCTTGACGCCAAGAAACTCATCGCAGACTGCGGCGGCGATCAGCCGGTCATCGCGAAGATCGAGCGGGCGGAGGCCGTCACGGCGCTGGACGCGATCCTGGAGCAGGCGGACGGGGTCATGATCGCGCGCGGCGATCTCGGGGTCGAAATGGGGCCGGAAGCCGTGCCGGTTTTGCAAAAACGCATCATCGCGGAAGCGAATCGTCGCCGTCGCCTCGTGATTACTGCGACCCAGATGCTGGAATCCATGACCCACAAGACCAGGCCGACCAGGGCGGAAGCCTCGGATGTCGCGAATGCCGTCTTTGACGGAACTGATGCCGTGATGCTGTCCGCGGAAACGGCTATCGGACGGTATCCGGTCGAGGCGGTGCGTGTGATGGATCGAATTATTCGGGCGGCGGAAGAAGGCGCCGGGCCGACGTTCGCGCGTCGGGCCGACGCCGACCGCGGCGAAGTTTCCTTTCCCGAAGCCATCTGCACGTCGGCGTCAGCGGCCGCCTCCGCGGTGGGCGCCAGCGCCATCGTGGCCTTCAGCGAATTGGGCATGACGGCGCGCCTCGTCTCCAAACAGCGTCCGCACGCGCCGATCATCGCCTTTACACCGTTCGGAACGGTCCGGCAACGGATGGCGCTCTATTGGGGCGTGATTCCCCACACGATGCCGCAGATCAACCAGACCGACGAGCGGGTGAGCGAAGCCGAACGACGTTTAAAAGCGGAAGGGCTCGTCAAAACCGGGCAGCGGATCGTGATCTTGTCGGGGACCCAGATCGGCCAGCCCGGCGGGACCAACCTGATGAAATTGCACGAAGTGACGTGAACCGCGATCGTCAACGGTCAATCGTCATTCGTCAATCTATTCAGACCGCGCGCATTGACGATTGACACATGACCATTGACGTCTGGTCGATACTTGCCGGAATGTCCGCCTTGACCATTGATCATTGACGAATGACGAAGGATCGTTGGCTGCGACTCACGATGATGAGCCTCCTGGGACTGGTCTTGGCGGCAGGCCCGGGGTTCGCCCAGACCGGGTCCATCGCGAACTCGCCGGCTGAGGTGGTCAAGAAATTCCTCTCGCTGGATGCGCGGGGGGCCCGTCTGGACGGCCTGTCCTTCGACGCGATCGTGCCGTACATCGGATGGAAAGAAGAGCCCGCCTGGGGACACGTCGTCGTGATCGAGAGTTACGTCGTGCCGGAGCGGCTCAAGGAGTGGGAGATCGTCAACATGTTGGAAGTCGTGATCCCGGTCGAGTTCCGAGTGCTCGGCGCCATCTACTTTGAGACCGCATCATTCATCCCGGAGATCACGACCGAACAGGTCCGGGTCCGAGTCCGGGCGGTGAAGAACCGCTGGCGGATCGTCGAGCCGATCCTGCCGCCTCACGTGGGGCAGAAGCGCATGCTCAACTTCGTACGGGAGGCCATCCTGCAGGAATCCGATGGCGGCCGCCGCATGCGACTGACCGCGCTCCGGGACGAATTGCGAAAGGTGAAGTGAATGGCCCAAAAGACGCCGGTGGATCTCCTGATCTTCGACCTGGACGGGACGCTCATCGAGTCCAAGTGGGACATCGCCCATTCGGTCAACCTCACGCTGGAGGAACTCGGGCTTCCCTGCCGCCCGCAGGAAGAAATCTTCGGGTTCGTGGGGGACGGCGTCAAGCGCCTGCTGCGGCTGGCGGTCGGCGAGGAGAACCAGGCCAAGTACGAAGAAGCCTTGCGCGTCTTTCGCGGCCATTACCTGGCGCACTGCCTCGACCGTACCCGTTTCTATCCGGGCGTCGAGACGGTGCTCACCCATTTTGCCGACAAGCACAAGGCGGTGGCGACCAACAAGTCCATGGAATACACCAAGGTCATTCTGGACGGTCTAGGCAACCATCACTTCGCCTATATGGTCGGCGGCGACGACGGGTACGGACTGAAGCCGGAACCGGGGATGCTGCTGAAAATCATGGAGGCGTTGAACGTGCCTCGCGAACGCACGGTGCTCATCGGCGACAGCACGAATGACATCAACGGCGGACACAACGCCGGCATCCGCGTCTGCGCGGTGGGCTACGGGATGGGGAATCGGGAGAAGATGGCGGCCTGCCGGCCCGACTGGTTCATCGAACGACCGGAAGACTTGATGGAGATCTTCACATGAACAGGAAAGCGTCGCTCATTGCTCGTGGAGCGCATCTCGCTGCTCCTATCACGTCGTTGGGCTGTTGTTGCTCGCCAGACACGCATCGCGCATCACGCATCACGGCATTGATTTTCGTCCTGACCCTCGGCTTCAGCCTTCCCCTGAGCCTTGATCTGTCGCACGCCGACATGTCCGGTCTGGCCGAACGGGTCATCGAACATCGACTCTCGAACGGCATGAAAGTGTTGATGGTCGAGCGGCACCAGACGCCCGTCGTCTCGATCAATCTGACGTTCGGAGTCGGCGGCATGAACGAACACACCGGCCGCACCGGCGTGGCCCATCTCTACGAACATATGGCGTTCAAAGGTACCAGGACGGTCGGCACGAAGGATTACGAGAAAGAACGCCCGCTGCTGGAAGAATTGCATCGCCTCGGCACCGAAGTCGAGCGGCGGCAGCGGGAGGCGGCGACGGCGGTGAAGACGTCGGGCAGGCAGTCGGCCGACGGCGCGCCGGCGCTCGATCAGCTCCTGCAGCGATTCCAAGAGCTGCAAGAGCGGGCCGGCGAATACGTGGTCGACAACGAGATGGCGCTGCTGTATCAGCGGCACGGTGCCGTGGGGCTGAACGCCGCCACGGGCAAGGATCTCACGCGGTACATGGTCAGCCTGCCATCGAACCGGCTACCGCTGTGGGCGGTGCTGGAAGCCGACCGCATGGCCCACCCGGTGCTGCGCGAGTTTTATAAGGAGCGGAGTGTGGTGATGGAAGAACGGCGGCTTCGGACGGACGACAATCCCCACGGGCTCCTGTTCGAGACCTTCACGGCCGCCGCGTTTCAGGCTCATCCCTACGGGCTTCCGACCGTCGGCTGGGCGTCGGACATTCAGGCCCTCACGCCCGTGGCGACCGAGGAGTTCTTCAAGACCTTCTATGGGCCGGCCGGTGCGACGGTCGCTATCGTCGGAGACATCAACCCGAAAGAGGTGATCGCTTTGCTCGAACGGACGTTCGGGACGATTCCGCCCACGCTGCCCCCGCCGCCCGTCGTCACGGTCGAGCCGCAGCAGCGCGGCGAACGCCGGGTGGAAGTCGAGTTCGATGCGGAACCGACCCTGCTCATCGGCTATCACAAGCCGGGCATCGGGCATCCCGACGATTTCGTCTTCGATGTGATCGATGCGGTCCTCTCGGACGGCATGACCTCCCGTCTCTATCGCCGTCTCGTGCTGGAGAAGCGTCTCGCCGCCTCGGTCACAACGGACACCAATTACCCCGGCGTGCGGGCGCCCAACCTGTTCGTGATCAGCGCCACGCCGCTGGCGCCCCACACCACCGCCGAGCTGGAGGCGGCGATTTACGAGGAACTGGAACGGCTGAAGACCGAGCCGGTGACACCGCAGGAACTGGAGAAGGTGCTGAACAACCTGGACGCCTCGCTCGTTCGCTCGCTCCGGTCGAACAGCGGGCTGGCCTCGCAGTTGGCCTTTTATCAGACGGTCGCCGGGGATTGGCGCTATATCCTCGACGCGCGCGATCGCATCGCCAAGGTGACGCCGGAGGACATTCAGCGGGTGGTGACCCAGTATGTGAAGAAGTCCAACCGCACCGTCGCGACGCTCGTGAAGGTGCCCGCCGATCGGAAGGTCGCGGTGAAGGCGGCCGGCGAGGTGAGGCCATGACGAAGCCAAGGCAGTGGGCGAGAGGCGCGAGGCGAGGGAGACAGATCACGATGCCATACAACATCAGAGGACGGATGCTCTGGGAAGCGACTTTGATCGTGCTCCTCTGTGCGGCGGCGGTTGGGCAGGTCACGCTTGCCGTGGCCGCCGATGTGGCGCTGACCGATCCCCGGCGCATGCGCTTTCCTCCGGTGGAGTTCAATCCCCCCGAGCCGGAGCGGCTGGTCTTGGACAACGGCATGGTGGTGTACCTGCTGGAAGATCATGAACTGCCGCTGGTCACGGTGCAGGCCGTTATGCGGACCGGCAGTTGGCTCGATCCGGCCGACAAGATCGGCTTGGCCGGGTTGACCGGCGTGGTCATGCGCACCGGCGGGTCCCAGCGCATGTCCGCGACGGACGTAGACGAAGAACTCGAACGGCTGGCGGCCACGATCGCGATCGGGATCGGCAAAGAGTCGGGCTCCGCCACGCTGGATGTGTTGAAAAAGGATCTCAAGCGCGGGCTCCAAATCTACGCCGACTTGCTGCGGAGGCCGGCGTTCGATCCGGATCGGGTCGAGTTGGCCAAGCTGCAGGCGATCGAAAGCATCCGGCGCCGGCAGGACAGCCCGCAATCCATCGCCGGGCGGGAGTTCGCCAAGCTGATCTATGGTGCCGATCATCCCAGCGCGCGGGAGAGCACGATTGAGTCCGTCACGCGCGTGACCCGGGATGACCTCGTGGCGTTCCATCAACGGACGATCCATCCCAACGGCATCATCCTGGGCGTCACCGGCGACTTCGACAAGGCCGACATCCTGGCCGCGCTGCGGGATGCGTTCGGGGATTGGCCGAAAGGGGACGTGCCGGAACTGAAGATCCCCGAGGTCGTCGACGCGGGGGCCGACGGTGCCAAACCGGTGGTCCGCTACATCAGCAAGGACACCTCGCAGACGCACTTGCGTGTCGGACACCTCACGATCAAGGAGAATAATCCCGACTATCCGGCCCTGTCCCTGCTCAACGACATTCTCGGCGGCAGTTCCTTCCGCAGCCGGTTATTCCGGGACGTGCGGACCCAACGGGGGCTGGCCTACTCCGTCGGCAGCGGGCTGCGCGTGGGCATGCACGATCAGGGGGTGTGGTATCTGCGAGCCGAGACCAAGCTCTCCACGACGCAGGACGTCATCGATCGGTTCATCGCCAACGTCGAGCGGTTGCGCAAGGAGCCGGTGACGGATGAGGAATTGGAGGAGGCGAAGGAAGCCTTCGTCAATTCCTTCGTCTTCTCCTTCACCAGCGCCTCGAGCATCGTGGGGCGGCTCATGGGGCTGGAATACGACGGCTTGCCCAAGGATTTTCTGCAGCAGCTTCGCGACAAGGTGGTG
>JBBIOW010000012.1:0-19689 GCA_037443165.1 Nitrospiraceae bacterium | reverse complement strand
CGCGGTCGGGTCCGCCGACGTGCTGCCGCGCGTCCTGTCGAGCTTCGGGGAGGTGAAGGAGATTAAGCTGTCTCCGGAGGGGTGAGGAGAAAGGAGCGGGTGGCTGGGTCCGCTTCTTGCGCTCGCGCACCGATACGGGTCTTTTCCTTGCAGCCGTAACCCTGACCACGCTGAAGTTGTTTGACCAATGGCCGAGACCAGCCTTCACATCACGGTCATCCAAGGCAGTATCCTCGACGCGGAGGCGGAGGTGATCGTCAATGCCGCCAACAGCCAGGGCATCATGGGCGGCGGGGTGGCGGGCGTGATCAAGCGGGCGGCGGGGCCGGAAGTGGAAACGGAGGCGCGGAAGCAGGCGCCGATTCCGCTGGGGAGCGCAGTGCTGACCTCCGGCGGCAAGACCAGGTTCAGGGGGATCATTCACGCGCCGACGATGCCCGCGCCGGCCATGCGGATTCCCGCGCAGAACGTCGCGTTGGCGACGAAGGCGGCGTTGGCGTTGGCGGATGAGAAGAGCTTCGAGTCAATCGCCATTCCGGGCATGGGCACCGGCGTCGGCGGGGTCGAGCACGCGGATGCCGCGAGTCTGATGATTGAAGAGATTCGGAAGTTTTCACCGCATGCGTTGCGGTCGGTTGTGCTTGTCGACGTGGACCCTGATATGGTTGCGGCCTGGCGAGAGAAGCTACAACTCTGAGCGCTCTTTGGCTGTGAACGCAAAACTCATCGCTCAGCACTCAGAACTGGGTTAGAGAAGTGCCTTTAGAAGACGATTTCTGCGACATCATCAAGAAGGCGCGGATCGGTCAGGGGTTGACGGTGGGGGATCTGGCCCGCATGACCGGTCTGCCCGGGCACGACATCACCGCGCTGGAGCGAGGCGATCAACCGAGGGACCGCGAGGAGGTGCACGCGATCGCCAAGGCATTGGGTCTCAGGCCCGAGCCCTTGGAGACCATCGCGTCGAAGGGCTGGATGCCCGAGCCTGCGCCTCCGTCCATCACCTGCGTCGAAACCATCCACGGCGACATCGGCGGCTATGCCGTAAAGGGCTATGTGCTGCACGATTCGGGCGAGGCGCTGCTGATCGATACGGGCTACAACGCCGGCGCCGTGCTCGACTTCTTGAGCCGCCGGGGGCTGCGGCTGGGCGCCGTCTGTCTCACGCACGGCCACGCGGATCATGCGGAGGGGATCGACCGGATTCTCGCGGCGTGGCCTGTGCCCGTCTATGTGGGGCCGGACGATATCGCGCTTCTCAACTGGAAGCCCCCGAGCGAGCGGCTTTCGGTTCCGGAAGACGGGCGAGCGATCCATGTCGGGCGCCTGACGGTCCGGTGCCTCACCACGCCCGGGCACACACCGGGTGGCATCTGCTACCGCGTCGAGCGCGGCGGGCACCCGATCTGCTTCGTGGGCGACACGCTGTTCGCCGGGTCGATCGGCCGGGCCAACCCGGCAAAACTCTACCCGGTCCATCTCGAATCGGTGCGCACGCGGGTCCTGACGCTTCCACACGACACCGTCTTATTTCCCGGTCATGGGCCGTCCACGACGGTGCATGAGGAACTGGTGTACAATCCCTTTGCAGGGATGATCTGAGAGGTGTGGGGATGGATCGCGACGAACGAGGTGGCGAGTGGCCCAGGCGCTCGATTCATGACCCCTGGCCTCGTCCGAGGTTCGAGCCTGCAGAGAGCAAGAGCAGCGATCCTCAAGGAGAGCGACTGATTCCGGTCGTCGAAGAACCGGCACGGCGCGCTTCATCCCAGGTCTTCCTCCCTGCCGTCCTTTTTCTCGTCACCGTCTTCACCACGCTCTGGGCAGGTGCATACCAAACGAACACGACGCCGTTTCTGGGAGCGTGGCGGTTTCTGGTCCAGGATCCCAGCGTGTTGTGGCGAGGGGTGCCCTTCGCGGCGACGTTGCTGGGCATTCTGGTCACGCATGAACTGGGCCATTACGTGCTGTCACGGATTCACCGCGTCCCCGCCTCGCTGCCGTTGTTCATCCCGGGGCCGCCGCATTTCATCGGGACGTTCGGCGCGATCATCCGGATGCGGGGCCCCATCCTGAGCCGGAAGGCATTGTTCGATATCGGGGTCGCCGGACCGATTGCCGGGTTCGTGGTGGCCGTCATTGCGTTGATCATCGGGCTCCGGCTATCCAAGGTCGTGTCGGGTGAGACCGCCTACGGCCTGCACCTGGGTGAGCCGCTCCTTCTTCAATTCATGTCATGGCTCGTGATCGGCCCTCTGCCGTCCAATGCGGATGTCGTGCTGCATCCGGTCGGATTTGCCGCGTGGTTCGGGTTGTTTGTGACGTCGTTGAATCTCATCCCGATCGGGCAGCTCGACGGCGGCCACGTCGCCTATGCGCTCTGGGGTTCGCGGCAGCGGGCGATGGCCGTCGCGATCGTGCCGGTGCTCATTGTGCTGGGATTCGTCGGGTGGCCCGGATGGTTCTTGTGGGCCGGCATGGCGGGCCTGTGGGGGCTCGCGCACCCTCCGGTGCAGGATCCGGAGGTCGCCCTCGGCCGAACCCGCATCTGGGTCGGCTGGGGGGCCCTGGCGATTTTCGTCCTGACCTTTGCGCCGGTGCCGTTCTCCGTGCATTAGTCAGGATATCCATTCTCCGACAGTCATTATGGCCCTTCGGCCCACCCTGCAGGATGAAAATTCCCCCTCCCTAACCCTCCCCCTCGAGGGGGGAGGGTGGGGGTGGCATTTTCAAGACCGTGGTGATCGATCCGTGACGTCCCAAACACCATACCGAGGCTGGGCGGTGCTCTTCGGATTTGGGCTGTGGGCTCTGGCGTCGCCGCTTCCTGCGGCCGACCGGTTCACGACGGTCTTCAACGGCGAAGCCGTTAAGGACAACCAGACCGGACTCATCTGGGAACGGGAGCCGGACCGTGAGTTTGATGTCTGGAGCGCCTCGATTGCGCGCTGCGAGACGAAGACCGTCGGAGGACAAACCGGCTGGCGGGCTCCGACGGTCGAGGAATTGAAGACCTTGGTGGATCCGTCGCAAAAAGATCCGGCGCTCCCGCCCGGCCATCCCTTCGTCAACATCAAGTCGGCGATCTACTGGACGGCGACGCCGTCACCCACCGATGAGATCGTCGCCTGGCAAGTCAGCTTCTTCTCCGGCGAAGCCGTCACCGATCAGAAGTCCGGCACGCGCCGCGTCTGGTGCGTACTCGGCGAGCCGAAGAAATGATCGGCTTGCTCTCCCCGACCTGATGACGACGAATCCCTTCAGAACCGTGCTCGACTGCGTCCACCGGATTCACGGGTATCCATGGAAGCCGGTCTCGAACGGACAATTTGTCGTCGCCCTGTCGGGGCTAGCGGGATTGTTCGCCTTGCTGGCGACGGACGACGACGGCTTCATTTTTCTCGATCACATCAATCTCGTCTTCCACGAGGCGGGCCATCCTTTCTTCGGCATCTTCGGAGAGACATTGGGTCTCTACGGCGGGACACTCGGGCAGCTCGCGTGCCGTTCCTGGTTTGGCTGGCGTATTGGCGGCAACGCGACACGCTGGGATGCATGGTCGCGGGCGTCTGGTTTTTCGAAAATTTTCTCAACGTCGCGCACTACATGGCCGACGCCCGCGCGCAAGTGCTCTCGCTGGTCAGCGGCGGCGAACATGACTGGGAACTGATCTTGAGCCGCTGGGGCGTGTTGGCCTCGGACAGGGTGATCGCGCGTCGCGTCTCGATACTGGGTGGGCTGGCATGCTGCTCACGTGTGCGTGGCTGGTCTTGCGGTGGTATCGGTCGGAGGCCCGTGAACGCATGGTCTCCTGAGCGCCTCCTCTCTCTATCTCCGTTTCCGCTCTTCACGATTTTACGCCGTCTTGATAGTCTGCCTTACCATTTTCACCTCCTTTTGATGCGGCATCGGATAAGCTGTGAAACAGGATGAGGAAAGAACGGAGCCGATGATGAAGCGATGGGTGCGGACGAACACGACGATACTATTCTTCTGGTGGATGTGGGGGACTTCCGTCGCTGCCGAACATCCGCCCACTCAGGGTCCGTATGCCGGCCCCGGGGAGGACATCGTCGATCTCAGCATCCGGGAAGAACCGAATGCGAAACGCGAAATTACGACATCCGACTGGCACTACGGCGGGTTTGTCGATCTTGCCTATACGCTCGACTTCAACTTTCCCGCCAACCATCTGTTCCGCAATAGGAGCACGACGCCCCGCGTCAACGAACTTGATCTGAATATGGGAGCGGCCTACGTCCGCAAGGAGGCGACGGCGCAGTCCCGTTGGGGGATGGAGCTGATGGGGCAGGGCGGTCAGGACGCAAAGGATTTCGGGTTTCACGTCAACCAGCCGAAGGCCGGGTCTTCGGATCAGCTCCGGCATTTCGGACGAGCCAACGTGTCATATCTGGCGCCGGTCGGGAACGGGCTGACGGTCCAGGCCGGGCTGTTCAATAGTCTGATCGGGTACGACTCGCTCTACGCCAAGGACAACATCAATTACACCAGGCCATGGATCGGAGACTACTCGCCGTATCTGATGTTCGGCGTCAATGCCAGCTATCCCTTCAGCGAACAACTGACCGGCACGCTGTACGTGATCAACGGGTACTTCCATCTCTCTCACCCGAACGACCAGCCGAGTTATGGAGGACAACTGGCCTACCAGGCGACTCCGCGCCTGACAATCAAGGAGATCGTCTATTACGGGCCGGAGCAGGCCGATACCTCGCTTGAGTTCTGGCGGTTGTTCTTCGACACGATCGTGGAATGGAAAAGCGGCGAGGTGACCATCGCGTTCGAGCATCAGATCGGCACCGAGAACCTGGCCGTGCCCGGCAGTCCGCGGACCTTCTGGACCGGTGCGATGCTGCCCATGCGATGGAACTTCCACGGGCCCTGGAGCATGGCTGTCCGGCCAGAGTTTTACTGGGATCGCAACGGCCGGTTGACAGGGTTCGAGCAGTTCGTCAAAGCCGTCACCACGACGCTGGGCTACAGGATGCCCTACCAGTGGACGAACACGATTCTCCGGCTGGAATACCGATTCGATGAATCGACCGGCGTCGGCGGCGGGTTCTTCAAGGGTCACGAGATCAGCCCCGGTGTCGTCGGTCTCGCGGCAGCCCAGCACCTGCTCATCTTCTCGGCCATCGTGACCTTCGATTCGCTGTGAGGAGACGCGTTCCGCAGGAAAGTCGTTCAGCGGCTCCGGCTGCGCCTGCCGTCACTCCGTCTTGAGTCGGTAGCCCACTCCCAGTTCCGTGACGAGGTAGCGGAAGTGCGCCGGTGGGTCATGACGTTTCCTGCGTACCGCTCCCGCAGATTTTTGATGATCTGAAGGCCATCCATATCCGGCAAGCCCAGATCGAGCAGCATCAAGTCCGGATTCCGCGCCTGCGCTTCCGCGAGCCCTTCGTTTCCCGTGACGGCTTCATAGAGCCGGAAGCCATGTTCGGGCAGCGTCGTCCGCAGGAATCGACGGATTTCAGGTTCATCTTCGATCAACAGGACGGTTGGGATCGGACGGTCGGTCATCCAGAGTCCTGTGCTGCGCGGGACTCGGCCTTTTCCGGCTCAACCTGAGGTGGGGGGCCTTCCAGAGGAAGGGTGAAGCGGAACACCGCTCCGCCGCCCGCCCGATTTTCAGCCCAGCTCCGTCCGCCGTGCGCCTCGACGATGCCTCGGCAGATCGTCAGGCCCAACCCGCCTCCGCGCTCTCGCGCCGGGCCGGCGCGATAGAATTTGTCAAAGATCCGCTTCTCCTCCCCAGGCGGCAGGCCCGGACCGCGGTCCGCAATTTCCACCAGAACTTCCCGATCCGACCCCGACGCCGTCACGTCGATCATCGTGTCGGCCGGTGCGTATTTCATGGCGTTTTCCAGCAGATTGATCAGCACCTGCTGAATCAACACGCCGTCCAGTGGGACGAGCGGGAGCGTGGGCGAAAAGGTGGTCCTGACACGATGATTCTCCAAGCGCTTGCCTAAGCGGGTCAGGGCCGCGCCGACCACTTCATCAAGCGGGTGCCATTCCTTGCGGAGTTGCACCGCGCCGGCTTCCAACCTGGTCATGTCGAGGAGGTTCTTCATCAGTCTGTCCAGACGGTTCGCTTCATCGTAGATGGCCTGAGCCAACCCCCGCTGCCTGGGGTCCGTTCCGGACACCGAACTCAACAGACCGCTCGCCGCGCCCGTGATCGTGGCTAACGGCGTTCTGAGGTCATGCGAAACGGCGCTGAGAATGGCGTTGCGCGTCCGCTCCGTCTCGGCCTGCAAGGTGGCCTGTTGGGACTCCTTGGCCAAGCGGGCCCGCTCGATCGCGAGCGCGGTCTGATTGGCCAGCGCCTCGAGCAGGTGCTGTTGCTCCAAGTCGAAGCGCTGGCCGGGTCGAGATGGCTGCACCGCGAGCACCCCAACCGGGCCTTGAGATCCCATCAACGGCCAGTACAGCGCACCCGAGCCGGGCAGAGTATCGGTTCCGAGACCGGCCTGTTGGCTATGCTCATAGACCCATTGCACCACTCCGGTTTCCTTCGGATCGAATTCGAAGAAGAGCTGCTCCGTCCGCTGAAGCACCAGGCGCCCCGTCGCATCGGGCAAAAACACCGCCACCTGGCTGTCGAAGACCTCTCGGATATGCCTGGCCGCCACATCGGCAAGGTCGACAATTTTGCGCCGCGTGGCGAGATCGCGGCTCATGGCATACAGAAGCGCGGTCTTCCGTTCCCGTTGGCGCGACGCCACGGCATGCTGCTGAATCCTGACGGTCAGGCCGCTGATCAGCAGGGCGATGACCAACATGACGACAAAAGTCAGGACGTATTGGGTGTCGGATACGGCGAAGGTCAGGTACGGGGGGATGAAGAAGAAGTCAAACACCGCGACGCTGGTGATCGACGCGAGCACCGATGGTCCGCGCCCCCAACGGGTCGCAACGATCGCCACACCGAGCAGATAGATCATGATCAGATTCGCCGCCCCGAAAAACGGGAACAGGAGCCAGTTCAACGCGGTGCAGGCCAGGACCACGGCGCCCGCCTGCCCATACGCCGGCCAGTCGATCCGCCGTGGTTTCGCCTGGGCTGCGAGGGGACGGCTTTCGCCTTCCTCGCCGGTGATGACGTAGATGTCGATGTCCCCGCTGCGACGGACCAACTCCTCGACCACCGACCCGAAGAGCCAGGCCTTCCATCGAGACCGGATCGGCTTGCCGACGATGATTTTCGTGACGTTGCGCTCGCGGGCATAGTTCAGTAATTCACGACTGACATCTTCTCCGCTCAAGGTCGCTGTCTCGGCCCCAAGTTGTTCGGCAAGGCGCAACGTCTCGACCACCCGGTTGCGTTCGCTGTCCGGCAGCCGCAGGTGCCGCGGGATCTGCACGTACACCGCAATCCATTTCGCGTGCAGCTCGCCCGCCATGCGTCTGGCCGCCCGGACCAAACGGGCTCCACGCGGCTTCGTGTTCACGCACACCATAATGGTCTCAGCCGCCGGCCAGGTTCGCACCACCGCATGCTCGCGCCGGTACACCTCCATCTGCTGGTCGACCCGTTCGGCGGTTCGGCGGAGCGCCAGTTCCCGCAAGGCGATCAGGTTGCCCTTGCGGAAGAAATGCTGCATGGCATGCCGCGCCTGTTCCGGTACATAGACTTTCCCATCCTTCAGCCGTTGCAGCAGATCGTCGGGAGGGAGGTCGATCAATTCCACGTCATCGGCTTGTTCCAGGACCGAGTCCGGCACCGTCTCGCTCACGCGGATGCCGGTGATCTGCGTGACGACGTCGTTCAGGCATTCCAAATGCTGGACGTTGATGGTGGAGTACACGGCGATGCCGGCGTGCAGCAGCTCCATCACGTCCTGCCATCGTTTCGGATGACGGGACCCCGGCGCGTTGGTGTGAGCGAGTTCGTCCATGAGGATGAGCTGTGGATGTCGCGCGAGCGCCGCGTCCAGGTCGAACTCGCGCAGCGTGGTTCCGCGATATTCGACCGTGCGCGGAGGAAGCAGTTCGAGACCGCTCACGAGAGCTTCCGTCTCCGCGCGGCCATGGGTCTCCACCCAGCCGATCACCACGTCCACACCGTCCCGTCGCTGTTCGTGCGCGGCTTCCAGCATCGCGTAGGTCTTTCCGACTCCGGCGGTGGCGCCGAAGAAGATTTTCAGCTTGCCCTTCGTCTGCCGCGCTTCTTCCTCGCGCAAGCGTTTCAGCAACGCATCAGGGTCGAGTCGTTGTGCAGCCATCGGACTTCAGGAGGGTGTTGAACCGAGTCTCTTGCATTGATTCTAGGAGAGGCGACAGAACGCGTCAACGCAACCACGGGACCATCTCTCGACACCGCGTCAGCGGGCACGCGAGAGGGTGGCGCCTAATCAATACCGAACGGAGACCGGCGCCCGGGCCGAGGACTGAGATCGATTGCATCGAGCGCCAGGTTCAGCTCGAGCACGTTGACCCGCGGCTCTCCGAGAAAGCCGAGTTGGCGGCCTTGCGTGTACCGAGCGACAAGCTGGCGCACGTCGGCGTCTTCCAGCCCGCGGACGTGGGCCACGCGGCGGATCTGGTAGTCCGCCGCCGCCGGGCTGATGTGGGGATCCAGCCCGCCCGGTACGGTCCGGTCGCCCGCCGCGCCTCATGCTCTCGCGGCATGTAAAGGCGGCGTCACGATCCCTGCGGAAAAGGTCAAGGCGGGACAAACGTGCTGTTTCTACCGTCTGACCAGATGGGAGTTGAGCTGGTCTTCTAATCGCCTGGTGAAGGCTTCCCAGGCTCGGTGCTTCGCCTGCTCGATGGTATCATGATCCCGCACGAACGCCGCGGGGCCGACGGTCTTGGCCAGCCCTTCAGCTTCCACCAAGAAGCGGAGCGACTGGGTGCGGATCTCCCAGAACGTCCCTTCGAGCAGCACCAGCGCGTCGCTGTGCGTTCCGGACGCCAGGTACGCGCCGAGGATCGTCCAATAGGAGAACGCGGCCTTGGCATTGTTGTATCGGTCGACGGCCGCTGCGCCGTCCACGATCAGGACCGCGTCGGCGCCGTAGCGGGCCGCGGCGAGCCTGATGTCGTTCAGCGTCGTGCCGTGGACCGAGGAATCCGCAAGCAGCAGAATGTCCGACAGGACGCTCTCGGTCTTGAGTCTCTCGCCCCAGGCCACCAGCGCTTCCTTGTCGGCGCTGGTCCACTCGAAGCGCCGGCGGAGATAATTCGACGGCTTGAAGTAGACCCCCAGCGTAAAGGGCACCGAAAGGCGGGACGACTTGGGCGGTGCCGGATTGCCTTGGGTCAGGAACTGATCGGTGTCCCGGTGAAGTGTCTCCAGCAACGAGGTCCGATCCAAGCCCCGGCTGGCGGCGCAGCCGGTCAAAATCAGGATGGCAAAGCCCAGTAGGATGGCGATCCCGGCGACGTCATTGCCACGCGGGCGGTCCGTGTCTTCGCCCATGCCGCCGAGGCGGGATTCCGTGCATCGGTCTCGGTGTTGCATCGACTGTTTCAAGACATCGCGCATCGCGCCGTGGCCGTTCGTCGGGTGAGCCTTTCTAGCACAGAAATCGAGCGGGGAGAAATGGTCGTAGGAGACCGCAGGCAAAGCTCGTATAATCGTCGGGGAGGCGGGGCGCTATCGATGAACATGGAGCGGGGAGGCGGAATGATTGCGACTTCCTCGGCACGCGGCGGCATGAGCGGGCCGTGGCTCTTGCTCGTGCTGCTGCTCCTGACCGGATGCGCCGGTGCCTACTTCCGCGAGGCGCCCCCGCCCTCGCAGCACCCTATTCACTATGCGTTGTCGGCGTGGCCTTATCAGGCTTATTGGACCGGCATCATTTTCAACGGCGAGAAGATCGGGCTCACACACTTGGCCCTGACCCCGGACAGCCCCGGCGGCGATCGGTACGAACTGCGTTCAGAGGCGCTCCTCGCGTTTCACTTTCTGGGCTTCAGCAAGACCGTGACGCTCAAGGCGCAGGACTGGGTGGCGGGCGATCTCACCTTGGTGCGGTTCGTTTACGAATACGATCTCGACGGCCAAAAGATGAAATTGACGGGACGCGTCGAGCAGGGCCGGCTGACCATCGAGCGTGAGAATGCGGGGCGGCTCAGTCGCGAGACGATCCCGGTCGCCGAGGCGGTATATCCTATCAGTGCCGTGCCCTTATATCCGACGCTGCAAGGGCTCGAGGTCGGTAAGCGATACGACTATCTCGCCTACGACGGGCAACGCCAGCAAGTCGTCCGGGTGTCTCAAACCATCGACGCGTACCAGGAAAGCGACCTCTATGAAGGACGTGCCTTTCGGGTCGCCACCTCGGCGGGCGGCCAGGACTCCACGCTGTGGCTCAACGAACGGGGCGAGCCGGTGCTGGAGATGGCTTGGCGCGGGGTCTTGATCTCGACCCTGGAAACAGAGACGCGCGCGAAGGCCTACCTGGCGCGCGCAAGCCTCAACAAGCGGGAGGTCCTGCTGGAATACAGCCGGATCCGCACGAACACGACGTTGCCTCGACCGAGGGCAGTGACCTCGATGGCTGTCGCGGTGGAAGGCTTCCAAGCACGTTCACCATGCCGGCCGACGCCTTGCAGCAGTGCGGACGGCCGGATGAACGGAGCCACGGTCGGATCCAGTGTCTCATCCTCGCTGCCGATCTCTCGCGTCTCGGTACGACGGTCCAGACATCGGAGTCGCAGGAGACTGACCTGACGCCGTATATGAACCCGACCGCGGCCATTCAGAGCCATGATGACAACATCCGGAACACGGCGAGAGACATCGTCGGTGACCACCTCGATCGGCTCGCGCAAGTTCGCTTGCTGGTTGAATGGACCCGAAAGCACGTAGCGCAGAAACCGGTGGATGTGTTCTCGGCGCTGGAGGTCCTCGAGGGCCGGAAAGCGGAGTGCCAAGGCATCACGCTGCTGTACGCAGCCCTGGCGCGCAGCCTCGGCATTCCCACGAAGGTCACGAACGGCCTGGTGTACACCGACGAGCCGGAGGGTTTTCTCTACCACACCTGGGCGGAAAGCTATGTCGACGGGGTCTGGCTTCCGGTGGATCCGACCTTCGGGCAGGTCGGCATCGATGCGACGCACATCAAATTGATCGATGGCGATCGCCTGGCCGACCTCTTGCCGCTGGTGGACCTGGTCGGGAAGATCCGCGTGGACATTCTCTCATTCGCTCCGACCCATGAGGGGCGGTGAAAAGCCGACCACGCGTTCGGACTCAGCCTGATGGGTGACATGTCGCAGGCAGGTTCCATATTCGGGTTCGTCCTCTGGACCGTGTTCGTCGCCACACACGTGGCGGCAGGCCATGACCGAGACTGGGCGATCCGGCCGACCGCCGACGGCGGAACGGAGGAGAGCACGGAAGTCCTCGCTGCGACGAAGAACAATCTGGGCATCATGCTCCAAAAGGACGCGGAGCGCGGCATCGATCCGGCCAACAATCTGCAGCGGGCGATGACCCTGTTCCAGGAGGCGCTCGTCCTGTTGAACGACAGACAGGACTCCGCCATGTATGCCCGCGTCCTGACCAACTTGGGAATCACCTACCGGATGCTGTCGGAGTGGGGTGTCGAGTCCCGCGCGAATCTGGAGTATTCGGGCAGCGCCTTGCAGGAAGCCGCGGAGATCCATCAACGGCAGGGGAACACCGCCGGTCTGGCCACGGCGATGAACGGTCTGGGGTTGACGTACCGCATGCTGGCCGAGGACGAGCCGGAGCCGGCTGAGCATCTCAAAAAATCCGAGGGCGCCTTGCGGATCGCTGCCGAATTGTGGAAGCGGCTGGAGAACGAGGGAAACCACGCGGGTGCGCTCAATAACTTGGGCATCACCTATCAAGTCATGGCACAACGCGGCATCGAGCCGGAGCAGAACCTTGCGCGATCGATCGCGGTCATCCAAGACGCCATTCACCTGCGACGTCGACAGGAAGCCTGGCTGAGCTACGGTCGCGCGCAGAACAATCTGGGGACGGCGTATCGGATGCTGGCGGACCGCGGCGTTCAGCGGCCGAACAATCTGGAGTCGGCCCGCGCCGCGTTCGAAGAGGCCCTGCGGGTGTTCGTAGAACTCGGCCGGCTATCGTATCAAGTCGGCGTGAAGGCCGAGTTGATCAAGGTCCTCCGGGCCCTCGTCGAATCCGGTGTGAACCCGGACCAACACCGCGCGCGGCTGAAGGAGTTGGAGGGGTCGTAAAAACAAGGGACGCGACTGTGTGTTTTCTAGCCCAGAATCTCGCGCACCTTGCGGGCCAATTCGGCAGGCGAGAAGGGTTTCTGGATATAGGCAATGGCGGATTGGCTATCGGAGCGAGCGGGAAAGACATTGCCCGTATAGCCAGACATGTAGAGGATCCGGATATCCGGACGGAATGACCTGATCCGCTCCGCCAGCATTCGCCCGTTCATCTCCGGCATGAGCACATCGGTGAGCAAGAGGTGGATCGGTCCCGCATGTTCGTGGCAGATTCGCAGGGCCTCGGCTCCATCCTGAGCTTCTAACACGGTGTAACCGTGTCTCTGAAGCATGGCGCCGACGACATTCCGCACCATCCGTTCATCATCGACCAGTAGAATTGTAGCGTGTCCCGCCATGCTTCGACCTTTGCATCGACTCGCTCAGGCGGACTGAGCCTCCCCGGCCTTGGACTGCCACATTGAATCCCCTGTGAAATGTCGCTAGACTTCTGCCCTTAATAAAGGCGGAGCGTATCGGTCCTCCAAGACAGCGGATACGCCCCGCCCGGCCACGGGCACGCCGGCGAGACATGCCCGTGGTGCGTTCAGCCATCCATTCGACAATCGGTCGTTGGGTGCGAGCCTGACCTCCTCGGTCTTTCTCGATCGTAGGCGGCTTCTGCGTTCTGAGGGAATGTAAGTAAAACCTTATCCCATGTCAACATGAAATAAGCTGATATCGAATGGGGTCAGAACCTCGCGAAATTATTGACCGGCTGCTTCAGGCCCTGAATCTGAACACGCAGGCTCAGCTTGCGGTCAGCCTGGAGATTCGTCCCCAGTCCATTGTCTCCGCCATTAATCGCGGTGAAATCCCTGAAGGGTGGTTGTATCGTGTCGCGTATCTCACGGGAAGAAACGTCGATTGGTTGCGCACCGGCAAGGGGCCGACCTGGCATGCGGATGTTGCTGCGGAAACGTCGCCCGCGATGTACGGGGCGGGCAGAGTCCCTGATGCGACGTTTCGCCGTTTAGCCGAAGTGTGGGAAGAGCTCGATGCGGAAGAGCAAGCCTCCCTGGAGCGCTGCGCCGAAATCCTCAGGGTCGGCGACCGGGATGTTCGGGAGCATTTGATCGGGCAGTTGAAGCTGATGGAAGAAGCGGTTCAGCTCCGACGACGCAAACGGTCCCGTGTCCGCCGCCGGTCTCCCTAAAAACACAAGCCGCGACTGAACGCATGGCCGGTGTGCTCGGCCCTCACGACGCCCGCTTGGTTTCCTTCCGTACGCGATCCAAGTATCTGCCGGTTTCCATCTCGACCAGGATCGTATCGCCCACTTGGATGAATTGGGGCACGAGGATCGACATGCCGTTCTCAAGCATGGCGTCCTTCATGGTGTTCTCGCCCTGGCCCCGGATCCCGGACCCGCAGGCGGTGACCGTCACCGGGATGGTTTTCGGAAGATCCACCGCCACCGGATTCCCGTCATGACATTCGACCTGAATCGTGTCGCCTTCTTTGAGAAACGAGAGGGCTTTCTCAAGCGCCGGACGAGGCAGCGAGACCTGTTCATAGGTCTGCGGGTGCATGAAAAACACGTGGTCCTCGTCGGCGTACAGGAACTGCATCTTCACGCGCTCGAGCAGCACGTCGTCGACCCGGTCGTCCAGGTTCCAGCGGATCTCTCGCTCCTTTCCCGTCGCGAGATGTCGAAGCGTCGCCCGTACGATGCCGGAAAATTTCGCGGTGCCCGAATGATGCTCGATGGATAGGATCTTATAAAGCTCGCCGTTGAGGAGAATGGCTTGGCCTTCCTTGAGTTCCTGTGCGGTTCGCATCGGCGTCCCCTCCTTTCCCCGTCGTGTGTCTATCCTACCGGAAGGATCGGGGACGGGGTCAAGCGTCGGGAACTCGCGACGGCCGGGAACTCACACAGCCGACCGCGTCACTCGGCGGACCGTTCGATCTTGGTCGCGACGGCCTGCACCCGTCCGCGTTCCGCCGTGGAGATGCGCAGGCCTTCCAGCGTCAGGTAATAACTGCCGTGGCCCGGCGCCTGAATGGAGGCCGTGACCGTCACGCGGTCGCCCTCCTCAACCTCCGGGTCGCGAAACACCGGCACGCCGCAGATGCCCAGGACGGCGACGGGGAGGGACCCCGTGTCGTCGTCAAGACGGAAGAGATAGGCGCTATAACAGGTGACTCCGCTCGGCAGCGTGTAGGGATCGAGCGGCTCGATATCCCGCGCGGTGCCGTGGACCGTCACGAGTCGCAAATGGTAGGCGTCGGGATCGGCGAGGATGTCCTGGACCGGTATCGGCTCCTCGGCCCACGCAACGAGCGGGTTGAGCATGAGGAGGAACATCAACAGCGGCAGCGCCGGTGACGGGTTCACGCTCATCGCCAGCGATTCTACCATGCTTCTGTCGGCTTTCTCCCCACACCGCGTCCGGCTATAATGCCGCTCCCGCGCGACGTGTGACGAGTGGAGGGGCAGCGATGGCAACGAGCAAGACATTGATCGATGCGTATATCGATGAGACTCGGCCGCGATTTGAAGAGATGCTGGCCGAGATCGTCCAACTTCCGTCGATCAGTATGGACCCCCGGCGGTCGGCGGATATCCGACGGACGGCCGACCTGGCCGTGCAGTTTCTGACCAGTCTCGGGGCCGAGGCGCGCATCGTAGAAACCGGCGGCTATCCGGTCGTGTCCGGCGGCTGGACGACCGGCGCGAGACATCCGACGGTCACGATTTACAACCATCTCGACGTCCAGCCGGCGCAGGAGCCGGAGTGGCGCCAGGCGCCATTCGCCTTTCGCAAGGAGGACAGTCTGTACCATGGGCGTGGTGCCACGGATGACAAGGGCCCGGCGCTGACTGCGCTCTTTGGCGCCCGGTACGCGGTCGAGCAGGGGGTCCCGATCAACATCCGCTTTCTCTGGGAACTCGAAGAAGAAATCGGGAGTCCGCATTTCGCGACAGCGTTGCGCGATCACGAAGCCGTCCCGCGACCGGACTCAGTGGTGGTGTCGGATACGATTTGGATCGCGAAAGGACGCCCCGCTGTGCCGTACGGGTTGCGCGGCTTGCTCGGCGCGCGCCTGACGCTGCGTACCGGCGAAAAGGATGCCCATTCCGGCCTGACGGGCGGCGCGGCGCGGAACCCGCTCGCCGAACTGGCCGATCTGGTGCACGCCTGCGTCGATGCCAAGACCGGCCGCGTGAAGATCTCCGGGTTCTACGACGATGTGGTCAAGCCGACCCAAGCCGAGATCAAAAGCTTCCTGGCGTCGGGGTTTCAGGTGCAGCGCTTCATGCGGGCCTACGGCTTCCAGACGCTGCGCACGACCGAGCGGGCCGATCTGCTCCGGCGGATCTGGGCCATGCCCACGTTCGAAGTACATGGCTTGGCGGGAGGGTATCAAGGGCCTGGTGTGAAGACCGTCGTTCCGGGCTATGGGGAACTAAAGGTGAGTATGCGGTTGGTGCCGAATCAGACGCCCGAAAAGATCTTCCGGCTGCTGCGGCAATTTATCGCCAAGCAGAATCCGCGCGTCGTGGTCGAGCGCGAAGGGATGTTGCAGCCGTTCCGCGGCCTGTTCGACGGGCCCTATGTTGAGGCGGTGAAGCGGGCGGTGAAGGCGGGCTTCGGCAAAGAGCCGGCCTTCATTCGCGAGGGCGGCTCGATCGGCGCGGTGGTGACGATGCAGCAGGCCTGGAACGTGCCGATTCTCTTCCTCGGCCTGAGCCTGCCCGAGCATGGCTACCACGCGCCCAACGAGTTCTTCGACTGGGGCCAAGCTTCAGGCGGAATGAAAGCGTTCGCGGCGTATTTTGAAGAGCTGGCGAGAATGAAAAAATAGCTATCAGCTGTTGGTTCTGCGAGAACATTGCTGAAAGCTGTTCTCCGATGGAGGAGAGCTATTTTACGAGGCAGCGAATAGCGGCTTGAACTTGGGGTCGGCGTCCAACACCGCTTTCAAGAGTTCCTGACCGAGCCAGTACTGCCACACTTCCTGCGACGCGCCCGGGATCTGATCGTACCAACGCCGCGCTTCCGTGAGATGGTTGAGCATGGCGTCGTGGTCGCGGTTCGGCATGAAGAGCATGCTGTAGGCCATCGTATAGGCGGCGGTGAATTTGTCCAACGGCTGGTCGGCCAGTTTCAGGGCTTCGCCCGCTTCCTGGTACGCCTGCCGAATCTCCGGATCATCGTAGAACCGGTTCCACGCGACTTTTTCGATCCGCGACCAGGCCAGCTCGATGAGCACCCGCGCCCGCAGCACCGCGCGGGGCAACGGGGCTTCTTTCAGCAGCGCTTCGTGGGTCTCGATGGCGGCGAGTTGATCGTTGTTCCAGCGGTAAGCGATGCCCAGCCGCAGCCGGTTCTCGATCACTTCCGGCCGTACCCGGGCAAGCGCTTCCATGGCGGGAATCATGCGATAGAGATAGTCGGCCGCCGTGGGCTTGTCGAACCCGCCCATCTCCATCCCAAGCGACAAGTCCGTTCTGGTCGTCTGCGCATAGGTGTTCCAATAGAGCTCGCTGACGCGGTCGGCCAGCGCTCCATCCTTCACGGGGAGCCGATGCGCGGCGGCCCCTTCCCGCAGAAGCATCGCGTACAGGTCGCGCGTCAGCACCGTGAGGGCTTCCGGCTGGTCGGGATCGATGATCAGCACCCGGTTCAGCATCGCGACGCGGTCGCGCAGGTCCGGGAACAACACGGCCCGCCCGACGGCCGCGATCAGCAGCCCTGGCACATCTTTCGGTCCCCACCAGACCAGCGAGTCGCGAACCGCTCCGCTGGTTTCCGTGACGAAGGGAATGGCCTCCTGTACCCCTTCTGTTCCGTCACCCAGGGTCGCCACGGGCAGGTTGAGGACCGCGAGGTCGCTCGGGAACCCGTGCTTGCGCAGCCCTGACAGGACGACCCACTGCACCACCAAGGACTTGAGCGCCCGCCTGGGCCGTTTGATCGTGTTCGCCCACTTGTATGTGCCCGGCGCGTACGTCACCGGCGAGGTGAGGGGGTCCTGATAGGTGATGTTGAGCATCACCCGCGTCGCCGGCGCCCCGAGCACCGGCCCATCTGACTGCACGCGAAAGGAAGCGGCGGGCAGGGGCGCGGTTCCTTGCGGCTTCACGCGCAACCCGCTTCCCGGCGGTGACAACCCCAGTTTGTCCATGACAAAGGCCGAGGCCGGATAGCGATTCAACTCCTCGCCGAAGAAGACAAGGTCGCCCTTGCTAGGCCATAAGAGATCCATGCCCTGATTGCTCGTGTCGATGGCGGGCGCATGGGCCTCCGTGATCTGTTTCCAACATGTTTCGTACACGGGGTCGGATTCCGCCGGGAATGTCTTGAGCTTGCCTCCGGCCGCCTTCACCATGGTATACAGGCACGCGAAATCGAGCTGGCCCACAGTGATGCGATCGCCCTTGGCCAACGCTTCCGCATACCGCTGAGCGGCGGCAATCGACGGTGACGGGCGACCGGAAGGCTTGGCTTTCTTGACGGTTTTCGAGGCCGACGCGGCAGCCGCTTGACTGTCGTCCATCAGCCCCCATGCGATGAACACACTCATGGCAAGGCACAGAAGAACAGAAGCGGTTCGCAACGAGGTACGCCGGAACATATGATCGATCCTCCGTTTCAAAGAATATCCCGAAGAAACGGTACCTTAGCATGTCATTTGCGCGAGAGGAAAGAGGGACGAGAGGGGACGGGTATTATTGATTGCCGGCCGGTGGAGGCGGGGTCAGCATGGGCTGGCTAAAGCGGATCAACGACCGGATGTACCGCAACACGTCTCGCTGTTCCTCCTCGCTCAGGATGTCCTTCCACGCCGACATCGCAGTCCGGGGTTTCCCGTTCGCGATGACGCGCAGCAGTTCCTGATCCGTCTTGGCCGACGTTGCCGCCGAAATCAGACTGGCTGGCCTGGGCGAGAGGAAGGGTGCCTGTACCCCGTCCCCCCGGCCTTCCGGCCCGTGACAGACGACGCAGCGCTGCTCGTAGATCGCCTTGCCGCGCTCCAGATAACCGGGTTGGACGCTGCCGGCCAGAGCCGCGGCGGCGATCCCGACCGAACCGATCATCACAAGCCAGCCCACAAAGCCGCCGGCGGTCCAGCCGCGACAGGAACCAGGAAAGGGGTGTCGCTGCGACGAACGACTTCGCGCCCTCATGCCTCACTGGACGACGATCGTCGCCCGCATCTCGTGACCGGGCATATCGCAGAAGAACGCGTACTCGCCGGGCCGGTCGGGAACGAATCGAATCTCGGCGCGGCCGTCGGGGGGGATAATCACGCGCTTGAACCCATGTGCATCGAATTCCGGCGCCCCGTTGCCGGCGATATTGACGTTGACGCCCGCGAAGAGCCCCACCGGGACGAACGCGTGCAACTCCGAATCCTGGTTGAGAAAGACAAGCGCGGTCTTTCGCCCGGACTGCAGCACGACGCGATCCGGCAGAAATTGTCGGGAGCGAATCTCGACTATGACCGGCTGCTCCTGCCCGCTGTCGGCGCCGGCCCGCCCGGATGGAGCGGATGAGACGAAGCCGACGATGGTGAGGCAGAGGGCTATCGCAATCCGGAGACCAAGTTGCCCCATGAGTTCCGTTCGGGTTGGGTGGCTCATCGGCATCGACGCTGGCATCTATCATACTGCGAATCTGCTCGGCGGTGCCACCCGGTCCTGTGGGCGGACGGGTCTGTCTCCGGCAATAACCGCGGCGCGACCGGTGTCCCGAGTTCTTGATCAGAGGGAAGCGGCTGCCTCGAGGATTTGACGACGAAGCCGAGCTTTGGCGGTCGGGGACAATGGCCGGACGGGGCGGTGTCGGCAGAGGGTGATGGTTTGTTTGAGGGACTCGATAAATTCTTCGCAGTTGGGACAGGCGCCCAAGTGCCTGCGGATTTCTTCACATACTTCGCGAGACAGCTCTTCATCGAGGTACGCGGACAACTGCTTCAGGATTTTGAGACAATGGGCTTTCCCATGACCGTGGCGTTGATGGGACTGGTTCTTTTCCGCCGGTGCCATCCGGGACCGCCTCTTCATAGGACCATCCTTTCTTTACCGCCGGTCTCGCCCTGTCGGGCGATGCCGCGTGCGCTCAACTCTCGTCGCACAAACAACCGGGCCCGGTGGAGGCGCGATTTCACCGCCCGTTCGTTCAGTCCCATGATGGTGCCGACCTCCTTGGCGCTCAATCCTTCCATATCCCGCAAGACCAGCACCATCCGATACTTGGGCGGCAGTTTCTCGATGGCCTGATCGAGGGCCCTCCGCAATTCCTTGTTTTGCAGCGCTTCCTCGGGCGTGAGGCCGTCCATCGGAATCTGCAGCTTGAATTCGCCTTCTGATGTGGGGATGAATTCTTCCAGGGAAAGTTCCCGCTCCGGCTCTCCTTTCCGCTTCCGCCGCATCCGCAGGCATGCCCGAGAGGCGATGGTGTAAAGCCATGTGGAAACCTGCGCATCTCCTCG
>JBBIOW010000011.1:0-36703 GCA_037443165.1 Nitrospiraceae bacterium | reverse complement strand
TCGGCGAGGCTGGCCCGGCCGTTAGTAGACCGGTACATTCGGGGAGCCACTCTTCTCTCAGACCGCTCTGCATCAACTCGAAGCTGACGTTCTGCGTTTCCAAGCCTCGATGGATCCCTTGAGTAGCCTTCCTCGTTTCGACCCGCACCCGTTACTTCGAGACCCCCATGCCATGACCATCGTGCCGCGCCTGTGGCCTCGACAAGATCTGTTGCGCGACGTGCCGGTGGAGGCGCGGCTATTTTCCGTCGCAAAGGACACCAAACTGCTCGGTTTCTGCCATTGGCACAAAGACAAGAAAGCCTACCGGACCGCCGTATTGGTGCACGGGTTGGAGGGCTGCAGCGAATCGCACTACATGCGCGGGATCGCTGCAAAGGCCTGGCTGGCAGGCCTGAACGTCGTGCGGTTGAACCAGCGCAACTGCGGAGGAACTGAGGCCCTGACTCCGACGTTATACAACAGCGGGCTCAGTGAGGATTACAAGGCCGTGGTCGAGGAACTGACGAATGTGGACGGGCTGTCGGACATCTGGCTGGTCGGGTATTCCATGGGCGGCAATCTTGTTTTGAAGACGGCGGGCGAGGCGGGAGCCGATTTGCCCGCGCTCCGAGGCGTGTTGGCCGTCTGCCCCAATATCGATCCGGCGGCCTGCGTCAACGCGCTGGAACAGCCTCGCAATCGTCTTTACCATTCCTACTTCCTGAAACGCCTGAAGGCCAGAATACAACGCAAGGCGGCGCTGTTTCCCGGCAAGTTCGACCTGTCGGACTTGCGGGCCATCGGCACGATGCAGGAATTTGACGACCGGTACACGGCGCCGGACGGCGGCTATCGCGATGCTGACGACTATTACGAACGCGCCGGCGCACGGCATGTCCTTGCGCAGATCCGCATATCGACCGTTATCATGACCGCTCAAGACGATCCCTTCATCCCCTACACCACGTTCCAGACGTCCGCCTTGCGCAACAATCCCCGCATCAAGCTCATCGCGCCCACACACGGAGGGCACTGCGGTTTTTTCCAACGCCGCAAACCGGATGAGGACCGTTATTGGGTAGAAAACCGCCTCGTGGAGGTCATGGCGAAGGATCTCCGGCCATCTGAAGCGGCCGGCCGTTGCTCCCGCCGATGAAACCGTGGCATGGAGTCCGCGGGATTCGCTGGAAGGCCGGTTCGTTCGGATGCGATGTTCGCGGCGAGTCAGTGAGAAAGAATCTCCTGGACCTTGTCCGCCAGCGTCCGGGGCATGACGGGCTTGGGCAGGAAGACGCATCGCTCGTCGACTCCGTTGGCTGAGATCGTGTCGCCTGTGTACCCGGAAATGAAGAGGACTTTGAGATCGGGAATGAACGCCGCAAGGTGCTGCGCCAAGGCCGGCCCGTTCATCCGTGGCATGATGACGTCGGTGATCACCAACCGGCATGCACCGGCGTGCGTTTGCATCAGCTTGAGCGCTTCGACACCGTCGGACGCCTCGAGGACGTGGTAGCCTTGGGCTCTGAGGATCGTCGCGATAAACGATCGGACTCCGCCCTCGTCTTCGACCACGAGCACGGTTTTGTCATTCTCCGCCTGGCGCTCCGGAACAGTGAATGCTTGGGCGTCTTGGATTTTGGCCTCGATCCGTGGCAGGAGCACCTTGAAAGTTGACCCCCGTCCCGCTTCGCTGGCGACCTCAATATAGCCACCGCTTTGCTTGACGATTCCGTAGACCGTCGCGAGTCCGAGCCCGGTTCCCTTGCCGACTTCCTTCGTGCTGAAGAACGGCTCGAACAGCCGGGCTTGCGTTTCAGCGTCCATGCCGCAACCGGTATCCCGCACAGACAGGGCGACATAGCGTCCTGGCTTGGCTCCCGGATGCCGGCGGAGATACTCGTCGCTCAAGTCGACATTGGAAGTCTCGATCGTCACGACTCCTCCCTGCGGCATGGCATCGCGCGCATTGATGACCAGATTGAGGATGACTTGCTCCAACTGCACGGGGTCGGCCAGCACCGCGCCAGCCTCCGGATTCAGCCACGTCACAATCGTGATTTGCTCGCCAATGAGGCAGCGCAGAATCTCTTCCATGTCCCGGATCAGCGCATTGAGCTCCAGGGGTTTTTGATCCAGAATGTGGTGGCGGCTGAAGGCCAGCAACTTCTTGGTCAGGGCCGCAGCGCGCGAGCCGGCCTGACGGATCATGTCCACCTCTTTCCGACAGGGATGATGCACCAACTCCTCGGCCAGAAGCTGGCTGTAGCCGTTGATGATCGTCAGCAAGTTGTTGAAATCGTGCGCGATGCCGCCGGCCAGCCTGCCGATCGCCTCCATTTTTTGCGCCTGCTGCAGAGCCTTTTCGTTCCGTTTGCGTTCGGTGATATCCGTGATCGTCTCCACGACATGGACCCGTCCGTCTACCGTCACGACTTTCGACCATTGGACGAGGAGACATTGATTGTTCGGCAGCAGCACTTCGTTACAGGTGATATCTCCGGTCTGCACCGTTTCCGGCATCCGACAAAAGGTACAGGGCTCCGCGCAGCCGGCGATCTTTTCGTAACAGGGCGCGTCGGAGATGTCGCCGAATTTCTTCAGGCCGGTCTCGTTCTGAAACTGAACCCTGTAGGTAGCCGGATCGACGACGGTGATAATGACCGGCTGGGAATTCAACAAACTCTTCGGATCATACTGGGGTCGGCGTTGTTCCACTGCCATCGTGCGCGGTCCTCCAACATTTGTTTTCAGAACCGTATCCTTGCGAGTGGCTGATCCCTTCATACAACAGTCCGACACAGAGTCAAGTCTTAACTCGGACGTCCACCCAGCACGATTCTTACGTATTTCATCGCTGGCGCGTGAGATCGTGGAAGGCGGACGCCCGGGAACGCCTGTGCGGGTAACAGCGAAGAACGGGAGAGCCGCAACGCCTAGGCCACTGCACGGCGTGAGCACGACGAAGTCATAACCATTCCGGATGAGTCAGGCATCTGCGGAAACAGATAGGGAAAAGGCTGTGGCCTGGCATGCGATCCGATCCTTCGACCGACGGAACCCAGCCTCCAAGTCGCGCAGCAGGAGGGAGCCGCATAAGCGCGTGACGCATCAGGCCGGCTGTCGCTTCCCTTTTTTCTGGATCTCCAGCGATGCGAGCAGCGGCGCGCTCTTCAGAAACCACGTCACGACCAGCCAGATTGCCGCGGCGACGATGCCTGCCACAAACAACCAGTTGTAGATGGTTTTGCCGGTCTTTCCCAAGAACGGACCGCAGATCAGCAGCAGAACCCCGTACCCGGCGGTCACGACGATCAACGTCGCCGCCGGCATGATCATCTCCCGGAACGGCGAACACCACTTCCACTCCTCCGGGAAATGGATGGCTGCGTGGCGTCCGAACAGCCAAAACATCAGCAGCGCGCCTCCGTAGCCCAGGAACTGAGCCACATCTGAGGCCTTGAGCTTGGCGATTCCGAGCGTCGTCCCTGTAAACAGCGGGATATGACCCAGAATCACACCCAGCAGCAACGCCAGGACGATCGCCACACCATACTGCACAACCCAACCCTTGGTTTTCATGCTCGAGATGCCCTCTGCCATCGTCTTCCTCCTCCCTCCTGTGTTACTTACCGGCTTTGCCGTTGGCTTTTTTCGCCGCCTTGTTCACCGCTTCGGCTCCGGCGCTCGCGGCCTTCGAAATTTCTCTTCCCGCGTTGTTCCCGATCCGCTGAATGTTCCGCAGCAGCTCGGATCCGCCCTGCTTCTTCCCATCAGCGTCCGCAGCTCCAGCCCGTTCCTCCGCTCCTCCGATCACCACAAATACGAGCACGAACGCCAAGGGCAATGCGAAGGTGGTCGCCTGTCCGGCTGAAGAGAAGGCCATTGACGCCTGCATGGCTATCCTCCTGCAGTGTTGAGAGAATCTTAGCACTCGATCTGGGCGAGGCCGCCTGAATATGGCAAATCAACGAGTTAGAGGATCGATCGGCTAGTGGATTTTTCGGTGAGGCCGGTCAGGAACGAAGCGCTCATATCGTCCAACACGCGTTGGCCGCCCCCGCAAGCGTGTTCACCCAGCGAGGTGGTCCCGCACTTCTTGCACATAGGTCTTAAATGGATCCGGCATCGGGAATGGCGGACGGCCGCGAAGCTGGAAAATCGACCAGTTGATGACATAGGCGGGAAAGTACCGTTCGTCTGGCCCGCGGTCATCAGGCTCATGCGGAGGGTCGCAGGCCAGCAGGTGACGAACCAGCTCTCCCCGCCCGAAGGCGCGCGTATTTCTCGGCGGACGATCTTGCGCCAGCTCGACCGCCTTGTCCGCCGTCAGTTTCGCTACTCGTCCCTCCTCCAGGAGCCCCCAGTACAACCCTTTGCCGGGATGGAGGTTGTGGTATTCCAGATCCAAACTTCTCATAATCGGATCGTCCCACTCGACGCGCTCTGCCTCCCGGAACGTCTCCAGTAACCACAGCTTGGAGGCCCAATCCACGCGTCCGAGCAGCTTCGTATACTCGCCGCGCAGATCGACAAGGGTCTGTTCCCATTGCTCCAGTACCCAATCGGTCTCCTCGTCCTGCCCTTTGCAGTGCTCCTGGGACGCTTCCAGAAAACGCTCCTGGATGTCGATGGCGGACATCGTTTTCCCCGACGTTAACGTGACCAGCCATCGGCGATCCTGGTCTTGGGAAATGTCCTGCAGCGCCTCCACCGGTTCCTGGATCTCCAAGCCCTTGGGCGCGTGGCCCTCCTCGATGAGTTGGAGCACCACAGCGGTGGTGCCCATCTTTAAGGCCGTCGCGTACTCCGCCATGTTGGAATCGCCCACCAGCAGATGAATACGGCGGAACCGATTCGGATCGGCCAACGGCTCATCGCGGGTATTCACGATGGCCCGGTTCTGTTGGACCCACTCGAAGAAATCGTTGACGATGTGATCCGCCCGCTGGGAAATCTGAAAGGGCAGCGCCGGTCGATTGCGATGAGCCGCGACCGCCGCGCGCGGCACGATCAGCCGATCCCGCTGGAGCCACCCGTCCTGCGGGCTCGCGGCGCCCACGCGCCCGGCCCCGGCGAAAATCTGGCGGGTGACGAGAAAGGAGACCAACGGCGCGAGTCCCCGGCGCGAGAACGGGAACCGCCGCGAGACGAGATAATTTTCATGGGAGCCGAACGTCGCATCGGTTTCGTGATCGATGTTGTTCTTGATCAGCGACACTGTCTCAGCCAGCCCCAGGTCCTGCAGGGCCGTCTGCAAAATCTGATCACCGGCCCGATCGGACGCGACCAGATCGGCCAACGTGCCGCACTCGGGCGAGGCATATTCCAGGTGACCCATGTCGAGATAGATTCGGCCGGAGTTGGTCAGAAACCCGCCGTTACCGGGCGGTTCATCATGGCCCCGGTGATGGAGGTCCAGCACGCCGCGGCGCTGAACCCGGAAGATATGATCGCGGATGCGGTGCGCCAGCCATGCAGGCGAGTGAGCCGGGCGATCCTGATGAATGAGCAAGCCGTATTCGGTTTCGAGGCCGAAGATGCGGTTCAGCATGAAGATCCGTCATTCGCGAACTGTCAACCGCAAGCGAATGCGCACCGTCTTGTCTACGAGTCACGCTTCACGTTTCTCAGTTCACGCGGCAGCAATCGCCCGATTTCCTCCGGTTTGAGCGCGCGATACTTGGACGAACCGGGTGCCCCGCGCTCTAGAACGGCGCACTCGAGCGTTTTTTCTGCCACCGTTTCCCGCAGATGGGCGAGCAACCGAGCCTTGTCAGGCGCCGATGGCGCGGGCTGAGCATGATCAGATCGGGAAGGGTTGTCCCCGCCTTGCCTGTCCTCGGTCCGTTCGAGGATCTGCGCCGACGAACCCACCGCCCAGGCGCAGACCGCGCTCGAGACCGCCTGTTCCAGCGAGGCGGAGGCCAGATCGCCTTCCTGCTCGAGATACGCTCTCATTTCGGTCTGAATAGCCTGAGTGGCCGCGAGCACCGCACATCCGGTCGTTTCTTCGAACGTGCCGTCATAGTTGATGGTTAGAAACGCATCGCGCCCCGGTCTGAGTCCCAACTCGGCCAGCAAAATTTTCACGATGAACGGGGCCTTGAAAATTTCTTCGAACGCCTGCTTGATGGTCGGGGCCAGACCGTATTTCATCAAGCGCGCGCCGGTCACGTCCGACGGCGACCGGTTGAACCCCTCGACATGGGCCATCTCCAGCAGGCTGAATCGCAGTTTCTCCAGGTCGGCCGGATGGCCCATGCCGCCCAGTGCGATGCGGTCGTAGATTTCATAGAGCTTGGGCGTTCCCCGGCTCACGGTCAACAGCAGCACGCCGTCGGCATAGGACAGGGCCACGACTGGACTGCCTTGTTTGAACTGTTCGTCGAGATACTGACGACGGTTGCCGACGGCTTCGACCCAGCGATACGGTTCTTCAAACATGGCGTGCCACCTTCTCGTCAAACAAGGACTTGAGCCGGCTCTCCGGCACGGCCTGCACGCCGGCCTCCGTGATCAGCTTCACGACCGGGTAGAGATTCGCCTCGCGGTTCACTCCGCCCGTTGCGGAATCAAACTCCGCCGCGCAGGTGAGCAGCCGCAGCGCCTGGGTCTCCGCCTCCTCCTCGGATTGTGCGCTCAGCGGCTGGACACCCCAGGTGTTGAGATAATGGAGAATACCGCGAATCGTGGGCGACCCGGAACCGGAGACGGCATATTCCACGCCCTCGAACTCCGCGCCGAGAATATCGTAGAAGAAAATCTTGGCCGTCCCTTGCTCGACATCATAGCCAGCGAAGATGGGAGCGACGGCGCCGGTTCCGGCGAGCGCCGCCGCGACGTTCTCCTTCAGCAGCTTGGACACGGCGCGCAATTTCCCCTCGAAGCTCAATTCCTGCAACTGCGTGCGGCGGTAGTACTTGAACGAATGCTCCAGAATGCGGGCCATTTCGTAGGCCGTCGCCGGCACGCCCGCGATCGCCATCACGCTGTGGCGATCCAGCTCCAGCACCTTGTCTGTCCGGTCGTACATCACCGTGTTGCCCGACGTGGCCCGGCGGTCTCCGGCGACCAGAACTCCATTCCGATACTTCATCGCCAGGATCGTCGTCCCACACGCGATCTCCGCCGATGGTCCCGTCCCGCCGCCCCCGCCGACGGTCCCGGCGGCGCCGAACCGATAGCCTCGGTCTTTCAACAACTCGAGGAAGTCGCCCTCCATACCCATTGAAGCCTCCAAGCTAGGGGCTCTGAGCTATGGGCGATAGGCAAAGAGGATCTCAGCCCTCACACTTATGCGCCCATTGCCTATAACCCTTCCAGTTACCTGGAGCCTATTGTCCTGTCCTCTGCCGATAGCGCTCCGCTTGTTTCGGATCCACCCTGCGCATCCGCTTCAGCAGGTTGTCTTTCTCCGGCGACCCGGTTTCCGGGCGCTTGGGCCCCTCGCCTTCTTCCGACGGGCTGACCGGTCTCGGCATCGGATCGAACGGCCGTTCGCGTCGCTCGAACATCGTCTGGTGGTTCATGACCTGCGTTCCTTTCGTTGGCTCCACAGCGCCGAGGCATCGGCAAGGGAAGCCGCCTTCTGCAAGACTTCGGCAAGACGCTCGATCTCCTCCGGCTCGAACAGATCGCTCATGTCGAGCGTCCCGGGCAACACACCTCCGGCGAACTGCACCCGTTCCCATTGGACAGACTTGATCTGATCGGGGAACCGACGGACGCACAGACCGCGGATGCCGCCCCGCGTATCGGCCGGCCCGGCGCCGATGGCCGCTTCGATCTCCGGCTCGGTCACCAAACGGGTCGTTCCGCCCTCGGCTTCCAGCCCGAGATACAGACCGCGTTCGGGATCGAGGTTGTGATACTCCAGATCAAGACTGGCCAGCCACGGATCATCCCAATCGAGCCGCTCTTCCTGCACGAAGGTCTCCAGGAGCCACAGCTTGGTCACCCAGTCGAGCTTGCCGATCAAGCGTGAACGATCCTCGGACAGCAGCCTGAGCGTCTCGGTCCATTCCTGCACCACCCATTCGGTTTCCGCGTCTCGGTCGGAGAACGCCTTCTGCGCGGCAAGGCAATACGCCTCCTGAAGCTCCCAGCCGGAAATGGTCCCGCCCGACTTGCGCCGGACCACGGTTTTGAAATCCGGATCGCGCGAGAAGGCTTTGACCGCCTCGACGGGCCGCTCCAGCTCCAAGGCCGGCGCCGCCCTGCGCTCGATCAACTCCAGCACGAGCCGCGTCGTTCCGACTTTCAATGCCGTGGCATATTCGCACATGTTGGCATCGCCAAGAATCAGGTGAAGGCGGCGGTACTTCGTTCGGTCCGCGTGGGGCTCATCGCGCGTGTTCACGATCGGCCGATTGTGCATGGTGTCCACGCTCAGTTCGGTCTCGATGAAATCCGCGCGCTGCGAGAGCTGAAAGAAGCCGGGACGGAATCCCGCATCCCGCGTCTCGACCCCGATCTTCCCCGCTCCGGCGATCAGTTGGCGACTGACCAGAAACGGCAACAATCCGGACGCCAGGGCCGCAAAATCGATGTCCCGCGCAACGAGGTAGTTATCGTGACACCCGTAGCTGTGGCCGTGGAAATCAGTATTGTTCTTGTAAAGCTGCACGTGCGGGCCGCCCAGCGCCCGGTTCCGTCGCATGGCTGCGTGGCGCACGATCCGCTCGCCAGCTCGATCATGGGCGACGAGATCGCGCAGGGTCCGGCACTCGGGCGTCGCATATTCCGGGTGGGTATGGTCGTTGTAAAATCGCGCGCCGTTCGGGAGGACCAGATCGCTTTTCATTTCATGGAACGAGAAGGGCCGATGAGCGTCCCGCGTGGCGAATTCATCCTCTTCTTTGTCCTGCTGCAACCTGGGCACGCGAAACCCCCGCGCATCCGCGTGGGGGTCTTCACCACTGTAGTCCCAGGTCCTCTCGAAGGAGCCGGTGAGATACGCACGGACCAATTCCATCGACTCGACCACCGGATCCACGGTGTCCTGGTCCCCGCGCGTGATGCCGTACTCCGTTTCGAGGCCAAATAGACGCATAGGCCGTCCTTATCCCCTATCGCCTTGTGCCTCTGACCCTTTCAAATGATCTGGCCGATTAACCGTTCTTCGGCGAGCCGCCCACGCCGGAACGACGAAATGCCGACCACCTGTTCCGGATGGTGATCCAGCAGCTTCAGCCATTCCTCCGCCGCGTCGTCCGGCGGAAGGACTTCACCCTCCCGATACTCGGCGGTCACGGACTCCAGGAGATCTTCGGCTGTGAGCCCGTGCGAGGCCGCCTCGTCGGCGCCGTGAACCGCCCGCTCGATCGCCCGTTCTTTCGCCCGTTGGACGACAGAGGCGAGGATCGCGCCGCTGACCAGATCCCCGCGATACAGGACCTTGTGTTGTCCGCTGCGGAGCCGGACGGACAACAGCCGGTTCTCATCGCTGCGCCGAAAGACGGCCTCCACGACGTCGGCAATCAGTGCCTCGCAGGCGCTCGCCCGGTCTCCGTTGTGTGCCGCCACCAGCGCCGGATCGAGCGGCAGATCCGGCGAGAGATAGACCTTCAAAATCTCGGCCGCCGCCTCGCGGTTCGGGCGGGCGACCTTGATCTTGCGGTCGATCCGTCCCGGCCGGAGCACGGCCGGATCGATCAGGTCCGGGCGGTTCGAAGCCAGAATAATGACCACGTCGCGCAGCGACTCGATCCCGTCCATTTCGGCGCAGAACATGGGCACAAGCGTATTGTTGATGTTGAAGGCACGCATCGACCGGCGCGTCCCGAGAATCGATTCCGCCTCGTCGATGAAGATGAACGGCAGCGCCCCTTCTTTTCGCCGGGCCCGCGCTTGTGCAAACAGGTCACGGACCATGCGCTCCGATTCACCCAGCCACATATTGAGCACCTCGGGACCTTTGACGTGCAAAAAGACCCCGCCGGTCACCGGCGGCCGGCCCGGCTCGGAACCGGACGACTCGACGGTCGTCGACTCACTCATCAATTTCGACAAGCCGGCCGCCGCGGCCTGACCGATCAACGTCTTGCCACATCCGGGCGGTCCGTACAGCAAAAACCCCTTCGGTTGAGTGAATCGATATCGCCGGAAGGTCTCGGCATGCAGCAGCGGATATTCGATGGCCTTACGGATCGCCTCGATCGCGGCGCGCTGCCCTCCAATCTGCTCCCATGTAACCTTCGGGACTTCGTCGAGCACATGCGCCTTGACCTTGCGGTCCTCGAGGCGCTCGATCGCGATCCGGTGGCTGGGATCGATCCGCACCTCATCGCCGGCCTTCAGCTCCATCCCGACCAGATCGCTCGACCGCTGCAGAATCAGCGCTTGCCTCCCAGGCTCCTGCTCAAAACGAATGCGGCCGTCCGGCAGGGTCTCCGCCACCTTGAGCACGGGGCCGCTGCGGTCGTAACCCAGCGCCTTGATCACGGCATAGGCTTCGTTGACGAGGATCTGCGTGCCGATCCTGAGGTCTTCCGCCGGCACGCGCGGATCCACATTGGCGTAATACTCCGACCCGCCGACCACGATGCGGGCCAATCCTTCGCCGGGCAGTTCCAACAAGGTGCCGATGCGATTCGCCGGCGCGGTGAGTTTGGCGACGACCTCGCTCAGCTTCTTAAATTCCGCCTCGCGCTGCTGCTGGGTTGCGGCGCTCAGCACGAAGAGGTGTCGCAGCTTGTAGAGAATCTTCTGGCGCGGATCGCCGTCCGGGAAGGCGGCGAGACATTCGTCGATCAACTCGAGCGGATCGGAGGACGTCCGGGACGCGCCAGCCCGCTCGTTTCCCCGATCGGTCTTGGACCCGAACCCGTCGTCTCCCCCCGCCGGCTTGCGATGGTCGCTCATGGTTCCCTCTCCAACCGAAGCCCAGAAGCGTCGACCGGTTCATTCACCAGTGGGGTCATCTTAACACAGTCGCCGCTCGCTCAGCCGCCACAACTCGTGCGCGGCTTTTCCTTTCGCTCGAACATGATGAAAAAGAAAACGCGGGAAAGTCAGTTCATCGCTTGCAAGGTGACGATGACCTGCTGGCGCCGGGTGCCGCGCAGGATGTCCACCGTTACCTGGTCTCCGACCTTGTGCCGTTCCAGGATCGCCATGAGATCGTCCACGACCTCGATCGGCTTCCCGTCCACGGCCACGATCACATCGCCGATCTCGATGCGGCCGCTGAAGGTCTCGCGGGCCCCGCGCAAACCGGCTCGCGCGGCGGGCCCCCCGGGCTGGACCCGGCCGATGACCAACCCTTTGATGCCCCAACGCCGAGCGATCGCGTCCGGCACCAAGGACACGCCTAAGCCCGGCCGGATGAGCCGGCCATGCTTGATCAGCTCCGGCACGATCCGATTGACCGTATCGACCGGCACCGCAAAGCCGATCCCCGCGAAGGCGCCGCTCGGGCTGACGATCTGCGTATTCACGCCGATCAAGCGCCCGGCGCTGTCGAGGAGCGGCCCGCCCGAATTGCCGGGGTTGATGGCCGCGTCGGTCTGGATCACCCCTTCGATCGTCCGGTCAGTCATGGACTTGATCGTACGGCCCAGGGCGCTCACGACGCCGGTCGTCAGCGTATGGTCCAGCCCGAAGGGATTGCCGATCGCCAGCACTTTCTGCCCGACCCGCAGATCGCCGGAGCTGCCGACCGCGATCGGCACGAGCGCCGATTCCGGCGCCTGCACCTGCAACACAGCCAGATCGTGGTCCGGATCGATCCCGACCACCCGGGCCTTGTATTCAGTCTGATCGGCCAAGGTCACCGTGATCGCATCGGCGCCGTAGACCACATGAAAGTTCGTGACGATGTGCCCCTGCTTGTTCCAGACAAAGCCGGACCCGGAGCCTTGCGGCACTTCAAAAAGATTGAACGACCAGGGGTCGCGCTCGATCGCGGTGTTGGCGATAAAGACGACCGACTTGGCGGCCTTGTCGAACCCCGCGATGGTTGCGCGCTCGTCGGCGCCGAGTTCCGCGGGGGGCGGGGTGACCGGACGTGGGCGGCCTTCGGGACCGTCGTAGTTTGCCCCCAACGGTTTGCCCCAGTCGGTGCGGACGGCGGCGGCGGTCAGCACCCCGGCAACGGCGAGAACGACGACGAGGGCGAGGATGGGGGTCTTCATCGCGATCAAGAGCCTCGTCGCTATTCCCCGACCACTTGAATCACCAACTCCCGCGTGCGCGGCCTGGTATCGAAGTCAATGACGACGATCTGCTGCCAGGTCCCGAGCGTCATGGCCCCGTCGTTGAACGGGATCGTCACCGACGGTCCCTGAATCTGGCCTCGCAGGTGGCTGTGGCCGTTCTCCTCACCGGGGTTCCCGGAGTTGTGCTGCCAGGCCGGGCTGGGGGGAATCAATCGATCCCAGATCGCCTTGGTGTCGGCGCGAATGCCGGGCTCGTCCTCGATGATCATCATGGACGCGGTGGTGTGCTTGATGAACACGGTCAGGACGCCGGCTCGGAGCCCGGTGCTTTCCAGCGCCTGCTGCACCTGTTTGGTAATATTCTCGATCTGTGAGTCTCCGCGCATGCTGATGCGCAAGGGAACGCTCTTCACGGGCATCAACGTCTCCTACACGACGCTTCGCACGAGCCGTTTCTCGGCGGGAGTCAAGGCGCGGCCGCGCGCCTCCTTCAGAATGTCGTCGAACGCCCCCTCGGCGACCAGATTTCGCAAGCTCCCGACTACCGGTCCGCTCAGAATGCCTTCGCGCTGCAATTTGTCGAGATACGCGAAGGCTTCGGCAAGCGTCTCCTTGGTGCGCACGTAATAGTCGCGGCCGCGCCGTTGGTTGCTGTAGGCCTCGAACTGCTCGCAGGCCACCAGGATTTCCGCCAACTGCCGCACCCAGGGCCTCGCCGTCGCCAGTTTTTCGGGATAGTAGTAGTACAGCATCACCTGCTTCATCCAAGGGGACCACCGCACGCCCAGTTTTCGCAACCGCGGCATGATCTCGCGCAACCGGCGGGTGAGCCGGCGCGCATAGCCGAGCCGCATCTCCACCTGCTCGCGGGCCCACCCGTCCATGCGGATGCCCGCGTCTTCGAGCGGCTGTCGATAGCGCGCCAGGAAGGTCTCCGTCTCGCGGCCGTACGGTGTCTCGGGATACACGGCCCGCCATTCGCGCGGCCTGGTCGGAATGCCGCGCGCCTTCGCCCAAGACCAGATGCGGCCGAAGAGGGCGCGGTCGAGCCCGGCTCGTCCCAGATCATGCAGGAGGCAGGCGATCTGATACTGTTTCACCCGTTCCGGCTCATGGCCTAGCCGTCGAGCCATCGCCGCGCACATACGGGCCGTCCGCAGCGCATGAGGGCGGTCATAGCCACGAATGATCCGCCCGCGGCGACGCGGATCCGGATAGTCGTAGAGGCGCAGCAGCTTGGTCGCGAGGGACCGAGACAGCAACAGCGGAGCTCGGTGACGCGAAGTCTTCAACATGACACGGTCAGCCGTCATAGACACACGGCGGGGAGAATATCGCCCGCCCGAACGGGGTGTCAACCCGCGAAAAGCTCGATCCGTTGCCGCGTCTTTGCTATGCTGGACCATGATCATGGGGACACTTCGCCAGGCAAGACGCACCACGCGCACCGCGATCGTCGCGGCCGGATGGCTCATCTGGATAGTGCCGACAGCGGTCGGTCTCTTTGATCGCTACCACGCGTTCGCCGCCGTCTCCCTCGATCAGTTGACCGATCTCACCGGCCGGGTGACCGCCGTGGTGACGCTGAGAGGCCGCGACAACTTCACCAGCGAATATCGCTACGACGTCAGTGTGAAGAACCTGTCGCCCGATCCGCTGATCGGCGACTCGCTGGTGGTGGTGGTGGACAAGATCACCAACCTCGCCGGCGAAGACCGCGATCCCTTGAAGGGCGAATCGTTCTTGAGCCGATTCGAAGTCCTCGGACAGGATGGAGAGACTGACGACGGCAAACCCTACTTCCGCATTCCCGCCGGATCCGGACCCGATCTGCTTCCGCAGAGCGAGAGCCGGCCCGTCACCGTGCGGCTGCGCAACAAAGAGTACCTGATCGTCTTCACGCCCTCCTTTCGCGTACTGGGGCTCAAGCGCCAGCCAACCGCGCCTAAAGCATCCGAACAGGTTACGACTTCACCACCTGCCAAGAACTCACTGGACAAGCTGATCGAGCTGCTCATCAAGAAAGGCCTCATCACCGAGGATGAATGGCACGGCGCCGCCAAGCCATGACGGCGCTCGGCCTGCCGAACCTGCTCGGGTACATGGGCCGCGCAGGATCGGCCCCGGATCGGCCAGAGGATCGGCCCTGCAGGAGCCGGCAGAAGTTTGCAGCCTCCGGGCCGGGCTCCACCCGGCATGATCACTGGCCTTCATCGCTTCGTCATGAAGATGCATCCCTTAGCAGGCGGAGTCAGCGCGCCTCCTCGTTGCTGTGTCCAGTCGGATTGGTATATGGTGTGTTTTTGCCATGCCTCTTGGAGAAATACCCGGCTTCATGGTCGGCCAATCGATTCCGGTGACGCTTCTCATCGTGCTGGGCGCCCTCGCAGCCTTTCCTGTGTCAGCCTTCGCCCAGACAGCTCAAAGCCTACCAACTGCGGCAAGTGAACCCGTCCGGAACAGGCCTGCACCGCCAGCCATCGACCAGACGGGCACGATCACCAATCTCCGGGAGGCCGTCCGACGCCAACCGGACGTGGCTGAAAATCGCTTCACCCTGGCATCCGCGCTGTACCATGCCGGCGAGTTCGAGGGCGCGATCGATGAATATCGCGCGCTGCTGCGGCTTCAGCCGGACCACGTGCAAGCCCGGCTCAACTTGGCCGTGGCCCTGATGGCCAAACAGCAATGGCGCGAGGCGGTCGCGGAGTTGTTGGAAACCCTTCGCCTGGCTCCCGACCTTGCCCAGGTCCAGTACAACCTGGGCGCCGCCTACTCCGCCTTGAAGAACTGGCCGGCGGCGATCGAGGCCTACCGCAACGCATTGAAGCTGAACCCTGACTACCCTGATGCCCATTATCGATTGGGGTTGAGCCTCAAGCAGGCCAAGCGCGACAGCGAGGCGGTGGACGAACTGCTCCTCGCGGCGCGAGACGGAATGGCCAAAGCCCAGTATCTCCTCGGAAACGCCTTCCAGTCCGGACAGGGTGTCAAAAAGAGTTGGGCTCGCGCCATCGGATGGTGGTTCCTTGCGGCCGAACAAGGCGTGGAGGAAGCGAGCGCGGCACTGGCACGGCTGCGCCGACTCGCCACGGAGAAAGGGGCCCGCGGCGCCAAGGACGCGCCGGCGGCGGCGCAGGCCTTTGAAGACTTTCGAGCCGATCTGTGGCTGGATTTCCCTGACCTCGTGCCCTCGGCCGACGGAGAAGGGGTTGGGGCGACCTTGCTCAAACAGGGCCGCGTGCAGGACGCCGTTCCGGTCCTGATCCGCGAGGCCTATGCGCTCGGTGAAGTCTCCCACTATCTGCTCGAGCGGCTTTACGAAGAGGGAGTCGAAGGACAGTTGGCTCCCTACGATCCCCGTATCCTCCGGTATTTGGAGACGACGGCGGCGGAAGGGTTGACCCATTCCCGGCTCGCCCTAGCTCGCCTGTATGCCAAGGGTCTGGGCGTCCCACGCGATCCGGCGCGGGTGAGAGCCCTGCTCAAAGGTCTCCCGAAGGAAGAAGCGCAGTTGATCATCGAAGGCCTCCCGCCCGCGTCCAAAAGTGAGTGAGAGTCCATGCGCAGCGAATAGTGATGGGCTGTTCGCTACGTGCTGCTCGCGATCTTCTCGACAGGGACTCGGCGCGACCGAGGTCGCTGTGGAATCGAGTGATATCATGCTCGCTGGTCCGATACGTCGCCGGGAGAATCGCGGAATCGTATGAAAAGCGGGTGGGCTCCTGTCGCCGCGTTCGTGCTGCTGATGACGTCCCCCGCATTGGCTCAGGATCCTTCGGCCTCGGTGGCCGAGGAGCAACCGGCTCCTGCCGCGACCGAAGCTCCACCCGAACCTCCTGTGCCCGGTCCTGCTTCGGAGCCGGTCACCCCCTCCCAGGAACCTCCGTCCGGCGAAACCGCCACGGCGCCGGAGCAAGCCATTGAGGCGTTGCGCCAGGCGGTGAACGCCGCGCCGAATGCCTACGACATCCGCCTGCAATTGGGGCTTGCTGAGTGGGCTGCCGGCGATCTGTCCGCCGCGATCGCTCAACTTCGCCAGGCGACCCGCCTCAAACCGGACGCCGCAGAGGCCCGCCTGAAGCTCGCCGACGCGCTCTACCGGTTCGGCGACGTGGAAAGCGCCATCGAGGAGTACCGAGTGCTGACGCGGCTCAAGCCCGACCTCGCCCAGGTCCACCTGGGTCTCGGGACGGCGCTCATGGTCAAGCAGGATTGGCGGACCGCCCTGGCCGAATTTCGGGAAGCGCTGCGACTGGATGCCGGCCTCGCGCAGGCGCATTACAACATGGGAACGATCCACTACACGACGCGGGATTTCCTGGCGGCGATCCAATCGTACCGCGAGGCGCTGAAGCTCAAACCGGATTTTCCCGATGCGCATTACCACCTGGGCCTGGTGTTGAAATTGGCGAACCGCGACGCGGAAGCGGCTGAAGAGCTGCAAATCGCCGCCACGAACGGCCTCCCCAAAGCGCAATACTTTCTGGGCAGCGCCTATCGCTCCGGGCACGGCGTGCCGAAGAATTTGCTCCTCGCCATTAGCTGGTGGGTGCGCGCGGCGGAACAGGGGATGAGCCAGGCCAGCGAAGCCTTGGCGCAGTTGCGACAGACGACACTTTCCAAAGGTCCTCGCGCTCAGAAAGAGGCGCAAGCCGCACTGCGAGCCTTCCAGCAATATCTGGCGGAGCTGGAGGAGGACTTCCCGGACCTCGCCCGTCCCGACGAAGCTGAGAGCGTCGGAGCATCGCTGCTCAAAGCGGATCGGGCGCAGGACGCGATTCCAGTCCTGATTCGAGAGGCCTATGCGCTCCACGAACCGTCACAGTCCCTCTTGGAGAAATTATATGAGGAAGGGATCGAGGGGCAGGTGCCGCCGTATGATTCCCGCATTCTGAACTACTTCCAGACGACGGCCGCGGCAGGGTTGCCCCGTTCCCGGCTCATGTTGGCCCGCATCTACGCGAAGGGGCTCGGCGTGGCTCCCGACGGCGCCAAGGCGAAAGCCATGTTGAAAGGATTCTCCAAAGGGGAACGCAAACGGACTCCGGAGGACGCGCAACCCGGCCGGAAATCCCCCCCGGCTCAATAACTGCCATGTCGTTCGGTCAACGCACCCGCGCCATGTTCACCGGGTCCACCGCGCTCCAGGCGCTCACCATCGGTACGGCGGCCGCCCTCGCGGCATGGTTCCTTTGGCACGCCGCGCCGGCCACCTTCACGACGTTGGAATGGGCCCCCTACGACGCCTGGCTCCGATTCCGCCCGCCGGTTCCGGCCAGTCCCTCCGTCGTGCTGGTGACGAGAGATCAGGCGAGCGAGGAGCGGTTCGGCGCAGGCCCATGGGACCGCGCGCTTATCGCAAAACTCGTCACGGCGCTCCGCGACGCAGGCGCGGCGGTCATCGGTGTGGATCTGCCCATCACCGCGCCCAGCCCTCCGCATCTCGGCGGCGCGGTCAGCGATGCCATGTTGGCAGAAGCGACCAAGGAGACCGGGAATATCGTCTATCCGCTGACACCGGCCTTGGCGGCTGACTCGCAATTCTCCCGTGAATCCAAGGCGGAAGGTCCCTCGTCATGGACCCACCCCAGTTGGCCGACCGTCACCCCGGATGCCGCGCCCCGGATCCCGGCCGGGCCGAGACTGCCGGGCGCCATGCCGGCGCTCGCGCAGCACGCCTACGCCGTGGGGCATCTGCTTTCCTTTCCGGACGGCGATCGCGTCGTTCGGCAGATCCCGTTGTATGTGTCCGCCGGAGACCGCGCTATTCCCGCCTTCGGGCTCGCGCTGGTCGCGGCGTTCCATAAGGAGAACGTGGAAATCAGCCTGGCGGGATCGACGACGCAGCAACTGGAGGCGCTGCACATCCCGGCCTGCTCGGCTGCTCGGCTGTTCGTCAACTATGTCGGAGACGGCTTGGCCTCCTCGTTCTCCTCGCTGTCGTTCGCCGTGCTCGTGGACGCCGTCGATCAAGGGGACTACGACCGGCTTGAAGGGTGGCTGGACGGCAAGATCGTCCTGTTGTTGCCGAACTCGGACGGCGAGCCCTTGTGGACAACGCCGACCGGTCAAACGATCGCGCAGGGGATCATCCATGCGCACGTGCTGAATACGTTGCTGACCCGGAAGTGGATCAGGCCGGTCTCTTCCTTTTGGCAGATCATCCTGCCTGCGGCCCTTGCCGGTCTTGCCGCTGGAGCACTGCTGTCCCTGAAAGGATGGAAGGGGATCCTCACGGCCTCGGGATTGGCGTTCGGCTACGGCGTGCTGTTGATCCTGATGTTGGCCGTGTGGGGGTGGGTGTTGCCTCTTGTCGTCCCCTTGTCCGCCACACTGCTGGTGTTCGGTGGCACCACCATCTGGAGTCACGTCTCGGCGGGACAGCGCCTCCGGCTGGTCGAGCTGGACATGCGGCGCATCCAGCAGGAATTGGTCGCCGTGCGCGAGGCCCTGGTCCGTCGGGAAAACGTCGTCGAACGGTTGGAAGAGGACCTGGAAGCCGCGCGCGCCGCCATTGCCCAGTCCACCGGCCGGCAAGAAGAATTGACCAAGGCCTCAGACGCGTTGCGCCTGGAACTCGCCGAAGCTCGATCCCAGGAAGCGGCGGCTCGAAAACGTCTGCTCGAACTGGAACGCGAATTGGACGGTCTCAAGGCCGTCGCGTCGGACCGGAGCCGCTTGAGCGACGCGGAGCAGGAGCGCCTCCGGCAGGAGTGCGAGCAACTCGGCATCATCACGCAGGACCCCGCCGTCCTCGGCCTGTTTCGCGACCTCAAAAAGGGAGCCCGCTCCTCACTCTCCGTCCTCTTGTTGGGCGAGCCCGGCACGGGCAAGGAACTGTTCGCCCGCGCCGTGCACCGGCTCAGCCTTCGCGCGAGTCAGCCCTTCATCGCGGTCAATATGGCGGCGATCTCGCCGGATCTCTTCGAGAGCGAGTTGTTCGGCCACGTCCGGGGCAGCTTCACCGGGGCGACGAGCGATCGGAAAGGCTACTTCGAGCTGGCCCACCAGGGTACGATCTTCCTGGACGAGATCGGCGACCTGCGGCTGGACCACCAAGGCAAGCTGCTCCGCGTGCTGCAAGACCGGACGTTCTACCGCGTCGGCGCCACGACTCCGACCGTCGTCGACGTCCGGGTCGTGACCGCCACCAATAAGGACCTGGCGCGCGGGGTGTCGGAAGGCTGGTTCCGGGAGGACCTCTATTTCCGGCTGAAGGGGCTGGTCCTGCGGCTGCCGCCCTTGCGGGAGCGCCCGGACGATGTGCCGCTCCTGGCCGATCATTGCGTCCGCACCGCCGCCGCGCAACTCGGCCGCGACGGGGCGCGCCTGTCACGTGAGGCGCTGGCGGCGCTGCAGCGGCACGAGTGGAAAGGCAACATCCGCGAGCTGCGCCACTGCCTGGAACAGGCCGTCGCGCTCGCCGAAGGTCCGGTGATCACCGAGGAGGATCTCCGGCTGGCTGTCGAGGAACCTTCGTTGACGGGCCGCGAACCCGCCCTCGATCGTTCGCCGGATGAGCCCATGACCGACGCCGCCGTGCTGACCTGTCTGCGCCATCACGGGTTCGACATGCAGGCCACGGCGAAGGCGTTAAAGTGCGACCGCAGCACCGTCACTCAACGGCTCAAGGGCCTGAGCTTCCAGGCCTTGGTGAACGCGGGCGGAGATCAGGCCAAGGCCGCCCTCGCGCTGGCCGGCGATTCGGCCCTGGTTCGGACCGTCGAGCTGAAACTGGCGGACTACTATGGACACCTGATCAAGACCGTCGAGGGGTTCCGTTCCGCAGAAGAGGCCCTCCTCGATTGCCAACGGCGCTTCAAGAACCTCCCCGACCGTCACTTCCGCGCCGTCGAGACGCTGATCCGGCGGCATTTCGCCAAACCCGTACCACCCCCAACTTCGTAGCGCTCCGCACCCCTTCATCGCGTCAGCTTTCTCCTACAACGAGACATCCCTTTCTCACCGCCCTCCCCCATAAGCAGGGTTGCTTTCGCACGGAACATCGAGTATGCGTCTGCCCATAACGGCCGCAGTGGCAAAGGCTCCCTGCTTCGTAAGGAAAGGCCGTCCCCGATGCTGCAGGCGTTTTCCTGCGCCCACTTCCGTTTCACTCTGGAGCCCGAAGCTCGGCTGGCTCTCCATCCGCGCAATCCAGGCAACACCCTTCGCGGCGCTTTGGGTTCCACATTCAAGCGACTGGTCTGCCCAACACCGACTGATTGTCACCAGACCTGCCGTCTGAAAACCACCTGTCCGTACAGCCAGATCTTCGAACCCAGCCCGCCACCGGACTCGGACCGTCTGAGCGGGAACCACGATATCCCAAGACCGTTTATCATCCGTCCTCCCGTCGGAAAAGAAGTCATTGCAGAAAACGGTGCCGCACTGCACTTTGACCTCATCCTGATCGGCAAGGCTGTCGACCATCTCCCGTACTTCCTCGTGACCTTCCGCGAGCTGGAACAACAAGGCCTCGGCATCGGACGAGGTAAATATTCTCTTGCTCACGTACTGGCCCTAAATAGGATTCCCTCTCCCCTTGTGGGAGAGGGCGAGGGTGAGGGGGACGAGGCGCCGGTGACCCGGCGCAGGCCACCGCGAAGACAGGGAGCGCAACACGATGGACCGATCGGACCTCATGACACGGGCCGCCGCGTGGATGCAGGCGCAAGTGAGGAAAATTGAGTCACCGGAGTTGCCCAAAGTGATTCAGCCAGAACCGGCAACACTGAAAATGGTAGGGAAAATAACGACTTCGCTCTGAGGGGTTACCTCGTGTTGGAGGAGCAATTCGAATCTCTCACCGGACTTAGTCCTGCTAAGCACCAGCGCGAGTGTGCGGAGGCTCTTGCCCAAGGAAAGTCCGTCATCCTCCGATCACCGACAGGGTCAGGAAAATCTGAAGCGGTATGGCTTCCATTTCTCTGCTTTCGAGGGGACTGTACGGAGGAGTTGAAGAGCCCTTCCCTACGAAGAGGGAACTGAAAGCGTTCCGCGGAGGCGGTACCCTTCCTTCAACCACGCCTCACCGGCTCCTGGGCAGATCGAGCCCGCAGACCGTCACAAGTCCCTCCCCTTTCCCTTCAACCTCTGAACTCCTTGGCCGAGAAAGTGCTTTGCAGGAAATCTGAGGGCGGCCTGCCCACCTCGTTGCGCGGGGTCATCCCCGCATCAGCGTGCGTGTCCCGCATGATTCGCTCCGATCTTCATCCCTTCTTCTCTTTCTAACTTCGCGAGTTTCCTGCTCGCCCGGTTTCCAGCGCCCTCCAGAGGCAGCGGCACCGCCATTGCTCAATCGGTCTGTCGTCTTGAACAGCATGCGGACCGGTTGGAAAGGAGGTGACGGCTCACCGAAGGCCGGCTTTCGCAAAACTCATGAGCGATGACGATTGACCATTGACCTGCTAACTCAAGGAGGAACATCCCATGCAGAAAGGCACTCCATCGCAAGTGGCGCCTGGGAATATTGCCCCCGCGATTGTCGGACCGAGCAAGGATACGAAGGACATCTGCATCGTGGCCGGGGTCGTCCTGATCCTGGCCGTGATCATCGGCGCCTTCTGGATCTATTCGCCGCCGGGCGAGTCCCTCACCACGCCGGGCGCGTCGGACAAGCTGGATACGGCGCAAGTCTCCAACACGCTCAGGATACCCGCCGCGCCCCTGCCCGAGCCAGCCGCATCCATCCCTGCCGCGAGCGCCGCACCGGACATCCTCCACGTCGATATCTACTTCGAGGTCGGTCGCAAGGGCCTGACCGACGAAGGCAAGACACTGCTTCAGCAGCAGGCGGAGTTCCTGAAGAGCCATCCGGATTACGGCGTCCTCGTTCAGGGCTATACCGACCAACAAGGCTCGGCAAGCTACAACAAGACGCTCGGCTTGAAGCGGGCGGAATCGGTGAAGGAGTTTCTCGTCGGCTTAGGCGTACCGGACACGACCATCAAGACCGTGAGTCTGGGTAAGGAGGGCATCCTCTGCCAGGACAGCAGCGATGTCTGCCGCAAGATGAATCGGCGCGTCCATCTGGAGCTGCGCCACATCGGCAAAGAGCATCTCATCCCGCCGCCCACAACGGCAAACACGGCTGAAGAGCCGGCTCAAGCCGCCGTTCAGGAAACCCTTACCCAAGACAGCTCGACCAGCTCCGATGGGCTGCTCAACGAAATGGAGACCGTTTTCAAGACCGAATCGGTTCAGGAGCCGGTTCTCTCTCACTGACGGCGCGGGAAGGGCGGCGGTTCTCCCCGTCGCCCTTCCCCTTCGAGCGTCTTCCCGGTCTCCTTGTTCTTTACGCGTTGAAGGTCGGAATCAGGCTGGTTCATAAAACCGGTAGGCGTTGCCGCCCTGCTCCTTTGCCTGATCCATCGCCTGTTCCGCGTGGGCCAGCAACTCGTCGATCTCGTGAGGATCCAGCGGATAGACCGTAATACCGAGGCTGGCCGTGACCGTCACCGGCTGTACGTCCAGCTCGAACGGCTTGGCGAAGAGCCCCAGGACCCGCTTGGCGACGATCTCCATGTCGGCCTTGCAATTGATGCCTTCCAACAGGATGGTGAACTCGTCACCGCCCAACCGTGCAACCGTGTCCACCTCGCGCATGCATTGCCGCAACCGATCGGCCGTCATTTTGAGCAACGCGTCGCCCTTCTCGCGGCCCAGCGTCTGATTGACCTCTTTAAAGCGATCAAGGCCGAGCATGACGATGCCCACTTCCTGCTTTTTGCGCTTGCTCATGGCCAGCGCACGGCTCATGCGATCCTGGAACAGCGCGCGGTTGGCCAGCGTCGTCAGCGGATCGTACTGAGCCAGATAGGCCAGATTCTGCTCCGCCCGTTTCCGCTCGACGGCGTGGCGCAGCGCGCGCGCCAGTTGGTCCCCGCTCCACTGGCTCTTGACCAGAAAATCCTGCGCGCCTTGTTGGATCGTCTGGCGTTCCAAGATCTCATCCGGCTTGTCGCTCAGCACGACGATCGGCATCCGCGCGAGCGCCGCTTGAATCAGGCTCAAGGTGTCCAGCCCGTGCGTGTCCACGAGCGCCAGATCAACCATGATAGCGTCAAAGGATTCTCTGGCCAGGCGGCGCAGGGCAGTGCTCAATCGCTCGACGTGCGTGACCGCGATCTGCCCGCCGCCTGCCTTGGCAAGCATGTCCTGGGCCTTCCTGGCGTCGATCGGATTGTCTTCGACCAGCAATACTTTCATGGGTGATCCGGGGAGTGTGTTTATATCACACTCGCCAAAGTGGGATGAAGAGAAACCGCTCACGAACAGAACGGCCCGGACCCGCTGCCCGGATCGGCGGATCTCGGTAGCCTGCGCGACGGACGACAGGAGATCGGCTCCGTCTGATCAGGTCTCCCGACCGCGAGATCCGTTGATCGCCGTGGATCCCGTCGGTGCCGATTCCGCCAAAACACCTGACAAAACGGACGCTTGCTGGTAGAGTTGTTTCAGCAAGTTACGTAGAGGCACCCGTTCCTTCATGACCGATCCTCACACCGATGCCACCATCAGGCGTGCCTCGCCGCGCCCCCTGTTGAGCGTGCTTCAGGTCTTGTTTGCGTTCATCCTGGCTTACCGCTTCCCGTCCATGGACGCGCTCCGTCGCACCGACATTGCACTCATCGGCCTGATGAGTGTGACGCTCCTCCTGATCCTGTGCCTTCGCGGCTCGGCGCTCGCCGGCAGGCCGTTCGTCTCGCTCTTGACCCTGGTGAATACGGGGATCCTCACCGTGAAGACCTATCAAGCCGGGATGATCGAGTCGTGGATGTATCTGGGGTACATCCTCGTGATCCTCATGGCTTCGGTGAGTTCCTCCGCGCTGCATCTTTGGGGTCTGGGAGGTTTGGTCTCGGCCGCCTATAGCTTGTCGGCGTACGCGGTCGGGGCCACGTTGGCCGAGCATGCCTTGCTCATTCCCGTCCTGTTATCCACGGCGTTGCTCTGCGGCAATAAAACCGAACTCGCCCAGGCCGAGCTCAAGCGGATCGCGGAATCCGAGGAACAGGCCCGTTTCGAGAAGATGGCCGACGCATTGACCGGACTGCCCAATCGCGCCCAATTCATCGAGCGGGTGTGGCGCTCGATCGAGTGCGCCAGGAACAATCGGGAATTCCAGTTCGCGATCATTTTCATCGACCTGGACGGGTTCAAGCCGATCAACGACGGTCTGGGACACAAAGCCGGAGACGCGGTCCTGATCAAGACCGCCAAACGCCTGCAAGCCTGCCTGAGAAAGGGTGACATCGTCGCCCGGTACGGCGGAGACGAATTCACCCTGCTGATCAACAATGTGACGGGCAAGACCGACGCGATCCGCGTCGCCGAGCGCGTGCTGCGCAAACTGACGGAGCCGATCGACGTCGGCAAGATCGTCCAGGTCGGCGCCAGCATCGGCATCGCCCTCAGTACCAACGTGCACGGCCGCCCCGAGGATCTCATTCGAGACGCCGATCTGGCGATGTACCGCGCCAAATCCCAGGGCAAGGGGCGGTACGAGATCAGCGACCAGATTCGAGATACGAAAGTCGGACACGCCGGAGGACGCCCGGCCGAACAGGTTCTCATGCAGTCGCGGTGACCGTTCAGGCTCCGACCGCGGGAACAAGGGGAACGACATCCATGTCCATGTTGTCCAGAGCGCTCGCCACGATGCCGAGGGCGCAAGGCACGCCGCCGGCCCTGCCGGAAACGGGCGGTGAGACCGCTCAACCGGTCACGACCATGCGCTACAACTTCCTTCAGTTGCAGACGCTCGTGACCATCGTCCTGAGCTATCAGCTCTTGCTCAGCCCCAACCTGTTGATCACGCCGGATGTGGAGATGCTCTCCATCCTGGGTCTGCTGCTGCTCTGCGGCATGCTGATGATCCTGCCGGCTCGGCTCATCACCGCGGACTGGTTTCCGGGAGCGCTGGCCGTCCTGGACACCGCCATCACCTCCGCCCTGATTTACTTCTCGGGCAATGCCGGCTCCGATTTGTACTTGGCCTACTTCGTCATCATTCTGATCGTCACCGCGTCCCGCACGGCGATGCAGATGACCCTGTTCCTGACCCTTGTGACGACGATTTACGGATTCGCCCTCTATCGCGAGATCGAGGACACCGGGGAGGTGCTGGAACGCCATCTCGTCCGCATTCCGCTTCTTTTGATCATGGCCATTTTCTATCGGAGGACCGCCGAGTCGGTCCGGCTCTTGGCCTACTACGACCCCGTGACCGGTCTCCCCAATCGCCGGCAATTCGTTCGCATACTGGGCCAGCAGTTGACGACCGGGGCGTCCGCCGATCACCGCAAGGCGCTGCTGTTCCTGGACCTGGACGGGTTCAAGCTCATCAACGACACGTTGGGTCATGTCGTCGGAGACCAATTGCTGAAAGCGGTGGCGACGCGGCTCAAGCAATGCGTGCGGACGACCGACACGATCGCCCGTTTGGGCCCGGACGAATTTTCCGTCCTGCTCCAGAACATCAGCGGTCCCAACGTCGCGGGCCGCCTCGCGCAGCGTATTCTGGAGGCCTTCAAGCCCTCGTTCACGCTGGCCGGCCACGAAGTCTTCGTGACCGCGAGCATCGGCATCGCGATCAGTTCGTCCGAGAACGGCGACGCCGGCAGCCTGATCAAGAACGCCGATGTGGCCATGTCTCGCGCCAAAGAGCGCGGCAAGAACAGTTACGAGTTCTACTCTCCCGACATGAATGCCCAGGCGTACGAGCGCTTGATTTTGGAAAGCCGGCTCCACAAGGCTCTGGAGCGGAACGAGATCGTCGTCTATTACCAACCGCAGATTCACCTGCCGTCGCGGCGCATGATCGGCGTGGAAGCGCTCGCGCGGTGGAAGGACCAGATCTCCGGCCTCGTTCCGCCGGCGAAGTTCATTCCGCTCGCCGAAGAAACCGGCCTGATCGTGAAGATCGGCGAATCGGTCCTGCGGCAATCCTGCCGTCAACTGAAAGCCTGGCACGACGCTGGTCACACCGCGCTTCAGTTGCCTGTCAATCTGTCCGCGCGCCAATTCAAGCAGCAGGACTTGGCGAAGACCATCGCCGGGATCCTGGCCGAGACCGATCTGGAGCCGAGGCATCTGGATTTGGAGCTGACTGAAACCTCCATCATGCAGGACGCGGAGGCCGCGCTGAAGGCGCTGAAGCAGCTCAAGGGGATGGGCGTTCGCGTCTCGATCGACGATTTCGGCACCGGCTATTCCTCGTTGATCTATGTTGATCTATTTGAGGAGATTCCCGATCGACATGCTCAAAATCGACCGCGCGTTCACGCAAGACATGATGACGAGCCCGGATGCCCAGGCCATCATCGCCGCCATCATCGCCATGGCGCAGGCGCTCAAGTTGACCGTGATTGCCGAAGGCATCGAAACGGACGAGCAGAGCTCGCTGCTACAGAAACAAGGCTGCGCGCACGGGCAGGGGTTCGCCTTCAGCAAGCCGGTTTCTGCGGAAGAGATGACTGAATTGCTGAAGACCTGGCCGGGCGGAGTCGGATCCGATCTTCCCGAACACCGCCTCCATGCGACACATTCCTGATTCGAGCTTCCATTCATTCCCGCTCGACAGTTCCACCGTTTCCGGCGAACTCACGCTGCACAATCCACGTTGAGCGATTGAGGCGTGTATCCGTCGCCAAGGGCCAGAGAAATGGCGCCGGTCGAGCAAATCTCCAATTCCCTCGAAGCCCGCAGAAGAAAGCCGGCGCGGCGGCTGTCTCCGTCTGCGGTGAGGACCGTCGGCGATCAGGCGGGCAGTTCTTCGAACCGGGCAGTGAAGTGGCGAAGCACCGGAGCTTCGTAGGTCATGGTGAGGCCGCGGATAGTCTCGCGAGTGCGGAAGAGCTCGATGATGGACTCGGCGACGTAGGTGATCTGCATGTTGGTATAGACGCGCCGCGGGATGGCGAGGCGGACCATTTCCAATTCCGGATGGATCGTTCGGCCGGTCACCGGGTCCTTCTTGCCGAACATCACGGTGCCGATCTCGACGCCGCGGATGCCGAACTCCCGGTAGAGCGCCACGCACAGGGCCTGGGCGGGAAATGCCGATTGCGGGATGTGAGGCAGGAACTCCTTGGCGTTGAGATAGACGGCATGCCCGCCGACCGGCTTCAAAATCGGCACGCCGCCCTGTTCGAGCAGCTCTCCGAGATACCGCACCTGGCCGATCCGGAATCCCAGATACTCCTCGTCCAGCACTTCCTTCAAGCCTCTGGCCATTGCCTCCAGATCGCGGCCGGCCAATCCGCCGTAGGTCGGGAACCCCTCGACGAGGATCAACATGTTCGTAATGTCCTGGACCCAGTCGGTATTGTTCAGACTCAAGAATCCTCCGATATTCACCAGCCCGTCCTTCTTGGCAGACATCGTGCATCCGTCGCCGTAGCTGAAGAGTTCTCGCGCGATGTCCAGAATCGATTTCGCCTGATACCCCGGTTCCCGCTCCCTGATGAAGAAACAGTTTTCCGCGAAGCGGCAGGCGTCGAAGAACAACGGGATACCGTAGCGCCGGCACAGCTCGCTCGTCGCGCGGATGTTCGCCATCGACACCGGTTGGCCGCCCCCGCTGTTGTTGGTGATCGTGATCATAACGAGCGGGATGCGGTTCCGCCCGACCCGATTGATCGCGTCCTCCAACCGCACGAGGTCCATATTGCCTTTGAATGGCGTGTCGCAATGCGGATCGTAGGCTTCCTTGACGACCACATCGAGCGCCTCGGCCCCCTGATGCTCGACGTTCGCGCGGGTGGTGTCGAAATGGATGTTGTTGGGCACGCACATGCCGGGTTTGACCACGGTCGAGAACAACAGATTTTCGGCCATGCGACCCTGATGGGTTGGAATCACATGCCGGTAGCCAAAGATGGATCTCACGGTCTCTTCGAAATGATAGAAATTCCGGCTGCCAGCGTAGGATTCGTCGCCCAGCATCAGACCGGCCCATTGGTTGTCGCTCATGGCCGAGGTGCCACTGTCGGTGAGCAGGTCCACATAGACGCTCTCGGCGGGCACCTTGAACAGGTTATAGCCGGCTTCGCGTAACAGGCGGTCCCGCTCTTCGCGCGTGGTCCGGCGGATCGGTTCGACGACTTTGATCTTGAACGGCTCCGACGGGAACTTCATGCCACGGCCTTCCGGAATCGCGCCAACTGTGCCTTGAACGCCTTCGCCCCTTGGTACTCGAACACGTAGCGCGTCATGTCGAACAGCGGGGCGGGGTTCAGGTCCCGGATGAGGTCCGGTTTCCAGGTGATCTGGAGCTTGCTAATCATCGTAATCGGCGTCGGCTTGCCGACCATCCCGAGCGGGACCTGCCCGTAGGTCTGCGAGAAGATCAGGATTTCGCCGTCGAACAGGGCCGCGTTGATCTCCTGCGCGGCACCCTGCTTCCGGTAATCCCCTTCCAGCCGCTGGAACATCGGCGAGCGGGCGAGCTCTTCGCGAAAGGCGTAATAGATCTTGATGCCGGCCCGATGTTGATCGTCCATGACGCCGATCGCATCCGCCACCAGGGAAGCCCGCTGCATCTGCTCCTTCGTCAGAATCAACAGCCGCCGGATCGTCACGTTGCGGCGCACGGCGGCTTGGTTCGCCAACAGATAGCTGGGATAGAGCGCCTCGCCCTTCTTCCAGATGTTCCACCGCTCCATGATAGCGTCTACCGACCGCTCGGCCGTTTCCATGAGCCGAACGGCTTCGGCGTTGGCGGCCGCCCCTTCATAGACCAGGGTCTGGGATTCGAGCTGACGCAGCTCGCGACCGATGGCTTCGACCTTCTTCGGAAGGTAGCGGGGATTCTTCGGGACATGCAGCATCACGTCCACCGCGGTGAGGGCCAGGTTCCAATATTCCTTGGCCGCCGCCGGCGCTTTGTCCTTCTGGGCCACTAGCAGCAACTCCACCGGATTCTTGTCCAACAGCTTGGCGATCGTGATGCAGACCTCGGGCTTCGGGACTTTGAGCCCCCGGCGCATGAGATTCGGCTCGGGCTGCGCGATCCCGAGCTTTTCGGCGAGCGCGTAATCGCTGCTCAATCCATACCGTTCTTTGACCGCTTCGAGATAACCAGCGATTTCCGTCATGCCGACCTCACCACGCGCCGATCATGACAGGCAGAATCAGATCCTGATCCTCCGTTACCGACGGACCCCAACGGGATGATTCCCTCTTCCAACCGGCCAGACCTGTGCGCTGCGCTCATCCTTTCCCGGGTCGCTGATCGGCCTTGCACAAAGCCGCCCCGGTGGGCTCGACGCCGACGGGGAGGACTCTGACCGGATGCTGCGGCAGGCCGGAGACGGCCTCGCCCCGATCGAGCCGCGCCATGCGTTGCTTTGCCAGGTTATCGAATCGAGCGAGGGACAGACCAATACCGTGACGAGCGAATTGTGCCTCCAGCTCGTCGCCCCGCTCTCTCACCAGAGTTACGACGGACACATACCCGGCGCGGAGCAGCAGCACCCGGTCATGGTAGGTCAAAAAACTCCGTTCAAACAGGAGCGCATCGTGAGGAGTCGGAGTCATCACCAACAGCTCTTTGCCAGGATGGCTGCGCTCGAAGAGCTCGCGGGCTTGGGAAAACCGCACGTCGAAGTTGATGCGAGAGGCCTGCTCGCCGATGGCCAAGAATCCTCTGTCCCGCAGACAGGCCTGGTACGAAGGATGAGCCGAAGCGCCACGTGTCGAGTGCGGGAGCTGAACTCTGACCATCGGATTGATCACGACCATGAAGCCGACGTGTTTGGCGACCGCCAGGTCGAAGAAGGCCAGACGCCCGATTCCGGCATCGATGTAATCGCGTCCATCGATTCGAACAGGACAAAAATAGATCGGCACGGCGGAGGAGGCGGTGACGGCTCTGGAGATCGGGACTTCCCGCCAACCCTCGTCGCCGAAGATCACGCAGTCCCCCGTTTCGAGATCGATCGCAGGAATGTACAGTTCGCGGCGCAATTCCGCGAACGTATCGGAGAGGCCCTTGGCGCGAAACGTTCGTTCCAAGTACCGGGCGAACGGCTTCAAGGTATAGATGCCACTCGGAAGCGCGTCCTGGGCCTTGTCCAGGAGATCGATCAGGGTCATCTCCGGGTAGTGACGGACATACATTTTGAGCAAGGGAATCAGTTGCCGGATCGCCCGGGGGAAAGTCTTGAGTCCTTCGCCGAAGGCGGGCGCGAAGATGTCGCGGTGGTCGAAGTAATACGGCCGCGTGCTCGACAAGTTCGTCTCCAGGATCTCCTGCGGCTTGACGCCGTTCGCAATGAGCGAGGCCGCCGCCGAGCCGGCGCTGACGCCGACGTACAGATCGAAGTCGTTGACCGTGAAGCGTCCGTCGAAGAGGTCGTCCAACGCCGTCAAGGCGCCGATCTCGAAGAGATAGCCGGTGAACCCGCCCCCAGCCAACGCCAGCGCTCGTTTGCTCGCCCCCTCCGGTCCCATGATCCTTTCCGTCCGAAATCGACCGCGCCCTTGCCGATCCTCCCTCCCGACCGTCAGACGCGCGCTTACCGATCTTTGAATCGAGGCTGCCGCTTTTCCAGAAAAGCGGCGAGCCCCTCCTTCCTGTCCTCTGTCTCGCAGAGCGAGCCGAACAGACGCGCCTCCAAGGCCAAAGCCTGGCGCACATTCAGCTCGGCCCCTTCCCGAATCGCTCGGAGGGCCGCCCGGACAGCCGCCTGGCCTTTTGAGGCGATCTTGCGTGCCAGCCCCTGCGCCTGACGGAGCAGATCATCCGGCGGGATCACCTGGGACACCAATCCCAGGGCCTTCGCCTCCTGCGCGGAGATCGTGTCGCCGGTGAGAATCAGTTCCGTCGCTCTGGATCGACCGATGAGCCGGGGCAGGCGCTGAGTGCCACCCATGCCCGGCATCATCCCCAGATTGATTTCCGGTTGGCCCAGTCTCGCGCCCTCCGCCGCCAGCCTAACATGACAGCACATCGCCAGCTCCAGACCTCCGCCGAGACAGGCTCCGTTGATGGCAGCAATGACCGGTTTCTCGAAGGCTTCGATCTCGTCTCCGATCGCCTGCGCGCGGAGCGCCATCCGTTCGCCCTCCTGCGCCGATGCAATCGCGGCCAGCGCGCGGATATCGGCCCCAGCGATGAAGAATCGACCGGCGCCGGTCACGATGACGGCTTTGACCGTATCGTCCTTGGCCAAAGCGCCGAACGCGGCTTCCAGCTCATCCAACATCCGGGCCGTCAGCGTGTTGGCCGGAGGATGGTTGATGGTCAATGTCGCGACGGACTCTTCCACCGAGCAGGAGAGCAGGCCGTTGGCCATCGCGGTCATGACCTCACCTCAATACACAAAGAATCCCCGCCCCGCGATCTGGCCGGTGAATCCGGCGTCCACCATGCGGCGCAGCATGGGCGCCGGCCAGAACCGCGGACCGAGGTTGTGCGCGAAGTCCTCCAACTCATGGAGAACCTGGTCGATGCCAAGCCGGTCGGCGAAATGCAACGGCCCTTCCTTGTCGACTGGGAACCCGATTCCGGCGACCATCGCGAAATCGATGTCGCGCGCGGAGGCGATCCCTTCTTGCAAGGCCGTCACGGCCTCGTTCACCATCGCCAACAGCAGCCGCGATCGCGTCCATCGCGTGCCGGGTGCCCCCGTTTCCTCCCGCACCCGCCGGATCACGGTGTCGAGACTCTGCTCGCGGCCCCCTTCTTCCGCGCTGACATAGTCGTAGAAGCCGTGACCGGCTTTGACACCCAATCGCCCCGCCTTGACCAGCGCTTCCAGTAAAGGCGCGGGAGTCATGCGAGGCCCATAATGGCGATGGAGGATCCGTGCGACTTCCAGGGAGATATCCAGTCCGACGGTGTCCAGCAGGGTGAACGGCCCGACCGGCATCCCGAAGGCGACCATTTCTTGATCGATGTCTTTGACCGGCGCCGCGCCTTCCTGCAGGCAGAGGATCGCTTCGTTCAGATAGGGCATGAGCAGACGATTGACGAGAAAGCCGGCGCATTCCTTCACCACGACCGGGGTTTTCCGGATGCTTTCCGCAAAGCCGACCATGTCATCCACTGTTTGAGGCTCGGTAGCGAGGCCCGGAATGATCTCGCCGAGCGCCATGGCGTACGCCGGGTTGAAAAAGTGCAAGCCCACCACCTTGCTCGGCCGGCTCGTGGCGGCTCCCAGCGCCGAGATGGACAGCGCCGACGTGTTGCTGGCTAGGATCGCACCGCGGGGGCAGATCTGATCCAATTCATGGAAGACCTGCTTCTTGAGCTTCATATCTTCCGGCACCGCTTCGATGACCAGATCGACCTGGTGAAGGCCGGCAAGACCGGACGCGGCCGTGACCAGGAGCATTTTTTCCTCGAGCTGTTCGGGCGTCATCTTGCCTTTGTTGACGCGCGCCTGATACAACGCCCGCACAGATTCCCGCCCGCACTGCGCCAACGTCTCATTGACGTCAGCCAGCACGACCGGTATGCCGGCCATGCTGACCACCTGCGCGATCTGCGCGCCCATCGTCCCGGCTCCCACGACACCGACGGTATAGATGTACATGCCTCAACCCCGGGCGCGAGGCTCTGGGCTTCGCCCGCAGCCTCTCGGCGGTCGCCCCTCACTACGCTTTGGGCCCCAAGTCCGTTGCCGATCGTCTATTGCCTCTCCCGCTTTGCCTATTGCCCATCGCCTATAGCCTATAGCCTTTCTAAGACCATCGCGGCGCCTTGGCCTCCACCGACGCACATGGTCACCGCGCCGAGGGACGCGCCGCGCCGCCGCATCTCGTGGAGGAGCGTGAGGACCAGGCGTGTCCCGGTCATCCCGACCGGATGACCCAGGGCGATGGCTCCGCCGTTGACGTTCACGATCTCCCGCTTCAGTCCCAACAGCCGCTCGACCGCCAGGTACTGCGCCGCAAAGGCCTCGTTGACCTCGATCAATTCCAGATCGGCCAAACTCACGCCCGCCCGCTTGAGCGCCAACGGCAACGCTTCCACCGGTCCGATTCCCATCCGGGTCGGCTCCACCCCGACGAAGGCGTATCCCCGGATTCGCCCCATCGGCCGGAGTCCCAGATCGCGCGCCCGGTCCGCGGACATCACCAGCGCCGCCGCCGCCCCGTCGTTGAGCGGGCAACTGTTGCCCGCCGTGACCGTGCCGTCCTCTTTGAAGATGGGCGGGTAGAGCGCGAGCTGTTGCTCGGTCAATCCGGGATTCGGACCTTCGTCCTGCGCGAACACAGTCGGTGCGACATCGCGGCCAGCGACCGTTTTCGGGATCGAGATCGGAAGGATTTCGTCTTTGAACTTCCCTTCCCTGACGGCCTTGAACGCGCGGCGATGGCTTTCCACGGCGAACCGATCCTGCTCTTCACGGCTGATGCCGAACTCTTCGGCCAGATTTTCGGCGGTCCGGCCCATGAGCTGGCCGCAAAACGCGTCGGTCAGCCCTTCCCAGATACTGTCGATGAACTCGGCGTGCCGCAGGCGCTTCCCCCACCGCATATCGCGCGACACGAAGGGGGCGCGGCTCATGTTCTCGACGCCGCCCACCACCTGCACGTCGGCGTCGCCGCTCTGAATGTTTTGGTAAGCGTTCACAAACGGCTGCAGGCCCGAGGCGCAGTTGCGTTGAACCGAATACGCCGGAAGACGAATCCGCAATCCGGCCATGAGGGCGATCACTCGGGCGACGTTGTAGGCGTCGCTGGTCTGCCCCACGCACCCGACAATCACTTCCTCGACCAACCCCGGATCGAGGCCGGCTCGGGCAAGGGTCTCGCGGACGACCAGTTCGCCCAGCTTGTGGGCCGGGATATCCTTGAGCGCCCCGCCGAAGTTCCCGATCGGCGTCCGGACTCCTGCGACAACGACGACTTCTTTCATGACGATCCCCGTTCTAGCTGTTCACCCGACCTTGCGCTGAGCGGCCGCCGTATCGCCCGCGTGGATGTGTTCGTCGCGCAGCAGGCGGCGGAGGACCTTCCCCACCACCGTTCTGGGCAGTTCAGAGCGGAACTCGACGGCCGTCGGGACCTTGAACCGGGCTAACAAGCGTCTGCAGTGTTCGATCAGCTCCTGCTCGGTCACGGACCGTCCCGACCTGACGACCACGTAAGCCTTGACCGCCTCTCCATAAAGAGGGTGGGGGATGCCGATCACCACGGCGTCCCCGACGGCCGGATGCTGAAGCAGCACCTCTTCCACCTCCCTCGGGTACACGTTCTCGCCGCGGGAGATGATCAGGTCCTTCTTCCGATCCACGACAAAGAAAAACCCCCGGTCGTCCCGTCTGGCGATATCGCCCGTGCGGAGCCAGCCGTCGCACAGCACGGCCTTGGTTTCCGCTTCGTTGTTCCAGTACCCGCGCATCACCTGCGGGCCGCGCACCATCAATTCGCCGATGTCGCCGACCGGCACGTCCCGTCGGCCGGTTTCCAGATCGACGATCCTGGCGTCCGTGTCCGGAAACGGAAGCCCCATCGACCCGCGCGGGTGTTCGCCGTAGATCGGGTTGCAATGCGTCACGGGCCCCGCCTCGGTCAGACCGTAGCCTTCCGAAATCCTCACGCCGGTGAGCCGTTCGAAACGTTCCTGCACGTCCGCGGGCAGTGCGCTTCCCCCGCTCAGGCATACGCGGAGAGACCGGAAGTCGTATCGGTGGGCCTGCGGGAACTCGCTGATCTTCGAGAACATGGTCGGGATGCCGGAAAAGACCGAGATCCGGTCGCGCTGGATCGCGCGGAGCACGTCGACGACCTGGAAACGCGGGAGGAGGACGATGGAACATCCGGTCATGACGGCCAGGTTTTGACAGGTGCTCAATCCATAGGCGTGGAAAAACGGAATGACTCCGAGAAAGACTTCGCTTCCCTCGCGAAAATCGGGCACCCAGTATCGGCACTGGAACGCATTGGTGACGATATTGCGGTGAGTCAGCATGACGCCTTTCGGCGTGCCCGTCGTTCCGCCGGTGTATTGAAGCTGCGCGAGGTCATCCGGTCCCGGTTTCGGCAGGGCCGCCTGACCGGGCACGGACGTCCGATCCAGCAGGTCACGGAAATCATAGACCGGCGGCCGTGTGTCGATACGAAACCAGCGGCGATTGAGCATGGCCTTGAAGGGATAGAGCAGGCGAGGGAGCGGCGGGAGAAAGTCCCGGATGCTCGTCACGATCGTGCGCTTCGGAAGTCCCGTATGCCGCCGGACGTCCTCGAGACGCGGGAAGAACTGGTCCAGCACGACGAGGGTCTCGCTGCCGGAGTCGACCAATTGAGCCTCGATTTCCCTCGACACATACAGCGGATTGGTCGGCACGACGATCGTTCCGGCTTTCAGCGCCCCGTAATAGGCGATGAGCGACTGCGGGATGTTCGGCAACATGAGGGCCACGCGGTCTCCGGACCGCACCCCCAGAGCGATCAGCGCCAACGCAAACCGCGTGCTCAGTTCGTCGAATTGGCGGAAGGATACACGCCGGCCGTAGAAAATCAACGCGGGGTGTTCGGGAAATCGCGTCGCGGATCGACGCGGCAGGTCCCCAACCGCCCAATCGGGATACCGGCAGGAGGGTGGAACGCCCGGATCGTACTCGCGGAACCAGGGCTGAAGCATCCGCATCCTCGCTGGCTCAGGCGCCGGCGCCTCGTCACGACGCCGACGTTCATCACGGGCTATGCCGCCCCGAGCGCGGTGGGTGTGTGTCGCGAACGAGTCGCTTGGCGTCTGTTCTCCAACCCCATCCAAAATCCTTCGAGGTAGTCCAACACGGCTTTCATGCCCCGGCGAAAATCGTCCTTGTCTTTCTCGGACATACCGGCCCTGCCCGGGCCGGCCACTTCCTCGACAGCAGCCACGGCGTGTTCCATGGCCTCTTCGTGGGCGGACTCGAGCTGGCGGTGGAACGTGAAATAGGTCATGTCCATGCGGGGATATCGCTCCCGCTTGAGCCGGGCAAGACCCGGGATCAGTTGGTCCCACATCGAGATCGCCATGTTCTCCAATCCGAAAGAGGCGCCGAGCGCCGTGGCGTGATTGCCGTCGCTGTACAGCCGTTCCATACCTTCGATGTAGGCGCGCGTCGAGGGCAGCATCGGCCGGGTCATCGCCTCATGCACATCGATGCCGACCGAACGAAGAAAATCGCGATAGAGCAGTTCATGCCGATTCCTCGTCTGGCCGTCGCCCAGTTCCGAATACAGGACCTTCGTCAGCTCATCCGCCACCTTTTCGTCTTCCGTGTTCACCAGTTGCGACACCAGGATCTTCGGAAAGAACCGCGCGAAATTGTAAAACTCGACCGCGAACTCCCGAAACTCCTCGTCCGTCATATCGCCGAGCTGAAAGCGATCCAGATACGGGTTATTGATCGCTCCATGTCGGAGGACTTCGCTGCGCATCTGCTCGTAGAACGTCATGACCCACCTCCCGCTCCGGTCCACAACGTCGGAATGACCGCGTCTCTCCGCTCCGCGCGTCTGAATTGTTTCAATAATATACCTTTTATATCGTTTACGCAATCCGCAAAATACAGGCGCTGATGCTTATCTGGACTGCGTTATTTGCACCATCCGTG
>JBBIOW010000010.1:0-36733 GCA_037443165.1 Nitrospiraceae bacterium | reverse complement strand
TTGGCGTATTCGGCGAGAAAGTAGAACGCAAACCGCATCCCGCTGTATTCGGTGAAGAACCCCGCCACCAATTCGCTTTCGGCTTCCGGCAGGTCGAACGGCACCCGGTTGGTCTCGGCCACCGCCGAGATGACGTACACGACGAACGCGAAAATCTGCGGGAAGGGCGGCGCAAAGACGAACCAGTTCCAGAAGCCGCCGGCCTGAGCTTCCGCGATCTTGACGAGGCTCAGCGAGCCGGCCAGGAGTAGCACGCCGACGATCGCCAAGCCCACGTTCAGTTCGTAGCTGATGACCTGCGCGGCCGACCGCAATCCGCCGAGCAGCGAGTACTTGCTGTTGGATGCCCAGCCGCCGAGGATGATCCCGTAGGCGCCGATCGACGCGAACGCCAGGATGTAGAGGATCCCGATGTTGATGTCGCTGATAACGAACGGTTTGAACTGAACCCCGAACAGTTCCACCGTCTGGTTCGGGCCGAACGGCACGACGGCAAAGCCGATCAAGGCCGGAACCAGCGCAAGGATCGGCGCCAGGCTGAAGAGAAATTTGTTCGCGCCGGCGGGGATCATGTCTTCCTTAAAGAAGAGTTTGTTCCCATCCGCGAGTGGTTGGATGCTGCCGTACGGGCCGACTTCCATCGGACCCATCCGGTCCTGCATCCAGCCGAGCACCTTTCGTTCCAGCAGGGTCAACAGCATGACCGTGAGCAGGACCACGCCCAGCACGGCGGCAATTTGCGTCAGAGAGATGACCAGCTTCAAACTTGTTTCAACCACGACTCCTCCAGAATTTCGTGACGCGTGACACGTAAAGCGTGATGAGTACCGCGTTGTGCGTAACCCATCACGTCTCACGCGTCACGTATCACGCGTTAACCGTTCCACATTCACCTGGGTCGTCTTGAAATACGGCACCTTTGTCACGGGGTCGATCTCCACCTCGGCCAGGTTCTTGGCGTCTTGATCGAAATGCTCGGGGAAAAACACCGTCCCTTCTGGGATACGAGCCAGGATTTTCACGACCGTCGTGAACTCGCCACGCGAGTTAAACACGCGGACCCGATCGCCGTCCGACAAATCGTGCCGCGCCGCATCGACGGGATTCATTCTCAAGAAGCCGCTGCTTTCCACCTGAAGCAGGCCCTTGGCGTGGGTTGACAGTTTGCCCGAGTGGAACAGCGACTGCCCCAGCAGTAAAGTCAGCGCCTCATCTTTTCGCTTGCCCCGCGCCCCTTGTCCCTCGCCCGGAACTTGGTACCGGTCCAAGAGGTCATCGGCGTATCCTCGGCTGAGATATCGCTCGACTGCCGCCTGATCGGCTTTGGGGGAGGTCGGCGCAGGCCCCAGCAGACCGTAACCGGGAATGAGGCCGCGGATCTCCTTGAGAATCTCTCGCGCGTCACCATATTCGAGCGGGTACCCCATCAGCCCAGACAAAGCCGATAACACTTCCCAGTCCGGGCGGCTCTCGCCGATCGGTTGGATCGCCTGCCGGACGGCCTGCACGTGCCCTTCGCTGTTGGTGAAGGTCCCGTCCTTCTCGGCATAAGAACAGGCCGGCAAGACGACATGGGCCAGCGCCGCGGTCTCGGTGAGGAACAGTTCCTGGCAGACCAACAACTCGAGTTGCCCCAACGCCTCCTTCGTGCCGGTGACGACCGGTAGGCTGCCGACCGGGTTCTCGCCGACCACGAACAGGGCTTTCAACTTGCCGGCTCGCGCGTCCGCGATCATCTCCATCAGTGTGGCGCCTGGTCCCTTGGGAAGCTCCTCCTTCCACAGGTTGGCAAGCCGCTCGCGCGCGGTTCGATCCGTGAGGTTGACGGGACCGGGGAGAAATTCCGCGACGGCCCCCGTCTCCACGGCGCCCTGGTCGTTGTTCTCCTCAGCCAGAGGCGCGAGCCCGCAGCCCGGACGCCCATGATGTCCGGTGAGCAGCAACAGATCGAGCAGGTTGACGGTCGTATGATACCCGCCGGGATTTCGCAATACGCCGGGTCCGGTCAAGACGACCAAGCGGCCGGCGCGGGCGAGCACCCGCGCGGCGTCGCGCATGGCTGTCTGAGTCGAGCCGGTGGCTGTTTCAAGTTCCGTCCACGACAGGCGTTGTACCGTCTGGGTGATCGCGCTCACATAGGCCGGCGCCTGCCGGGCAAGGGTTTGATCCACCTGACCGTCCTCGATCACCGCCTTGATCAAGCCCGCGACGACAGGTCCGAACTGAGCCGGGTGGACGGCGAAGTGGTGTTGCGCGAGATTCGCGATGTTGCTGATCGTGTCGATCGCCGGCTCGAGGACCTCGACCGTCACCAGCGTCGCCTGCCGCTTCTTGACGGCTTCTTTCACTCTCAGGCCTGTGACCGGATTGGTTTCCGTGATGTTGGTGCCGACCAGCAGCAGCGCGTCGGCGGCGACGATGTCGTCGAACGTGACGGTCCACCGGTGGGTACCCTGCACCCGGCGCATCGCCTGAACGCCGTTGAGGTGGCCGTAGCGCGCGCTGCTGTCGACGCGGTTGGTGCCGATCGCCAGGCGCATGAATTTCTGAAACACATAGAGGTCTTCGTTCGTGCAGCGGGACGCGATCAACCCGGCAAACGCCTCGGGACCGTGCTTCAGCTTGAGTCGGATCGCGGTGGCGGCCACGTATTCCAGCGCGTCTTCCCAGGTCGTCTCGACCAGCCGGCCGTCGTGGCGGAGCAGCGGGCGCGTCAAACGCCCCGGATGGCTGGTCGCATGGTAGCCGAAAAAGCCGCGCGCGCAGAGGTCGCCGTTGTTCCGGCCCGCGCCATGGGCCGACATGACCTCGATCAATTCGTTGTCCTTCGTCTGGATCGTGACCTGGCAGCCGTCCCCGCAGTAGGTACAGACGGTGTCGGTCCGTTTCAGCATCCAGGGCCGGTATTCGTACATCGATAGGCGGCTGGTGATGGCCCCCACCGGACAGATCTGCACGCAGCCCCCGCAGAATTCGCACTCCAACGAGTGAGGACCGAAATGCTTGATCTCGGTCATGGTCCCCCGGCCGGCCGGCGCCAGCGCTTTGACATCCATGACCTCGTCGCAATACCGGACGCAGCGCAGGCACTGGACGCAGCGGTTCATCTGGGTTTCGATCAGCGGGCTGAAATATTCTTTCTGGAAAATGCGCTTGACTTCGATGAACCGGCTGGTGGTCGGCGTGTACTCGTGAGAGAAGTCCTGCAGGTCGCAGCGGCCGCCCTGATCGCAGACCGGGCAGTCCAGGGGATGGTTGGCCAGAATGAACTCCAGCACCGACTTGTGCGCCTCGCTGACGACGGTCGTGGCCGTGCGGACGCTCATCCCCTCGGCCACCGGGGTGCTGCAGGCCGTCTGAAGCTTGGGCATCTTTTCGATCTCCACCAGACACATCCGGCAGTTGGCGTCCGGCTTGAGCTTCGGGTGGTAACAGAAATGCGGGATCATGACTCCCACCCGGCGCGCCGCCTCGATGAGCAACGTGCCTTTCGGGACCGTCACCGGGATGCCGTCGATGGTGAGCCGAACCATTTCACCAGCCGTATGACCCATCTCGTGATCCGTGATGCGTGATCCGTAATGCGAAAGAGAGCCTCAGCCCTTTGATCATTGGTCGCATGACGCATCACGCGTCACGCATAACGTTGGAACGCTAGCTCCCCGTCGGCATGACCAGCTCCGGGACGCCCGACAGGCCCAGCGATTCCGCCTCCCGGATCAGGTCCTCATACTCGTCCCGCCAGTACTTCAGGGTGCTCATGATCGGGGCCACTTCGGCGTCGCCGAACGCGCAGACCGTTCGGCCCGCGATGTTCTGGCACAGATCGCTCAGGGTTTCAAGGTCCTCCCTGCGGCCGCGCTTGGCGAGGATGCGGCGCAAGGTCTGGACCAACCACGAACTGCCTTCCCGGCAAGGAGTGCACTTGCCGCACGACTCGTGGTAGAAGAACTCCATCAGACGCAGCGCAGCCCAGACCATGCTGGTGCCCTCTTCCATGACCGTGACCCCGCCCGATCCCAGCATCGATCCAGCCTGGGCCACCGACTCGAAGTCCATTTTCACGTCCAAGTGGTCCGGGGTCAAAAACGGCGCCGATGCCCCGCCCGGGATGAACGCCTTCAGCGACTTGTCCGAGCGCATGCCGCCGGCGTGTTCAAAGATCAACTCGCGGAACGTAATTCCCATCGGCACTTCGTAATTGCCGGGCCGCCGCACATGGCCGCTCACGCAGAAGATGCGGGTGCCCGTGCTCTTCGGCGGTGAACCGATCGAGGCGAACCATTCGGCGCCGCGGTTGAGGATATGCGGCAGGTTCGCGAGCGTTTCCACGTTGTTGACCACGGTCGGCTTGCCGTACAGGCCGTGGGTGGCGGGAAACGGCGGTTTCACGCGCGGCAAGCCCCGCTTCCCTTCGAGCGACTCCAAGAGCGCCGTCTCTTCTCCGCAAATGTAGGCGCCGGCTCCGCGGTGAACCCACACGTTGATGTTGACCCCCGTGCCGAGAACGTTCCGGCCGATGTAGCCGGCGGCTCCGGCTTCCGCCAAGGCCCGCTCCAGAATCGCGGCACCCAACGCAAACTCCCCTCGAATATAGATGTAGGCGGTCTCGGCCCCAATGGCGTAACAGGCGAGCAGGATGCCTTCGATGACCTGGTGGGGGTCGCGTTCGATCAGTTGGCGGTCCTTGAACGTGCCCGGTTCGCTCTCGTCCGCGTTGCAGCACAGATAACGAGGACCCTGATAATCCTTGGGCAGGAATCCCCATTTGATGCCGGTTGGGAATCCCGCGCCGCCGCGCCCCCGCAATCCCGACTTCACCACGATCGCCGTCACGTCCGCCGGCGCGATCTTGCCGAGCGTCTTGCGGAGCGCCTGATATCCGCCCGAGCGCTCGTAGTCCCTCAGCGAGCCCGTGTAGCCGGGCGACATCATATTGTTGAGCAATATCAACTCGTATTGGGCCATTGTCATCGCCAGCCGCGAGGGGAATTCATATCGCCATAAGCTCCGCCAGGCGCGAGGCCAACCCACACAACAATCTTGCCGATAGCCTCTCGCCCATCGCCTCTAGCCCGTCACTCGTTCCGGCAGCATGAACGGCCCGCTCTTCAAGGGAGACGTGCCGTCGCGTTTCAGATCCGCCAGGATCCGGTCCACCTTCTCTTCGGTCAGCTTCTCGTAATAGTCGTCGTTGATCTGCATCATCGGTCCGGCCCCGCAGGCGGCCAGGCACTCTACGGTGCTGAGTGTGAACATCCGGTCCGGGGTGGTTTCCCCCGGTTTGATCCCCAGCCTGGCGCGGAGCCAGCCGAGCAGCGTGTCGGACCCGACCAGAGCGCACATGAGCGATTTGCACACCTGAACGTGGAACTTCCCCACCGGTTTTAGGTTCAGCATCGTGTAGAACGTGACCGTCTCGTACACCTGGGGCGGCGTGAGCTTCAGGATGCCGGCGATTTCCTTCATCGCCGCCTCGCTCACGTAGCCTTCCTCCCGCTGCGCCAGGTTGAGCAGCGGCAACAATGCCGAGCGGCGAACCGGGTAGCGGGACAGGATCTCTTCGATCTCCGATTTATATTTCTCCAGCAGCATTTGCGTATCCAGTTCTGAGTTATCGGTCGCATTCCCCCATCACGATGTCGTAGGTGCCGAAGATCGTGATGATGTCCGAGATCAGATAGCCGCGCGCCATGTGGTCGAAAGCGCCCATGTGGACGAAGGACGGAGCCCGGATCTTCAACCGATACGGGCGAGGGCTCCCGTCGCTGATGATGAAGAAGCCCAGTTCTCCCTTCGGCGCCTCGGACGCGCAATAGGTCTCGCCTTTCGGTGGCTTAAAGCCCTGCGTGAAGATGATGAAATGGTGGATCAGGCTCTCCATGTCCCGCATGACCTTGGGCTTGGGCGGTGGAATCACCTGCGGGAGTTCGGCCATGATCGGGCCGGGCGGCATCTGGTCCAGACATTGGCGGATGATCCGGCAACTCTGCCGCATCTCTTCCATGCGCACCCAGTACCGGTCGTAGGTGTCCCCGTGCTTGCCGACCGGCACCTCCCACTCCACCCGGTCGTACACGCCATATGGTTCGAACTTCCGTACGTCGTACGCCACCCCGGAGCCTCGCAGCACCGGCCCGGTGAGGCCGAAGTTGACCGCGTCTTCGGCCGAGATCACGGCCACGTGCTTCGTGCGCGACAGCCAGATACGGTTCGTCATGAGGAGCGTGTCGTATTCGTGAATTCGATCGTAGAACGTGTCGAGGAACGCCTTCAGGCGCTCGACCAGCTCGGGCGTGAAGTCGCTGTCCACGCCGCCGATGCGGTAATAGTTCAGCGTCAGCCGCGCGCCGCAGAGCTTCTCGAATATGTCCAGCAGCGCTTCGCGCTCGCGAAACGTCCAGAAGAAGACTGTCATCGCGCCGATGTCCAGCGCCTGCGTGCCCAGCCAGAACAGGTGACCGACCACCCGCTGCATCTCCGCGACGATCGTGCGGATATACTCGGCGCGTTCCGGCACCGTGACGCCCACGAGTTTCTCGACAGCCCGCACGTACGCGTAGTTGTTCGCCATGGCGCAGACATAGTCGAGCCGGTCGGTGTGCGGGATGATCTGTAGGTAGTGCAACCCCTCGGCCAGCTTTTCTACGCCGCGGTGCAGGTAGCCGAGGTCCGGCGTCGCCTTGACGATGCGCTCGCCGTCGAGTTCGAGCACCACGCGCAGCACGCCGTGTGTGCTCGGGTGTTGGGGGCCCATGTTCAGCAACAACTCTTCCTTGCGGATGGCCGAGACGGCTCCGCTGCCGGCCATGAAGGGTTTCTTCCGGTCTTCGGGGATCTCGCCTTCGACTTCGACGGGCGGCTCGTCGAGTCGTGGGATGAACTCGAAGGAGCTGCGCCAACCCTTGCCTTCTGTCGGGAAATCTTTCCGGAGCGGGTAGCCTTCATCGTAGTCTTCCGGCATGAGGATGCGGCGCAGGTCCGGATGCCCGTTGAAGCGAATGCCCATCAAGTCGTAGACCTCCCGCTCCATGAACTCCGCGCCTTTCCAAATGCCGGTGACGGAATCGACGCGGGGGTCCTCTTCCGCGACGCGGACCTTGAGCCGGATGCGCCGGCGATGTGGCAACGACAGGAGATGGTAGATCACTTCGAACCGCTCGCGGTCGTCCGGAAAGTCGGCCGAGCACACATCCGTGATGTGATCGAACGCCATCGCCGGATCGTCGTGGAGAAACCGCGCCACGTCCACGATCCGGTCGGCGGCGACGCGGGCGGAGAGTTCCGCTCGATCCCGGTCCTCTTGAACCGCCAGGACCGCCTCGGGAAATTGTGTTTTCAGCCGTTCGAGAACCGGATGCATGGTGAACTAGCCGGGCTAGAGGTGCGGGGGAAGGGGCTCGTGGGTAGATTCCGAAATCTAGCCTCTAGCCTCGTGCCGCTGGCCTCTCGCCATTTATTTCACGAAGACCTTCTCCCGTTGGATCTTTTCCTGCAGCTTGAGCAGGCCGTCCAGCAACGCTTCCGGCCTGGGCGGGCAGCCGGGGACATACACGTCCACCGGTACGATCTGATCCACGCCCTGGACGACGCTGTAACTGTTGTAATGGTTGCCGGAGGTGGCACAGGAACCCATCGAGATCACGTAGCGCGGTTCGGCCATCTGGTCGTAGATGCGGCGGATCACCGGCGCCATCTTTCGCGTGACCGTGCCGGCCACGATCATGAGGTCCGACTGTCTCGGAGAGGCGCGGAACACCCCGGCGCCGAAGCGGTCGATGTCGTACCGGGACGACACGGTCGCGATCATCTCGATCGCGCAACAGGCCAAGCCGAACGTCATGGGCCACAGCGACGACTTCCGCGCCCAGCACACGAAGGCGTCCAGGTTGGTCGTCAGAATGTTCGGTTCAAGTTGCCGCTCGAGAAAGCTCACTTCGTTCGCTCCGCATCCCACATTCCCAATTCCTCGTTCGCGCGCTTCGGCGTCACTCCCACTCCAACGCCCCCTTTTTCCACGCGTACCAGAACCCGACGACTAGGATGCCGATGAAGACCCCCATTTCCACGAGGCCGACAATGCCCAGTTTCTGAAACACCACCGCCCACGGAAAGAGGAATACGATCTCGATGTCAAAAATCACGAACAACATCGCGATGATGTAGTAGCGCATCGGGAACTGCACGCGGGCGTCCTGAAACAATGGACTCCCGCTCTCGTAGGGCACCAGCTTCGCTCGATACGGTCGATTGGGACGGACGACCCACCCGATCAGGAGCGACACCACGCCGAACGCCAGCGCGATGGCGATGAAGGCCAAAATCGGGATGTAATTCAGCGGAACGGATTCGTCGCCCATAAGAACAAGCTCAGAGCTCTCAGCACCTAGCAAAGAGCTGCGTGCTATTCGCTCCCGGCTGCTGCGCTCAGCGTGAGCGCGGACCCAAAGAACGGCTTGAACGTGAGTCCCTCCAGCTCCGGCCGGGGGATGCCCGTATACTGGACGAGGATCTTGAACGTGCGTCCCATGCCCTCTGGCTTGAGCAAATGCAGTGCGGCCCGAAATTCCGGCGACTCGGGATCGAGCGAGTCGATCATGTGCTCGGCGCCGAGACTGATCAGGAAGCTCATCTGATTGGTGAATCCGGCCACACGCAGCCCTGCCTCTTCACCGGCCGTCGCCAAGCTGGTGAAATCGACGTGGGCAGTCATGTCCTGCTCCCCGACCCGGATGTACGGGTCTTCCGAGGCCATCTGATGGTAGTAGCAGAGAAACGTCCCGCGACGGCGCTCGGGTGCGTACAGGTCCTGCGCGCTGTGACCGTAGTCGATGGTGATGACGATGCCGCGCCCCATGACCCGAGCGACGTCTTTGATCCATCGGAGCGCTTCGAGATTGATCTCGGTCCGATATCCGTCTGGCAGGTCCGCTCCCAGGCGGCGCAGATGCGTTTCGATCTCCGGCGTGGACGGCGGAAACAGACATTCTACGAACCGCCCGTCCCGATAGTCGACGTGGATCTCCCTCGGTTCGCCGCCGACGATTTCGGTGCGATGCACCGGGAACGCATCGACGAGTTCGTTCGACAAAAAGAGTCCGACCAGGCTCGCATCCGGAAGGTCGGACAGGCCGGAGACCCACGAGACTCGCGCAGGAGGGTTGAGATAGGGCGCGAGGTTCCGACGCTGTTGTTCCCGCATGGCCGGGCTGCGCTCGATCAGAACATAGCGGAGGCGATTGGCAAAAGAAGCGGATTCCCTCCCGCAACTCGAGAGGAACTGTCGGGCGAGGAGCCCTTTCCCTGCGCCCATCTCGACGACGGTGAAGGGATCGGGACGGTCGAGCAGCTCGTCGATCTGCCGGGCCTGTCTGCACAACGCCTGACCGAGCAGCGGATGCACGTCGGAACTCGTGTAGAAGTCGCCCGACCAGCCGATACGCTCGGTCGCCGGACCATCCGCCGGGCGAACGTAGTACCCGAACTGCGGGTGGTAGAGTGCAAGCTCCATAAACCGGGCAAAAGGGATAGGGCCCGAGCGGGAAATTTCGGCCGCGATTTCGGCGACCAGTCCCAGATGTCCGCTGCTGAGCGATGATTTTACGCTCATCGACGACGCCCATCGTGAGGGCAGGCTTGGCCCCTCGTTGTTAGACCCCAAAGTGGCCTACATTAGCTTTTGGCTCGAAGCCAAGTCAAGGTAAGAAGTGGGCTCGTGGCGCGAGGCGGGGTGCGACAGAGAATGATGAATGGCCTCTCGCCGCGCCTATTGGCCGTGGCATTTTTTGTATTTCTTGCCGCTGCCGCAGGGACATGGATCGTTGCGGCCGACTTTTTCGTGCTGGCGCTGGACGGTGCGGGGCGCGGCCGGTACGTCGCCGCGGTTGAGGGTGAGGCGAGGAGGCGCGGCCGGACGGGCGACGGGCGGCGGTTCTTCTCCACGGACGGCCTGTACGCGGAACAGTCGTTCCAACGCGTCCGACTTGATGCGGGACATCATGGCGGCGAACATGTCGAAGCCTTCGCGCTTGTACTCGATCAGCGGGTCCTTCTGACCGTAGCCGCGCAGCCCGATGCCGTCCCGCAGTTGGTCCATCGCGAGCAGGTGATCCTTCCAATGGTGGTCGATCACCTGCAGGAGCAGCATCTTTTCCAGGTAGCGCATGAGGTCGGAGCCGAGTTCCCGCTCCTTCTGCTCGTACGCCGTGCGGACCTGACCCCGCAGATCCTCGATGATCGCATCGCGCCCGAGGTCTTTGAAGTGCGCGGCGGGGTCGCCCGAGCCGTGCGCAATGTCGAGCGCAAACTGGGCCTGCATGGCGTCGGCTAGACCCTTGAAATCCCATTCTTCCGGGTACTGGTCTTCCGCGCAGTACACGTCGACGAGCGACCGGATCACTTCGTCCATCATCTCCAGCACGTCTTCTTTGAGATTCTCGCCGGCGAGCACGGCGCGGCGGTGCTGGTAGATGACCTCGCGCTGCTTGTTCATCACGTCGTCGTATTCGAGCAGTTGCTTGCGAATCTCGAAGTTGTGCGCTTCGACCTTCTTTTGCGCGTTCTCGATGGAGCGGGTCACCATCCGATGTTCGATCGGGACGCCTTCTTCCATGCCGAGCTTGAGCATCAGGTTGGAGATACGCTCCGACGCGAAAATGCGTAGGAGGTCGTCTTCCAGCGAGAGGTAGAAGCGCGACGAGCCGGGGTCGCCCTGGCGGCCGGCCCGCCCGCGGAGCTGATTGTCGATGCGACGGCTCTCGTGCCGTTCGGTGCCGAGGATGTGGAGGCCGCCCAGGAGATCGGAAGAGCTTGTTCTTCTCTCAGTCGGCCTTGATCTGTTCGTAGATCTCGAGCTTCTTGTCGTCGGGGAGGTGCTCGTCCTGATAGAGGATGCGCTTGAACAGGAAATCGGGATTGCCGCCAAGCAGAATGTCCGTCCCGCGGCCGGCCATGTTGGTGGCGATTGTGACGGCACCCTTGCGGCCGGCCTGCGCGATGATCTCCGCTTCCTTCTCGTGGTACTTGGCGTTCAGGACGTTGTGCTTGATGCCGTGCTTGTTCAGGTAGGACGACAGCCGCTCCGACTTCTCGATGGAGATGGTGCCGACCAGCACCGGCTGGCCCCGCTCGTAGCAGTCCTTGATCTCCTCGACGATCGCGTTGAACTTCTCCCGTTCGGTCCGATAGACCACGTCCGGATAGTCTTTCCGGATCATTGGCCGGTTGGTCGGGATCACGTTGACGTCGAGGTTGTAGATCTTGGCGAACTCGCCCGCTTCCGTGTCGGCCGTGCCGGTCATGCCGGCCAGCTTTTTGTACATGCGGAAGTAATTCTGGAAGGTGATGGAGGCCAGGGTCTGGTTCTCGTTGGCGATCTTGACGCCTTCCTTCGCCTCCACCGCCTGGTGAAGCCCGTCGCTCCACCGCCGGCCCGGCATAAGCCGGCCGGTAAACTCGTCCACGATGATGACTTCGCCGTCCTTGACGACGTAATCCACGTCGCGCTTGTAAAGGGCATGCGCTTGCAGCGCCTTGATGACGTGGTGGACGAGGTCCATGTGAGCGAGGTCGTACAGGTTGTCTACGCCCAGGAGCTTTTCGACCCGCGCGTTGCCTTCTTCGGTGAGCGCGGCGGTCTTGGTCTTCTCTTCGATCGTATAGTCGCGGTCCAGCTTGAGCTGCGGGATGATGGCGTTGATGCGGTAATAGAGGTCCGTGGACTGTTCCGTAGGGCCGGAAATGATCAGCGGCGTCCGCGCCTCGTCGATGAGGATGCTGTCCACCTCGTCCACGATCGCGTAGTTCAGCTCCCGCTGAACGCACTGGCTCAGATCGCTGACGATCAGGTTGTCGCGCAGGTAATCGAAGCCGAACTCGTTGTTGGTGCCGTACGTGATGTCCGCCCGGTAGGCTTCCTGTCTCGTGCAGGGCCGCAGGTGCTGCAGACGTTTGTCCGCCGCGTCGTAGGCCGGATCGAACAGGAACGACGCGTCGTGCTGGATCACCCCGACCGATAAGCCGAGCGAGTGGTAGATCGGGCCCATCCACTGCGCGTCGCGCTTCGCCAGATAGTCGTTGACGGTCACCAGGTGGCAGCCCTTGCCCTCCAGCGCGTTGAGGTACAGGGGCAGCGTCGCGACAAGCGTTTTGCCCTCGCCGGTCTTCATTTCGGCGATACGGCCTTTGTGCAGGATCATGCCGCCGAGCAACTGCACGTCGAAATGCCGCATGTTGAGCCGGCGCCGTGAGGCTTCCCGGCAGACGGCGAAGGCTTCGGGCAGCAGATCATCCAGGGTCTCGCCGGCTTCCAGCCGCTTGCGAAATTCCTGCGTCTTGTCCGCCAGCGCATGGTCGGAGAGCGGTGTGAGCGAAGGCTCAAGCTGGTTGATGCGGTCCACGACGGGCCGCAGCGCCTTGATCTCTCGGTCGTTCTTGCTGCCGAAAATGAGGTTCAGAATTTTGGTGAACATAGGCGTCGGTCGACCGCGCGAGAAGTGAATGTCGTATCGAGCGAAGAAAAGTATACAGCAATTCCCGTGTGAATCCTACGGCAAACCGATCCGTTGCTTTCGTCTCCGGCTCCGGCTATAGTCCGAACGGGACGGACTCGCGGCGTGCGGCTGTGCGGAGCGAGCGGACGACGGAAAAGGCATCGGACGTCATGCCGGGTCAGAGACAACAGCGGCTGAGGCTCGTGCGGCCGCTCATCTGGACGTTGGTCGCGAGTCTTGCGCTGCTCGGCGCCGCTCACAGCGCCACGCCCGACACCGCCAAGCGGCACTACGACCGAGCGTCCGGGCTCTTCCGACAAGGGGACTTTGACGGCGCCATCGAAGCGTTGAAAAAGTCCATCGAGATCGATCCCCGCTCCGCCGAATCCTACCATTTGCTCGGGCTTGTGTATTTCCAGGGGAAAAAAAGGCCGGTCGAGGCGGCCGAGGCGCTCCAGCGGTCGCTCGCGCTTAAGCCCGATTCCGCGGAGGTCCTGAACGACCTGGCCGATGTGTACCTGTCGCAGGGCAAGTCGGCCGAGGCCGAGCGCGAGCTGACACGAGCCATTTCGGTCGCACCGCGCGACGAAGAGGCCTATCTTGATCTGGCGAAACTCTATGAGGTGCGCCACGACCACGCAGCGGCGATCCGCACCTATGAAGCGCTGCTCGGCTTCCGTCAGGACCATCTTGATGCCCTCTTCAGTTTGGCGAGCCTCTACGACTATCAGGGCGACGGCCGCCGCGCACTGGAGCTACTGCGGAAGCTTGTGAGAACTCATCCTCAGCATGCGGACGGTTGGTATCTCATGGGAAGGATCGCCGAGAAGGCGAACGACCTGGCCGAAGCCTCCTACGCGTACCGTCAGGCGGTCGCGGTGAAGCCGGACCTGGTCGATGCCCACTATAACCTGGGGTTCATTTACCGCAGCCAGGGACGACTCGCCGACGCCGCGAAGGAGTTTCAAGAGGTCGTACGGCTGCGTCCCGGGTACGCCGAGGCCCACCTGAATCTCGGCGTCGTCTATACCAGTCTGAACAAGTTGGATGAAGCCGAGCGCGCCTATGAAACCGCGGTCGCCTTGAAACCCGACTTCGTCGAGGCCCATTACAATCTGGGCGTGTTCTACGAGTTGCATCGCAAGGACGCGGCAAAGGCCCTCGCCCAATACCGGAAATACCGGGAGCTCGGAGGAAAAGACGACCGGGTTGAACGGATCGTGGGGCAGGGGGGGCGGTAAGCGACAGAGCCTTGACGCCGGTGCGCTTTGACGCGACCGGGGGCACTTTGTTAACATGCAGCCCGATCGCCGTTCAGAGCAGTGAGGCCATGAGTCGCTCCCTTGTAAGAACCGCAGCCTGGGTGTTGGTCGTCGCGATCGTGCTCGTGCTCGCCGCCACGACCGCCAGCGCTGTCGCGCATGACCTCCGGCACGCCGCACACCACACGGCCGGCCTGCACAGCACCGGCATCTGTGCCTGGATGTGTGCGGCGGGTCAGGTGTTGGAAGAGGTCCAGGTCGCCCTTCAGATGGACGTCGGCCTTCCGGCCCGAACGGCGATCCCGCTGTTCCGGGAGCCGTCCGGCGGCGTCGTTTCCCCGTCCGCATCCCGCGCTCCTCCCGTTCACTTCTCCTAAAAAGAGCCCATCAAAAGAGCCCATCTGAGAGACAACCGGGCCGGGTGTCGGCTGTGCCGGCCGTGTCGATCGGCGTGGCGGGCATGGCGCGCCGGTTACGGCTCAGCCGGGTGGGCGGCGCTTCCCTTCGGCGGATCTTCGAAGAAGGAAGCATCATGATAAGCCGTACGCCGTCAGCGGGAAATCCGATCAAGGCCGCCCTGACGCCGCGCAGACTCGGGCCTGCGAACGGCAGCGCCGGGCGGAGAGAGCATGGAGGAGAGAGCATGGACAAGGGAACCATTCGTTCGGCAAAAGTCTTCTTCACCGTGACGATCGCTCTGGCGGTCGGCTTCGGTGTTGCATCAAGGGGCCACGCCTCCTGTGGGGCTGTCACCTGCTTCGTCGTCATCGGCTCCCAACAGCAGGTGCCGCAACAGGGACTGCTCACGATCAACGGGATTTACAACTACACGCCGATGCGGCTGTTGGGCGGGACCTCCGGCGTCATTCCCGCCATCGATCAGGAGCGGCGGCGGCTGATTCTGGACCATCATCGGGAAACACGGACGATCACGCAGACCTATACGCTGGATCTCAACTACGGCGTCACGGATCGATTCGGATTGGAACTGACGATTCCGTATCTCAAGCGGAAGCACGGCCATCTCGACGGGCTCGGCGAAGAGGGACCGAACGGCGAGGGGGAGCCTGTTCACTTCTCGGATAACGGGATTGGGGACATCAGAGTCACCGCCAAATACAACGTACTCCCGACACTGAGAAGCATGATGGTGTTGGGATTCGGCGTGGACCTGCCCACCGGCGACACGCGGGCGAGGGACAGCAGCGGGGGGATTATGGAGTCGCCGACGCAGCTCGGGCGAGGCAACGTGGGGTTGATCGGGACGATTTACCAAACCTATGAGTTGATTCCCCATCGTCTGAATCAATTTGCCTTCGGCAGCTACCGGCACACCTTCCGGAACAACGACGGGTATCAGTTCGGCGACGAATATCTCCTGAATGTAGGGCTCAATCTTGTGACCGTGCCGTGGTTGGTGCTGACCAACCAGCTCAACTACCGGTACCTCGTGCATGACAACATCAGCGCGTCGCTGGAGCGGTCGTTGACTCCAGGCGATCCGGGGTTTCCGGGCGATCCGGTGCCGATCGATCCGACCATCAAGAACCGACGAGTCCCCAATACGGGCTCGACCTACCTGGCCTATACGACGGGCTTTCAGATCAACCTCGGTTCGTTGATCGAGGCCGACTGGGCCAGCCTGTCATCATTGTATTTCTATTCGCAGATTCCCATCGCGCGGGATGCCAACAACAATCTGGCGCAGGGAACCAGCTTCGTCTTTGGGATCACCAAGTCCTTCCAGGTGGCCGCACCGTAATGTGGAGTCGTATCCGGGCGAAGTCGCTCAAAAGGGGGAGAAGATGAGAACGCTTCTGATCGTTGTCATGGTCGTCATGGGCTTCGCCTTGAACCCTGGGCCCGACGTGGCCTGGGGGATGTCTGGACGACCGCCGGTCGTCGGAACCCCGGCTGCGGACTTCAGCCTGACCGACCTGAACGGCCGTGTGCATCGGTTGAGCGATTACCGGGGCCAGATCCTGCTGGTGAACTTCTGGGCGACCTGGTGCAAGCCCTGCACCACCGAAATGCCGGCCATGCAGGCGATGTATGATCGGCTCCGCGACAAGGGATTCGTCGTCCTGGCGGTTAACGAACTGGAGGATGAGGCGAAGGTCCGGGACCATTTTCGAACCTACGGGCACCCGTTCCCGGTTCTACTCGATCGCGACAATCGCGTGGCGAACCAATTCGGGGTGTTCGGCCTGCCGGTCAGTGTGTTCATCGACGAATCCGGCGTGGTGCAGGAATACATCAAGGGTGGCCTGTTGACCGAGCAGAAGATCATGGAAGTCGTCGGCCGCATTCAAACGGCTTTAGCCTCCAAGTCGGTTTCGTCACGGTAGGCCCATGGTCGGCCTCAAACACCGCGTCAGAACTCGGCCGTCGGCCGCCCACCCGCTCGTGATGCCGCTCGTGTTCGGGCTGAGCGTGGCCTTGTGCACCGCCTTTCTTCACGCCGCCCGGGGTCAGGCGGCACCGGTGTTGGGAGAAAAGAGAACCGTTCGCGACGGCTCGGGACCGGTGTCTCCGCCTGCGATCCGCTTCGATGGAGCCGGCGCCCTGCATGTCGCCTGGTTTGAAAAGCAGGGGGTCTCCGGTACAGTCAACGTCTTACCGATCGGTCCTGGTGGGCAGCCGCGCTCGTTGCCGGTGCAGGTGAATCCGGACGGGGCGGGGCCCGATGCGCTGCATCAGCCCCCCGGGCTGGTGACGGGGCCGGATCGGGAAGTGTACGTGACGTGGTCCGTGCCTCAGAAGACCGCCGGCGCGCTCTTCGCGTCGGACCTGTACTTAGCACGTTCCACGGACGGGGGCCGCACCTTCGAGAGACCGGTCCTCGTTAACGACGACGGCCTCGCGATCAGCCATAGTTTCGAGGATGTGTCGGCTGACGCGGATGGGCGCGTCTATCTGGCGTGGCTGGACGGCCGGGCGAGGGACAAGAGCGGAGTGAGCGCCGTTTTCGCCTGTTCCCCGGACAAGGGCGCAACGATCGGCAAGAATATTATCATCGACGAGATGGCGTGCCCCTGTTGCCGTCCCGCGATCGCGACGGCGCCCGACGGGAGCCTCTGGGTCGCCTGGCGCAAGACCTTTCCCGGGAATGTCCGGGACATCGTGGTAGCAAGATCGGCGGACAAGGGCGCGACATTTTCACGGCCGATGCTGGTCAGGAAGGACGGATGGGTCTTCGACGCCTGTCCCCATCGCGGCCCGTCCATCGCGTTCGACCGACAGGGGCGAATGTACGTCGGCTGGTACACCGAGGGCACGGATGAGCAACCGCGAATCTACCTGGCGACGTCGGATGACCGCGGCCGGACCTTTTCGGAGCCGGTATCCCTTCATACCTCGACGACGTCTTTGCCCGATCATCTGCGGATGGCGGTGCATCCGGACGGCGCGGTGATCGCAGTGTGGGAAGAAGCGACCGGCGTGCGCAAGCGCGTCGTGATGCGGGTCTCGGAGGATCGGGGGCGCACGTTCGGACCGGTCGTGACCTTGAGCGAGGGGGCCAAGGCGGAACACCCGACGGTGGTCGTGCAGAACGACGGCCGAATGGCGGTGAGTTGGGTGGAACACCAGTTTCCTCAGAATCGGATCGTGGTGCGGCTGGGCCGGCTGCCGGTGAGAGAAGGGAAGCCGCCGTCATGAGAACCCGATCGGTACATGCTGCTGCGGCGGTCCTGCTCGCGGCGCTCTGCTTGCCGGCCGCGGTCTCGGCGGACTCTCTCGATCCCTATCGAGCCGCGGGGATGCACCGGATCAGCGGAGCACCGGAGGCGCCGCCCTTTTCCCTGCGCACCATCGATGGGCATGCGGTCGATTCCGGGAGCCTGCGCGGCAAGGTCGTGCTGGTCAATTTCTGGGCGACGTGGTGCGGTCCCTGCAAAGATGAAGTGCCGGCCCTTAAGCGGCTTCGGCGGAGGTTGGGCGATCGGCGGTTCGAAGTGCTGGCTGTGACTGCCGACCAGCAGCATGAGGCCATTCGGAATTTTGCGAGGACCCTCGACCTGGAGTTCCCCATTTTGTTGGATGAGACCAAGGACGTGAGTGCGGCCTTCGGCGTGCGGGGGCTGCCGACGACGGTTGTGATCGATCGGAACGGCCGCTGGGTGGCTCGCGCGGTCGGTCCTCGCGAATGGGATAGTCCTGCCGCGGTAGCTCTGTTTGAGGACTTGACGGAGTCTCCGCGATGAACGGATCTGGACGCCCGGCGGTCACCTCGGTCGAGCGGCGGCAATGGGCCGCCGGGTGGACATGCTCCGTGCTGCTCCATGCCGCCGTCGTCGCAGTCTCCCTCGGCGTGATGACGAATCTGCGCCCGGCGGCGGAACAAGAGCCGTTCCGGTGGGAGGTGTCGCTGGTCGAGTCGCTTCAGCCGGATGTCGCCGCCGAATCGATGCGCATGGCGGAGGCGACACCGCCATCGCAACCTCCGCAACCGCCCACGCAGCCGGCTCCGGTCGAGCCAGTCCAGCCGTCGCCGCAACCGATCGTGCGGCACGTCGAGACCAAGCCGGTCGTGGAAATAGCTCAACAGGAAGTCCGCCAGGTGGTTGCGTCGGTTCAACTCGTGCAACCGACGGCTCTCGAGCCGAAGGCGGTTTCACCGCAACCGGCGCGGAAAGTGGAGGCGGCGGTGAAGGAGGTCATGCCCATCGAACCACTGCCAGAGACCAGGCCGGTAACGGAAACGGCGCCCGGCGTACAGGCCGCCGAGCCGAAAACAGTCGCTGAGCCGGTGGTGGCCGGGCCTGCTCCTATTATGGCGGAAGCGGCCGTTGTGGCAACAGCGCCGCCCGTCGTTCACCGATCGGAGCCTACCTCCATCGCGCCGGTGCCGGCGCATTCGGCGGCTGCGGTCGTGCAGCAACAGGTCGTGGAGCAGACGGCCGTGACGCCCATCACCCGCAACCCTGTGCCGATTCAGGATACAGCGCCTGCGAGAGCGGATGCTGCACCGCCGCCCCGGTCCGCGGTCGCGGGGGCCGTTGAGCCGGAGGCTCCCGCTCCGACGGCGCGGGAGACCTCTTCGCAGATTGCCATGGTTCCTCGCTCGGCTCCCGCGACGAAAACCGACTACAGTTGGCTTGCGGAATCGCTGTGGCGCCGCGTCGTGGAGCTCAAACGTTACCCTCACGAGGCCAGGCTGAACCGATGGGAAGGGAAAGTGGTCCTGAAAGCGGTTATCCGGGAAGACGGTCACCTGGGTGACCTGCAAATCCAGAAAAGCTCCGGCTACGACATCTTGGACCAGGACGCGATGGAACTGGTGCGCAAGGCCTGTCCCCTTCACCTGAAGCACCCGCTCGGACGCCCGGAAGTCGTGGTGCAGATTCCGATCAACTATGCGTTGAGATAGGGTCGGTGCGTACATGGGTGGCAACATGCATGCGAAGAGCGCTCAACGTCTTTCTCCGGTCCCCGGCGTCGCCGGCGTTCTCGCCCTCGCGCTGATCGCCGTCTACGCCGTTCTGAGCGCTGCGGCAGTCTCTTGCTTGTCCGATGTCGGTCCGCCGATCGGACAGGCGCACCATCATCAGCACAGCCACGACAACCAGAACAGCCTTGCACATTCTCCGCTCTGCGCCTGGGCCTGTCAGGCCAACCCGTCGGTGTCTCTCGCTCCGTCGGGCATCGGCGGCCCGATTTTCCTGCTGCTCGTCGGGTTTCTCTCACTGCCCGCTCTGTCACCGCCGGCCGCCGATCTGCGTGTCGGCCGATCCCGTTCCCCGCCTGTGCCGCGTCCCAGCCGCTAGCTCGTTTGCCCAAACCTTAACCGAGTTCGTTCGAGGAGGAGGCTATGCGTCTGCCGAGTCTCCGGCGAGAGGTCTGCCGGGCCTATATCATTATTATCGGGGCGTGGAGTGCGGGGATCATGGGCATGGTTGCGGAAGGGGTTCCGGCCGCGGCGCAAGAACAGGAAGCGGGGTCCCCCGATGTCGTCATGGAAGACGTTCGTATCGAAGGGCAGAAAATCGAGAACGTCGAGGATGTCAAGAAGGAGTTCGCCCGGCGACCGGGCAGCAACATTCTGATCGAGGAGAAACAGATCGTCGAATCGCGCCAACTGAACCTGCAGGATGTCCTGCAATTCGCGCCCGGGGTGCGCTTTCAATCCCGTTTCGGCGCGGACGAGGGACAGTTCCAGATCCGCGGGACGTCGCTGCGCAACAATTTCCACCACCGCGGCATCAACATTCTCATCAACGGGATCTTTTTTGGAGACGCCGACGGATTCTCGGACTTCGAGTCCATCGACCTCATGGCCTACGAGCGGATTGAGGTCTACAAAGGGGCGAACGCCCTGCGGTACGGCGCCAACACGATCGGCGGCGCGATCAATTTCGTGCCGCGGACCGGCTACAGCGCGTCGATCCTGCAAATGCGGGGCATGGGTGGGAGCTTCGGTCTGTATATGGGACAGGTCTCGAGCGGCAAGGTCCTGCCGTTCAAAGTCGGCAACCTGAACGCGACGGCGGATTATTACATCAGTGTGTCCGGCAACCGCCAGGACGGGTTTCAGGACAACAGCCAGCAGGGCCGGCAACGCATCAATGCGAATCTTGGCCTGCAACTCGGGTTGCACCAGGAAATCCGTGCCTACTTCCTGCAAGCCAACGTGTCGGAACGCATTCCCGGTTCGCTGACCAACGCGCAACTGTTCGCCAATCGGCAGCAGGCGGGCGGGCGGACGCCGGGATCGAACCCGGCCGGCGGCAATTTCTTCGCCTGCAACCTGGACAATCAAACCTGCAACTACGGGCGCTATTACAACCTGCAGCGCATCGGCGTGGCCTACCGCAATGAGTTCGCACCCGATCAGTTTGTGGAGTTGATCCCGTATTACTCATACCAATATCTGGACCATCCCATCTTCCAGACCATCCGGCAGGACAACAACAACGTCGGCGGCGAGGTCCGGTATCGGAACGCCAACCGGTTGTTCGGGCGCGAGAACGTCTTCGTCGTCGGCGTTCAGCCGCGCTACGGCGATCAGCACCAGACCCGCTTCGTGAACATCAACGGCAGCATCGGCGCGATGACGCAGAACGCGTTTCTCCGGACGCTCTATTTCGGTGCCTATGCCGAGGATCAGTTCGACGCGACGGACCGTTTCACGTTGGTCGTCGGTGGCCGGTGGGATTATTCGAGCCGGCAGGGGAATGTGCAAAACTTTGGACCGGCCGGTTTCCCGGCGACGCAGACGACTCCGTCTGTCCTGCAGAACACGCGCCAGCCGCTGACGCAGTTCGATGCCTTGAACCCCAAGGTCGGCTTCGTGTACCGGACCTCGCCGACGTCACAACTCTATTTCAACGCCAGCCGGGCCTACGAGGCGCCGCTGAACCTTGAATTGCTCTCGTCGGTCAATGCGGACGGCTCGCCCAATACCGGGTTTTTGAATCTCGACGCGCAACGGGCGTGGCAGTTCGAACTGGGGCATCGAGGAACGGCAACCGACAAACGGTATATGTGGGATGTGACTGTGTACGACCTGGAAATGCGGAAGGAGATTCTGGCGTCGAACATCAACAACCAGGGCACGTTTCAGAATGCCAACGGGACGCGTCACACGGGCGTGGAAGTCGGCGGCGCGATGGTGGTGACCAAAGGGCTGTTCGTCGAGAGTGGCGGCGCACGCGAGGACAGTCTGCAGGCCCGAGTGGCCTACACCTGGTCCCGCTTCAAGTTTACGGACGACGTGCGCGGCGGGGGCGTCGGCGGGCCCAACGTGCTGATCGCGAAGGACGGCAACACGGTGCCCGGCGCGCCGGAGCACAATCTGAACGTCGAAGTCCGCTATGACCATCCACGCGGCTGGTGGATCGCCCCGAACTTCGAGTGGTCGCTCTCCGGTTTCTACGTGGACAATTTGAACACGGTCAAGAATCCATCCTATTTCGTCCTGCACCTGCGGTCCGGGTGGAACGTGAATGAGCAGCTCACGTTCTTTGCCGAGGGGAGGAACCTGACCGACAAGACCTATGCGGGAGCGGTCATTGTCAACGATCAATTCAACCGCTTCGCCAATCCGGCACAGGGCGTGAGCGGTTACGCGGGAATGGAATACAAATTCCGAGGAGGAGACCGAGGGCGAAAGGCCGGCGGTCACCAGTAGGGGTACCGGCCCCAATAGTACGGACCCCAGTACGGCGGTCCCCAATAGGGTCCGTAGTAGGGTCTGATGCGGAGGGGAGCCTCGGCGATTCTGGGCCAGACTTTCAGATTCTTGATTTCCAGCACCGGATAGGTGTATTCGGTTTCGTCCAACGGCAGCGTGATCGAACCGGTCACCTCGCCCGTGATCGTCACGCGCGTCCCAGGAGGCACGGTCGCGGGGTCGAGGAAGTCGCGCTGAATCGCCACGAACCGCCCTTGGGACTTGGTCAAATCGGTTCCCGGCTCCTGGGAACCGTTGAGCGGGAGCTGCAAGACTTCGATTCTCGTTCCCTCTTTGAGCCGTTTCGCCATCAGCACTTCCCCGCCCAAGACGACCACACGGCCTTTGTGCGACTCCGGAGAAGCCTTGATCTCGGTGAACGAGACCCGTTCCGCTTGGTTGGGATACGGCTCAGGGGCAGCGGACGCGCATCCCGAGAGGAACGCCGACAGGAGAAGCAACGGAGCAGCCTGTGCAACCCCGTCTTTCATGCGAACATTATAACAAACGCTGCACCGGCGCCGCATGGATTATAATGACCACGCTGTGGCACATGCGATGAAAAGGAGTGACAGCATGGCGAATCGACGACATAGCTTTTGGCGGATGGCAGCCTCGCTGCTTCTGACCCTGCTGGCGTTCGGAGAGATGCCCTCTCTCTGTGTGGCCGGCAAACTCCAGTTGAAGGGAAAATACGAGGAGTTGAACGAGCCCTCCAGCCACACACCGGGCAAGGTGAAGCTGGTGGAGTTCGCGGATTTCTATTGCCCGCATTGCCATCGGTTTGACGCGGAGGGGTTGCCGATTCTGGAGAAGGAATTCGGCAACAAGTTGGAAGTGACCATGGTCGGCTTTCCGGTCATTCATGGCAAACTCCCGACCGTGTTCGACATGTACGAGCAAGCCAAGAGCATGGGCAAGGGCAACGAGATGAAGCGGGCGATCTTCCGCACGATTCACCAGGACCGCGTGCCCATCTTCGACCGGCTCATTCGGGAAAAGCTCGCCAAGGAAGTGGGGCTCGACCCGGTTGCGTTCGAAGCTGGCCTGGCGAGCGGCAAACCGGCGAGAGCGTTTGAAGAGGGAAGAAAATGGGGCGAACGCATCAAGGTGCAACAGACGCCCACCATCCTCCTCGACGGCAACATCAAGGTCGAGCAGATCGATCCGGAAAATCTCAAGACGATTATTCGGAGCATTTTGGATGCGGACTCGAAAAAGTGATCAGTGATGGGTGACGGGTGATGAGCAGAGAAAAGACCGAGTCGCCTGGTTCCTCCGTCGATCACGGATCAGGCATCACGTATGACGGGTGTTCACATGGCCGTTGATCCGATCTGCGGCATGACAGTCGAGCCGGCTCGCGCGGCGGGAAGCCACGAATATCGGGGCAAGATCTATTACTTCTGCAGCCGGCATTGTCTCGACGTGTTCCGCGCCGATCCCTCGAAGTACGCCAAATCGATCCCGCTGGCGATGGTCGAAGCGCCGGCTGTGAAAAAACCGCTGCCCATGATGGCCGCCGGTCAAGCGGCGGGCGGTGCGGGCGAAATCGATCCGGTCTGCGGGATGACCGTGCACCCCGCGACGGCCGCCGCCTCATACGTGTACGAGGGCAAGACGTATTACTTCTGCTGTCAGAGCTGCTCGACCAGGTTTCAGGCCGACCCAGTCAAGTACCTGAAGGCGGAACCGGGGTCTCATGCGCCGGTGCCAACCGGCAGCAGCACACGCGACTACACCTGCCCGATGGACCCGGAAGTGCATCAGGGCAAGCCGGGGCCCTGTCCCAAATGCGGCATGGCCCTGGAACCGGCGACGCCTGTGTCTTTCGCGACCGAGACGGAATACGTCTGCCCGATGCATCCAGAGATCGTCGAGCGCGAGCCAGGGACCTGTCCGGTCTGCGGGATGGCGCTGGAGCCGAGAACGGTGTCTCTTGAGGAAGAGGAGAATCCCGAACTGACCGACATGACCCGTCGGTTCCGGATCTGCCTGGGACCGGCAGCGGTGGTGTTGGTCCTGGCCATGTCCGACATGATTCCAGGGCAGCCGATCCAGCGGGTCCTGTCGAATACCGCGCTCGCTTGGTTGCAGTTCCTGCTGGCGACGCCGGTGGTGCTCTGGGGCGGATGGCCCTTTTTCGAGCGAGGATGGCGGTCCGTCGTCAACCGCAGCCCCAACATGTTCACGTTGATCGCGATGGGCACCGGCGCCGCCTACCTCTATAGCGCGTTCGTCACGCTGCTTCCCGGCCTGGTGCCGTCCGCGTTCCGCCGGCCCGATGGCTCGGTCGACATCTATTTCGAAGCGGCAGCCGTCATTACCGTGCTCGTCCTGCTCGGTCAAGTACTGGAGCTGCGGGCTCGCAGCCGAACGACGAGCGCGATCAAAGCCTTGTTGGGGCTGGCGCCGAAGACCGCCCGCCGGCTCCGGGAAGATGGAACGGAGGAGGATATCCCGCTGGACCAGGTGAAGCCGGGGGATCGGCTGCGCGTTCGTCCCGGAGAGAAGGTGCCGGTAGACGGCATCGTCGTGGACGGCGCCAGTTCGGTGGATGAATCGATGATCACCGGCGAGCCGATTCCCGTCGAAAAAGCCAAGGGCCATCGCGTCACAGCCGGCACGGTGAACGGCACGGGCACCTTCGTCATGCGGGCGGAGCGGGTCGGCACCGAGACCCTGCTGGCGCAAATCGTGCGGATGGTGAGTGAGGCGCAGCGCAGCCGGGCGCCGATCCAGCGGCTGGCGGACGTGGTCGCCAGCTATTTCGTGCCGCTGGTCGTCGCGATTGCCCTCGTCTCGGGGCTCGCCTGGGCCCTGTTCGGGCCGGAACCGCGGCTGGCCCATGCCCTGGTGAACGCCGTGGCGGTGCTGATTATCGCCTGCCCCTGCGCGTTGGGCCTGGCGACGCCGATGTCGATCATGGTTGGTACGGGCCGCGGCGCGACCGCCGGCGTGTTGATCAAAAAGGCGGAAGCGCTGGAAGTTTTGGAAAAAGTCGATACCCTCGTGTTCGACAAGACCGGCACCTTGACGGAGGGAAAACCGAGGTTGGCGACGATCAGAGCTGAGCCGTGGATCTCTGAGGTCGAGCTGCTGCGACTCGCCGCCGGGCTCGAACGGGGCAGCGAACACCCGCTGGCGGCGGCCATCGTCGCGGAAGCCGAAGCCCGGGGCTTGGCGCTCTCATCCGCGCAGGAGTTCCGCTCCGTGACCGGAAAGGGCGTGAAGGGAACCGTGGATGGCCACGCCGTCGCCTTGGGCACGCTCGCCTTTTTGCGGGAGGATGCGGGGCTGACGGAGCAGGATCTCCACGACCTCGAAACGGAGGCGGAACAACTGCGCCGCGAAGGCCAAACCGTCGTGTTCATCACTGTGGACGACAAGCCAGCCGGCTTGTTGGGGGTCGCCGATCCGATCAAGCCGTCCACGCGGGAAGCCATCAGGCTGCTGCACGCCGAGGGGCTGAGGCTCATCATGGTGACCGGCGACCATCGGTCCACGGCAGAGGCGGTCGCGAAGCAACTGAGAATCGATGAAGTGAAGGCCGGGGTGTTGCCGGATCGGAAAGGCCGGATCGTGAAGCAACTACAAGCCGAGGGGCACATCGTGGCGATGGCCGGGGACGGCGTCAACGATGCGCCAGCGCTGGCGCAGGCCGACGTCGGAATCGCGATGGGCACGGGCACCGATGTCGCGATGCAGAGCGCCGGGATAACCTTAGTGAAAGGTGATCTCCGGGGAATCGCCCGTGCGCGCCGGCTCAGCCGCGCGACCATGCGCAACATCCGGCAGAATCTGGTCTTCGCGTTCCTCTATAACGCGTTGGGGGTGCCGATCGCCGCCGGTCTGCTGTATCCCGTCTGGGGGCTGTGGCTCAGCCCGATGATCGCCAGCGCGGCCATGACCTTCAGTTCCGTGTCGGTCATCTCCAACGCGCTGAGGCTGCGGCGCGTCGAGTTATGAGAGCGAGTCCCTTTCCTTCTGATAGAGCCGCGACGGCGCTTCGGGCTCTGTGGCGGTGGGTACTGGTGCTGGCGCTCGTTGCGGGGGGAAGCGCCGGACTTCCCTCGGCCTTCGCGGCCGGGCGGTTGATCCCGGTCGTCACAGCCCTCGATCTGCAGGCGCAGGTCAAAGCGACGGCGGCCAAGGTCATCCCGGCCGTCGTGAGCATCGCCTCTACGGTCGTCGTGCGCGATCAAGCCTTCAGCGACGAAGGCCTGCCCTTCGGGCTCTTCCGCGAACCGCCGCCGCGCCGGCAGTACGGGCAGGGATCGGGAGTCATCGTCTCGCCGGACGGGTACATCATCACCAACAACCACGTGGTGGCGGATGCCATGGACGTCGAAGTGATCCTGGCCGATCGGCGGCAATTCAAGGGCCGCGTCGTCGCCACCGATCCGAAGACCGACGTGGCGGTGGTGAAGATCAACGGGACCAATCTGCCGACGGTGCCGTGGGGCGATTCTGGCGCCCTGGCCGTCGGGGACTTCGTGCTTGCCATCGGCAATCCGTTGGGGTTGAGCCGCACGGTGACCTTCGGCATCGTCAGCGCGGTCGGGCGGGCGGACGTCGGCGTCGCTGACTACGAAGACTTCATCCAGACCGACGCGCCGATCAATCCCGGCAACTCAGGCGGCGCGCTCGTCAACATCCATGGCGAGCTGGTGGGTATCAATACGGCCATCGCCAGCCCGACGGGCGGCAGCGTGGGCGTGGGATTCGCCATTCCGAGCAACATGGCCCGCGCGGCCATGCAGAGCCTGCTCAAGACCGGCCGCGTCGTCCGCGGCTTTCTCGGCGCCTCCACCCAGGACGTGACGCCGCTGTTGGGCAAGATTTTCAAGCTGCCCGACGTGAAAGGCGCCATCATTACCGATGTGATGGTAAAGGGCTCGGCGGAGAAGGCCGGGCTGCGCCGCGGCGATGTGGTGGTGCGGTTCGACGGCAAGGACGTGATGGACAGCGGCCACCTCCGCAACTTGGTTGCCGCGGCGCCGATCGGGAGCAGGCATCGGCTGGACGTCATCCGTGACGGCAAGCCGGCGCAGACGGAACTGATCATTCAGGAGGCGCCCCGCGAGCGTATCAAACGCGCACAAACGACGCCGGTCGAGTCGGCCATCCATCCTCTGTCCGGGGTCCTGGTCGATGAGATCACGCCTGCCTTGGCGCGGCAGATGGGGCTGAACGTCAATTCGGGCGTGGTGGTGACCGACGTCGAGGAAGGCAGCCTCGCGGAGGCGTCCGGCCTGATGCCCGGCGACGTGCTCCTCGAACTGAACCGCCAGCCGTTGCCGAACTTCGCGACCTTCCAGCGACTCGCCGAGCCCATCAAACCTACCGACGTGACTCTGCTCCTAGTCAACCGCCAGGGGACGGTGCTGTATGTGCCGGTCCAAGGGGAATAGAAGAGCGGGATGCTGAGACCTGCCCTGCTCAGGCGCTCCGGTTCGACCGCACTACGCTTCACATCTGCTCGGCTGTGGAACTCTTCCCGTCCAGAGCTTCGCTCGAACTGAACTTCTGACAGTCCTCGCCGTCCGTTTGCGTGAACCGCATCTGTTCTGCAAGTGCGGTGCCCGAGCCTCCGCGCAAATCACGATGCAGGGTTCAGCATCCCGCTTAGGTGAAATGGGTCCCTCCTTTTCCCGCTCCGCAAAAACCTTGTTGACATATTTCTTGAGCGCGGTTAAATTGGCGTGCCACTAATTTTACATTCGTGGCACCAGGAAGGCTCTGCATGAAGAAACTCGTCCGGTTAGGGGTGTCGGTGGATCACCATTTGCTGGACGACTTCGATCGGTTGATCCAGCGGCGGAAGTATACGAACCGGTCGGAGGCGTTGCGGGATCTGATTCGCGACAATCTGGTGGGGCAGGAGTGGGATGAGGATCGGGAGACGGTCGGCACGATCACCTTCGTGTACGACCATCACGTCCGCGACCTGACCAGAAAGCTCACCGACATCCAGCACCGGTATCAAAAGCTCATTCTCTCCGGCATGCACGTACACCTGGATCATGACCACTGTCTGGAAGTGCTGGTCGTGAAGGGGAGAGGGTCGGAGATCAAGAAGGTCTCGGATGCGCTGGTCAGCGTCAAGGGCGTGAAGCACGGCAAGCTGACCATGACGACGACCGGCAAATCGCTGAGCTGAGCCATGCGCGTGTGTGTGATCGACGGGCGCGGCGGCGGGCTCGGCAGCCGCTTGGTGGCTGGGCTGCGCGAGCTTGCGGCCGACGGCCACGAAGTCATCGGGCTAGGAACCAACCAGGCGGCGGCGATAGCGATGGGTCAGGCCGGCGCGACGCGCGTGGCTGCCGGGGAACGGGCAATTGCGCGGACAGTGCGAGAGGCTGATGTGATTTTGGGGTCTCTGAGTATTATTCTGCCAGGCTCCATGCTGGGTGAAATCACGTCTGCTCTTGCGAGCGCCGTGCTCGAAGCGCCGGGCCGCAAGCTGTTGCTGCCCCTTAATCAGCGGCACGTGGAGGTCGTCGGCGCCGAGGGGGGAACCCTCGATGTCCTGATCCATCACGCGATCAAACGAGTTCACTTCGTTCTGAAATCGTCATTTCCTACCTAAGATATTGCGAACACTTCCGAACAGCCAGACCACGAGGGTCTGACCATGCCGCGCATGCGGCGGATCAATCGCCCTCGTGGGCGTCATCGCGCCCACGGGACTCACAATGGAGGCACGTGGATCGATGACGCGATCGCAAACCGATACCCGAACCATCCTGATCGTTCTTGGTCTTTTCTCCGCCTGCCTGTCCGGCCGGGCCTTCGCCCATGATCCGGATGCGCCCGAAGTCACTGTGCCTGAAGTGGCGGTCATGGCGGAACGGCCGGTCGCCGCATCGTCGCAGCAGTTCATTCCGGATAAGGAATACGTCCTGCAGCCTCAAGGGCGACCGGCTCAAGTCCTGCGCTTGATCCCCGGCTTTATCACGGTCGAGCATTCGGGCGGCGCAGGGAAGGCCGATCAGTATTTTCTACGCGGGTTCGATGCGGACCATGGGACCGACGTCGCGTTTTTCGCCGACGGCATGCCGATCAATCTCCGGTCCCATGCTCATGGGCAAGGCTATGCAGATTTGAATTTCATCATTCCGGAAACGATCGAAGGCCTCGACGTGTACAAGGGAGCCTATCATGTCGAGTTCGGAGACTTCGCGACGGCCGGTGCGGTCAATTTCAGGACACGAGAGGTCGTACCGGAAGGCGTCGTCCAACTGGCCGGGGGCCAGTTCGGCACTCAGCGACATTTGCTCATGTTTTCGCCGACGAGGGACAGGGTCCGAACGCTGTTTGCGGGCGAGGGCTACTACACGAACGGGCCGTTTCTCAATGAGAATCGGTATTTTCGTGGGAATCTCCTGGGAAAAGTGACGGTGAATCCGCTCGGTCGGGACGAGCTCAGCGTCAGTGTCACGTTGCACAAGGCTCAGTGGAACGGCTCCGGGGAGATCCCATTGCGGGCGGTGCATAATGGATCGTTGGACCGATTCGGATCGATCGATCCTTCCGAGGGGGGGAGAACGCTGCGCTCGACGGGACGCCTCAACTATCATTACGACACGACCTCCGGCGGACGATTCTTCGCCAACGCCTACGGCCAATATTACAAGTTCGATCTCTACACCAACTTCACGTTCTTTTTGAACGATCCCGTGAACGGCGACGGATTTATCCAGTCCGATACGCGCTGGGTCTATGGAGGCGACGTCGGCTATCGGCAGGCGATTCGGCTGCTGGGGATTGAGGGTGCCATCACGGGTGGCCTACAGGCTCGTGTGGACGACATTCATGCCCGGCTAGGCCCTCAGGTGAAACGGGCGCCCTTGGGTACCACCGTGGATTCCGACATTCAGGAAGCGTCCTATGCTCCGTACTTCAAGGCTGAGTTCCAACCGGTCGCGTGGTTGCGGCTCGCGGGAGGCGTCCGTAGCGAAATCTTCACGTTCAATGTCAGAAACCGCTGCCCCGATTGCGCTGAACAGCCTGCTGGTCGCACGGCGGCCGGCATTGTCGTGCCCAAAGCGAATGTGAGCTTGGGCCCTTGGTTGAACACAGAGTTCTTTCTGAATTACGGTGATGGGTTCCACAGCAACGATGCGCGGTCGGCTGTAGCGGCGGGGGCCACGCCTCTCGCACGGGCAAGGACCTACGAGGCTGGGATCCGTGTGAGGCCCTGGGGAGCCGACGGCCTTGAGATGATCGCGACGGCCTGGGCCTTGGACCTCGAGCAAGAGCTTGTGTTTGTCGGCGACGAAGGCACGACCGAGATCCGTGGTGCCACCAGACGCCGTGGGGTCGAAGTCGCCACGCGTGGGCAACTCTGGGGACCGCTGTATCTGAATGGCAGCTTCACCTGGACCAAGGCCGAATTCCGAAACGGTGATGCGATTCCGCTGGCACCCGAATACACGGCGTATGCGGCTGCGATCCTCCGCTGGCCGGAGGGCCTGACATCCCAGTTACAGGCAACGTATCTCGGCGTCCGACCGTTGATCGAAGACCGGAGCATCAAGGCGCCATCGTGGATCGACTTCGATTTATCCGAGCGCTATCAGCTTCCCGTGAAGCTCGCGCGCGGGCGGCTCGAGGCGTTTCTGTTCATCCAAAATCTTTTCAATACGAAATGGGAGCAAGCCGTGTTCGCCTTTGAGTCGCGGCTCCGGAACGAACCGGCGGGGGTGACTGATATCCATTTCGTGCCTGGGAATCCACGGTTCTTTATGGGGGGCGTGGCGTGGTATTTTTAGGCCGCTGCGCCGCAGGCGAGAGGCTTTAAGCATGCGCTATAGGCAAGAGCAAAAGAGGACGCATGCCTCCTATCGCCAATCGCCCATAGCCCATCGCCCACGTTTCCGCCCCACAGTTCTTTCCCGCGCCTATTTCAACCGGCCGACGCTGCAGGTCGCGCGGTCGTTGCTGGGCAAATATCTGGTGCGGGAAAACGGGAAGGGAAGAGTGGCCGCCAAGATCGTCGAGGTTGAGGCCTATATCGGGCCGGACGATCGGGCGTCGCATGCGTCACGAGGACGGACCCCGCGCACCGAGGTCATGTTCGGGCCGCCGGGCGTCGCCTATGTCTATCTGATTTATGGCATGCACCACTGCCTGAACGTGGTGACCGAGCGGGAAGGCTACCCGGCAGCGGTGCTGATCCGGGCGGTCGAGGTGGGTTCCGGCTTGGTTGACGGTCCGGGTCGTGTGTGCCGCACGTTGCAGATCGACCGCAGTCTCAACCGTCTCGATCTCACACAGGGTCGGATGCTCTGGATCGAAGACCGGCGGTCTCGGTTGCCGGAAGCCCGGATTGCGGCCTATCCAAGAATCGGCGTGGACTATGCAGGTGAGTGGGCGGCCAAGCCCTGGCGGTTCAGGGTCGAAGAGACCGGCTAGGGATTGGGGCAGATCTGTGTCATAAAAAAGGGGACCTGCCGATCCGGCAGGCCCCCCCTTTTCCTGATAGCAAAACGGAGATTACGGGATCTGGCGATCGGCCCCGATCTTGGTGGCCGACTGCACCGGAGGCTCGATCTTAATCTGTGGACCCTGAACGGCTGGGAGCCGGCCGGCGCCTTCCTTCTTCATGATCCGCTGATTATTCTGGTCCATCAAGTTTTGCTGAGCGTGTTTGATAGACTGAGCAGCCTCGAGCTCCGCCTTCTCGCCCGTCGCGTTGGTCTGGCCCGGATCGTTGGCCAGCGGTTGGCCGGTGACCGGACTCACGGCTGGTTTAGCAGGATATCCGGGATGCTTGGGCAGCAACGCCGGATTAGCGGAAGCCAACGACAGCACAAACAGCACACCCGACAGTGCAGCAACAGTGCCGATTAAGAGCTTCATACCCCTACTCCTTTTGAATAAGGTGGCTGAAAAGCAATGGCGCATGAGAACCGATCAAGCGGCGGGCATCTTAGCGGTCCTGCCCTGACCCTGTCAAGAGGACGAAGCGACGAATCCGCGGATCTTTGTTCAATGGGTTCGCCGGGGAGAGCGTCGGCCCCGTCCTCGGTGGCGATAGGCACCGGTTCGCCCGGCGGCCGGTAACCGGATAATGACCGTGGTGCCCTGACCGGGCCCGCTGGCGATGGAGATATGCCCCTGGTGTTCCTCGACGATTTTCTTGACCGTCGCCAACCCAAGACCGGTCCCTGACCGTTTGGTGGTGAAAAAAGGTTCGAACACCTTGCCGACGTGTTCCGTCGGGATCGGCGCGCCGTCGTTCTTGATCAGGATCTGGACTTCCTGATGCCGGCCGGCCCGCTGATTCGCCACCTGAATTTCCAAATGGCCGCCGGGCGTCATGGCTTCCAGGGCGTTTTTGAAGATGCTCAGAAACACCTGCTGCATCTTGGCTTCGTCGCACCGGACCGGGCTGACGTGGGACGCATAGTCCTTGGTCACCTGGATACGGGTGACCTCCAACTCCGTGGCCACGACGGTCAGCGCGTTTTCGATGACTTCCGGCACGCGGCACAGCCGCCGGTTCAGCTCCAAGGGTTTGGCGAAATCCAGGATCTCGTTCAGGATGGCTTCGATCCGGATGAGATCGCGCATGGCGTTCTCGACCCGCGTCTGCGGATCGAAATCCAGAATGCCCTCGCCCGTGACTTCTTCAAGCTGGGCGCGGATGGAGGCCAAAGGTTCCCGTATCTCTGTCGCCAGGAACGCGCTGAACTCGCCGATCGCCGCTTGCCGCTCTTGTTTCCGGATCATGGGCTCGGACGGGGCCGGTACGGCCGCGGCAGCCTGGCCGTCTCCCGGAGTCGCTTCCTGCGGCCTGGCCGGCTGGCTCGCCGGCGGTTGTTGAAAGAGATCGACCAACTTCAGCGTCACGGGTTCCAGCGTGCGGGCGTCGGCGACGGAATAACAGGCCGTTTCTTTGGAGGCGAGCGTCAGCGTGCCCCCGACCTGGCCCCGGACGAAGAAGGGCACGACCAGCGAGGAGCGGAACCGGTCCTTATAGAGGTGCTTGTGATCGAGAAATCTGCCCTGCGTGGAGGCCAGATCGTGATCCACGCGCGGCTTGCGATGGCGCACGGCCCACCCGGCCGCCGATGCGTCGAGCGCGAGCCGCTGGCCGGGTTTGAGATCCTTTTTGTGTTCCCCCTTTTGATCCCCGGCGATGGCGATGACTTCCACGCTGCCCGCAAGAGGATCATAGTAGCAGACCCAGGCGCGATCGTACGGCAACAACGGCGTCACTTCTCCCAGCAACGCGGCGATCTGTTCCTGCAGTTCCGACGTGGCGCGCGAGGCCGAGACCGAAAGCAGGTCGGTTCCGGTCGAGACGGTCAGCGGTTCCTGAGCGACGAGCGGGCGGCTGAGGACCACGGAGTTGTCGAAGAGGACTTCGCGCTCCAGCGCCCTGGTGATCTCTTCGCTCGCGCTTTCCAGGAGCGACTTTTCTTTCTTGGCGAACGACGCGCTCTCTTTCCGTCCGATGACCAGATAGCCGTAGGTCCGCTGGCGGTAGCGCAGCGGCGCGGCCAGCAACGACTTGGCGCCGGGGGTAATCAGCCGAAGGCGGATCGTGCGCGAGCCATCCCCCTCTTCCGAAGAGGGCTCGAGAAACGAGGCTTCCGGTGTGGAGAGCGTTCTGATGATGGCTTGGATGTCCCGCGGCGTGAACCCTCGGTAGACTTGGGCCACGAGCGGGCCTTTCTCGCGGTGAAAAATCGCGGCCAAGGCCGCGTCCACCGGCAGGTCGTTGAGGACCGATGTCAAGGTTCGCTGGAGGTGCGTCTCTTGTGCGGCTTTGGTCTGTTCGGCCGATGGCGTCACAACAAGGAGCCTTTCACACGGAAGCTGCATTGTAGCAGCGGAGAGCGGTCATGATCAAACCCGCCGGTCAGTCGGGGTTCACGATGCGCGGCGGGCGGGACCGGTGAATCACCAGCTCGACGCGTCCCTGTTCGTTGATCCACAGGTTCAAGGTGAAGCTGACGACGCTGATCAGCAGCGCGCCCCACACCGACGCCCAGAATCCCTCCACGACGAACCCTTTCACCAGCCATCCGACGAATTGAAGGAGAAGCGCATTGATGAGCACCATGAAGAGGCCCAGGGAGAGGATGATGAGCGGAAGCGAGAAGAGATAGAGGATGGGTCTGACCGCCGCGTTCAGGAGCGACAGCAACAGAACCGCGGCCAGGCCGGCGGAGAGGCTCTGCGCCTCGATGCCGGGCACGATGGTGATGGCCAGAAATACCGCGACGCCGGTGATGATGAAACGGATCAGCAGCGCTCTCATCGCAACTCGTCGAACGTGTTTACTTGCCTTTCGGCCTGGCGAACCGCACTTCCGTCGCCGTCAACGTCTCTCCGTCCTTGGTGGTTTCGATCACGACCCGGTCGCCCGCTCGAGGCCTTCCCTGCGCGCCGGCCTCGCCCTTGGTTCGATACTGTGTTTTGTCGGTCAGTCGCACTGAAACCGTGCCGCCTTTGAGCGTCTTGACCTCGATGTGGCTGCCATCGATCGCGGTCACCGTTCCGAGCACATGCTCGCCGCCGCCATGGGCCCAGGCTGCGGTCCCGACGGCAGCCAGGCACGACACCAGCAGGCCGATGATGAAATTCGCCAACGGGCACCTCCTTCCCCGTCACCTCAGTGACGATGCGAAGAGGACGGCGCGGGCACGTCCTCGCCTTCCAGAAAACGGTCGAAGGCGGCCTCCTCCTCCAGTTCTTTTTTCGTCTTCGGATTCAGCGACTTCATCTCTTGTAATTCATCTGGCGTGAGGTCCGGCAGGTGCCGGATGAAATGAACCAGTTTCCAACTGTCGAGGTCCTTGTCCGGATCGCCCGAGCCCCAAGCCGGCATGGCGGTGAACCGAATCCCGTTGTGAATGATAAAAAACAACTCGCCGTCGGACATGGACTGCGTCTCCTTCAGTCGCAGGTCGGGCGCTTTGGGGTAGACGTTCTGTCCGATCGGGGTTTTTCCGCTGCCGTCGTTCGCATGACAGGTGGCGCAATGATCGGCAAAATGCGCACGCGCCTCGGCCAGAGCTTCCGGGCTGCGCGGCACCGGGTTGGGGGCATTGCGCTGCTCGATGGGAATGGCGAGGTGTCGAATCTGCCGAGCCAGAAAGACTTCGAGCGCATGGGGTTCGGCCTTCGCGCTGAAGCCGGTCTTGAACGACCGGTACCCGACCCAGCCTAGCAGGCCCATCGGCGTCGCGACGACAAGGACCAGGAGCATGATCAGTTTGGATCGCGTTTTCATCGCGCCTCCGTGTTTTTTCTGCAGTATACAAACTCTGAGGTGCTACCGCCACTCATGGGGCAGCCGGGCGGGGGCTCGTCCGAACAGACGCAGGAGCAACAAGGCGGTGATCGGGATATAGATCAGGATGCCCGTCAGGCCCAGCAACGGTTCGCCAATCCAGAAGGTCACCAGCCAGTTGAAGGCCAGTACTCCATAATAGAGCCCGCAGCCCCATAATAGCTTGAGGGTCACCGGTTCGTCTCGGTGAACAAGCAGGGGCGGGAGTCGGCGGTCGCACGAGAAGTACAGGGAAAGCGCGATGAGACCAACGATCGCCCAGCCGATGTAATTGGCGATCGGCACACCGAAGTGAATGCCTGGATCGGGATAGTTGTAGATTTTGCCCAGGAACCACCGGTCCCCCCTCAACGCCACCGGATCGATGACGATGTCGACGAAGGCGAAGAACAGCCCGGTGAGGAAGAGTGCGGGCCAACTCGTTCGGACGATCGGATCGAAGACGAGAACGAGCGGGACACGATCGGCCGGGGCGGTCCTTCCGGCCGGATGATCTTCGCGCGCCGGCAGGAGGAAGAGCAGCGCGAGGCAATAGCTGGCGTAGAGAAGAAACGTGAAGGACAGCGAATCCATGAAGGGAATGTCGGCGAGATACAGCTCCTGGCCGGTCGTCGCGCCGGTGTAGGAGTACCACCCGAACGGAATGCCGGTCCGTGTCGAGCTGAACTCGCAAGCGAACGCGGTGAGCCAGGTCAGGCCGAAGAACAGCCACGTCCGCTTCCAGCCGATCAGCGCCTTGGCCGAGAAGAAAAAAGCGGCGAGAAAGAGGAAGACGTAGGGACGGAGTTCGACGGTCTTGATCAGGAGGGTCAGGGCTTCCATAGTTCTGAGTGCAGAGCGCTGAGTTCTGAGTTGGAAACGCTTCGATAAAAACTCAACACTCAGAACTCACAATTCAGAACTGCGCGCTTCGCGCTAAGCGTATCCATGATCGCGAAACCACCTCACCGCCTTTTCCAAGGCGACCTCGACGGGTGTCTGCGGCAGCCCCAGCTCACGGATCGCCTTGCTGCAATCAAAGTGCATCTTATACTTGGCCATCTTGACACCTTCCAAGGGAATTCGGGGGGGAATACCGCTGACATAGGAGAACCCGAGATTCAGGTAGGCCAACGGCAGCACGAGGCTACGGGGCAATTTCACCGACGGAGCGCGGACTCCGGTAATCTTCGCGAGCATCTCGAACACTTCACGCAGCGTCAGGTTTCTGTTGCCGAGGATATACCGTTCGCCGGCACGGCCTCGCTCCATGGCGAGGAGATGCCCGGCGGCGACGTCGTCCACGTCGATGAGGTTCATGCCGGTTTCGATATAGGCCCACATGCGGCCTTTCATGAAATCCACGATCACCTGTCCCGTCGGAGTCGGCTTGACGTCTCCTTCACCGACCGGCGCGCTGGGGTTGACGATGACCACCGGCAGCCCTTGGCGAGCGAACGTGAGCGCCTCCTGTTCGGCCAGATACTTGGACCGCTTGTAATGGCCCGCCATCTGG
>JBBIOW010000009.1:11906-37275 GCA_037443165.1 Nitrospiraceae bacterium | reverse complement strand
GCCCAGCAGCGAATCCGCGATTGCAGCAGAAGCGTTCATGAATAATGCGGGTTAAGATCGTCAGAGGAGAATGAACGTGAAACGGCAAGATTGTGATTATCGATTCTTCCTGGCCATAGGACTCTTGACCGCAATGATAGGGCTAGGTGGAGCGCCGGCTTGGGCTCAGGCCCCCCAGGGCAAGGCGGAGAAAAGCTTCTCGGCGGTCGTGACGGATACCCAAGGAGTCGAATCGGAAGTCAAGAACATCATCTTCTATTGGGAAGAGAAGGTCAGCGAAACGGCGTTCGTACCGCACGAGCTGAGAGAAGTCCCGGTCAAGAAAGGGGCGGCCACCATCAAGGTCAAGTTCGAGTCGATCAGGCAGATCGACGTCAAGCCGTCGCCGGACGGCGGGCTCCCAACCGTCTCCATCAGTCTCACCAACGGCAAGACCGGCGAATTCGCCTTGGCCATCAATGGGAGCTTTAAAGGCTCCTCCGATTTCGGCGAAGTGGAATTCCCTGCCAACGGTTTGAAAAAGATCGTGTTCAAATGACACCAAGTTCGACCGCCAGTCTTCAGCAGCAGATCACGCATGCGACCGGCAGCGTGTCCGGTCATCGTTCCTGTCCGTTCATAACGTAGCCCCAACAACCCTGTAACCATGGAGGAGGTTTTCATATGAGTGGGCGCTTCAGGCAGATGATTTTGAGAATAAGAACTAAAAACAAAATCGTTTCATTGCTCACGGTTTGCGCCGTCGTGGGATCGTTCTCGCTCATCCCGCTTGGCGCGCCGACAAGCGCTGAAGAGCCTTCGGGCCAGACCGCTGGTGCTCAAGAGGCAACCGGGAAAGGCCCTGAAGCGCCGGCGGAGAAACCCATCCGGGTTCCCCTGACGGAAGTCATCGGCACGGCGCCGGAAGCGCTGGAGCACATTCCCGGTTCGGGCCGCGTCGTCACACAGGACAGCTTGTGGAAGAACCATCGCCTCACGATCAACGAAGCCTTGCGCGAAGTTCCCGGTGTCAACGTGCGCGATGAGGAAGGGCTGGGCATCCGGCCCAATATCGGTATCCGCGGCCTGGATCCCACCCGAAGCCGAAAGATTCACATCATGGAGGACGGTGTCCCGATCATGCTGATGCCCTACGGCGACCCGTCCGCCTATTACTTTCCGCCGGTCTTCCGCTTCGACCGGATCGAGGTTCTCAAAGGCAGCGGGCAGCTCCTCTTCGGCCCGCAGAACATCGGCGGCGTGATGAACTTGATCACGCGCATGCCGCCGCTCGTTCCGACCGGAAACTTCGAGTTCCGAGGCGGGAACCTGAACTACTTCAACACGCATTTCGATTACGGAGGAACCTGGGGCAACAGCGGGTATCTCGTCGACTACACCCACTATCAGAGCGATACGCCCCGCTTCACCAACATTCGAGCCAAGATAGACGACTTCACCTTTAAGACCGTTCACGAGCTCACCAATCGGACAAGCATCTTGGCCAAATTCAATTATTATCGGGAAGACTCCGGGATTGGGTACCAGGGCTTGACCGAGGCCGACTGGGGAGCACGCGGCGATGATCGTCAGACCCCGTTCACTCACGACAATTTCGATTTCCGCCGCGTGGGCGTACATGTCGCAGTCCAGCACATGTTCAACGCGGATCTGAGCATGACGACCAACTTTTTCGGCCATTACATCGCACGCGACTGGTCGCGGCAGAATCAATTGGCGCTGGCGGCCAACGGGACCCAGATCGGCGGCAGTCTCACCGGCAACAACCTGCCGGCTACGGCCTTCACCGTAGTTCCCGATCCACAGCGGCGCTTCACCAACGAGCGGGAGTATTGGGTGTACGGCGTCGAGCCTCGTTTTCACCTGACCCATCGCCTACTGGGGATCAAGAGCGAAGCCGACTTCGGCGCCAGATTCATGCACGAACAATCCGACCGCAAGCAGTTCTTAAACCAGTTCCAAGGAACCGGAGGGACATCGACTTGCTTAGTTCCTGCGCCCGCAGTCGATGGGACTCCGACGACTTGTTTAGGCGAAAACAATATCCGGAAAACCGACGCCTATGCCCTGTTTTTCCAGAACCGGTTCTTCGTGACCGATCAGATCACGGTTACGCCGGGCTTCCGCGTCGAACATGTGAACTATGAACAGTTCAACAAACTTCCCACCACTGGCGAGACCTTCGGCAAGACCGCCATCACGGAAGTCCTGCCGGGCATCGGTGCGACCTATTCGCCGATCAAGAACTACACCTTCTTCGCTGGCTTCCACCGGGGCTTCGCACCGCCGCAGATCTCGGATGCGATCACGGGGACCGGTGCGGTGGTCGACCTGGATGCCGAGTTGAGCTGGAACTATGAACTGGGGCTGCGAAGCAGCCCGGTCCAGTGGCTGGGGTATGAAGTGACCTTCTTCCAGATGGACTTCCAGAACCAGATCGTGACCCAGTCCGTGGCTGGGGGCGTCGGCGCAACCTTGACCAATGCCGGGCGGACCCGCCACCGCGGCATCGAATTCGCCGTGAAGGCCGACGTCTTGGATGCGGTGACCGGACAGAACAGGAACGAAGACATTCTCTTCGATCTGAATTACACCTGGGTGGCCGATGCGGAGTTCAGAGGAACCCGGAATAGTTCCATTACCGGAGCCGCGCTTCTCCCCGGCGAGGCTCCAGTATTCAGCGTGAGCGGGAACCGGCTCCCATATGCGCCCAAGCACATGCTCACGGCCGGACTGGGCTACATCAATCGCCAGATCGGCTTCGACGGCCGAGTGGAAACCCAGTGCATCAGCGACATGTTCGGAGACGACCGGAACACGCACAATCCAACGCCGAACGGCCTGCGCGGCATCATCCGCGGCTGGTGTGTGTTGAACGCGGCGGCCAATCAGTACGTGAAGCCGATCAACACCACGTTCTTCGTCACCGGGAAAAACCTGCTGGATCACCTGTACATGGTCGACCGGACCCGCGGCATCTATCCGGGCCTGCCGCTGATGGTGCAGGCCGGCGCCCGGTGGACGTTCTGACCCTCACCCTCCCTCCCCCCGCCGGGTACCCATTGCTCTTCAGAGGCAATGGGTGATGGGGAGGGAAAGGAAAGGGGGGGCGGGAAATGGGACCCATCACGAGAAGCAGCAGGATGGGCGTGACAGACCCCGCGCAGGTCCGTTGCTCGTGCGGCCGGCTTCTGGCCCGATGGGTTCCCGACGGCATCCAGGTGAAATGCAAACGGTGCCGGAAGATCGTGACGATCCCGTTGACCAAGATCGAGGGGGCGCCGCCGGGTGGCGGCACCCCGCTCACCCGCGTTCCACCGTGAACATGAACGAGGGCTAGCGCGGTCTCGCATCAGGCCAGAGGACCGACGAGTCCTGAGCCCAAAGCGACCTTCTCTCTTCGCCCCTGCCTTCACACGGGAGAGGCAAAGGAAGATCGTCTTGGGCTCTTGTCTTTTTCGACAATTGTATGGAGGGAGCCAGCGTGATGAACAGCATCGGTCCCGCTCTGCAACACTATTTGCCCGAACTCGCCACCATTGTGGTCGATCTGCTCGCACTCGATCATCTGCGGTTGCCGGCCCGACCCATCTCGGACGTTCGCATTGTTCGGATCCGCCGCATCGTCCAGCGACTGGAACGGCTGTTGCCGCACCACGCGGGCCACGGCGAGCGGACCGCCTGCTATGCGCTCGCGCTCGGCGAAGCTCTCGGGCTTTCCGACGACGCCTTGCTCGACTTGCACTTCGCTGCGTTGCTCCACGACCTCGGCCTGCTGACGGTCCCGGCCAGCATTGTGTCGGAAACACGCCCGCTCTCGGGCGAGGAGTACGCGGCGCTCAAGAGCCATCCCCGGGCTGCCGCCGAACTCCTGGAGCCGATCCGATTCCTGCGCCAAGCTGCCCTCCTGATCGCCCACCACCATGAACGCTGGGACGGGTTCGGGTATCCCTACGGTCTGCGCGGCGACTTCATTCCGTTCGGCTCCCGTATCCTGGCTGTTGCGGACACGTTCGACGCGCTGGCCACCCGTAGGCTGTCGGCTGCCGAGGAGTTCGAGCACGAAACTGCATTGACGCAACTGCAAACCATGGCCGGCTCGCAACTCGATCCCGATCTTGTCGCAACCTTCGTCCGGGTGGCGCCGGCACTCAGACCTTACAGCTCTCCCGGGTGGGGTTGTGCCCCCACCCATTCGGGCGGGGCGCCTCCGTTCCTCCTGGGCCCCCGCCCGCACTTTTTCGGGAACAGCCGCATGGCTAGCTGGCGAACGTTCGGAGAGCGCCGACCAATGCGTCCGAGGAAACCCATGAACGAGAGCCCGCCGAGGCCATGAACCACTGTCCACGGAGGGATCCATGCGTCACGCCAACTCGACAGTGCAACCCGAACGTGATTCGGCCTGCGCTCGACTCTCTCACGATCCGGTCACGATCCACACGCGCGTCCCTACGGCGCACATGCGCGAGGATGTCGCACAGCGCGCACAGGAGTTCATCAGGATCCACCTGCACGAGGGCCTGACCCTTAAGGATCTTGCGCAGTTCTTAGGCTACTCGGACAAGTACTGCTCCGATCTCTTCAAGGCGCTCACCGGAATGCCCTTCTCCCACTATCTGAAGCGCCTTCGCCTCGAGCGGGCCGTCAGCTTGCTCACAGAGTCGAACGCGACCTTGTCCTGCATCGCCGAATCGCTGGGATTCAGCGATCAGTTCACCTTCAGTCATTTCTTCAAAAACGCCGTCGGCTGCTCTCCTCAACGGTTCCGATCGCAATGCCCTGCACGCCAGCTTCGCCCGAAACCTCCGCGCTCCGCCTGGGCAAGGCGCCGCTCCGCGCCCCACGAGAGACGGTGACGTGCGGCCGGAGCGCCGCGACTGTACGGCCTCTCATGTGGCCGCCGGACGGCGCCCCCGGCGATCTGGAAAATGAACATGGCCAACGCTTCCGCATCAGCCTATATTGATATTGATATGCAATCTCAACACCTGTCCAAGCTGCCGGGGTTGCCCGTGCCGATGCGCCTCGTGAACAAGACGATCTCAGGGTGGCCGGCGGTCGGCAAAGCTGGCTGGCGCCTCGCCGTGCTTGCGGCGCTACTCCTGTTCACATTCGCGCCGACACCCGAGCCGGCAACGGCCGGATCGACGGTCGGCTTTCTCGTCGTCGCCCCTGACCGTGGATTTCTGGGCAACCAGGAGATTCGCACCGTATTCGACGAGTTCGCGCGACACTATGCGCCGGCGGCGCTGACCTGGGTCGGACGGGACTACAACGGGATGGGGAGCGAATATTCCGACTACGTTAGCCGAGCGCTGGCCGACCTTGAACGAGGTGGGGCGACGGACATCGTGGCGATTCCGCTCTTTGTCTCCGCCGCCGATCCCATCTTGAAGAAGGTCGTTGCTCACCTCCCTGCCTATCTACGGACCGGAACCATCCGGTGGGCCGAGCCAATGGTCGAGAGCCACCTGGTCCGCCAAATTCTACTGGATCGGGCGATGGCGGCGAGCCGGGACCCGGAGCAGGAACGGCTCCTGCTGGTCGGATTCGGCGCGACCGATGAAGCCGGTGAGGCGGCGATGCGCAATGACCTGGAACACTACCTGGCTTACATTGCGCGGTACCTCCGCTTTCGCGAAGCCGCAGCCGTGATCTATTACGACCGCTCCGCGCCGGAGGCGGAAAAGAAAAACAAGGCGGCGGATCTGGCGATCGTCGAAGCCGCAGCCAAGAAAGGGCGCACGCTGCTGGTCCTGGCCTCGATCGGCCCGAAATTTGATCAGACGATGGCCCTGACCCACTGGTTCGGCGACAGGCTGCGCGACTGGGACGTGGCATATGTCGCCGAAGAACTTCTCCCCCACCCGAACATACTCCTGTGGCTGAAACGCACCGCCAACGCCTTTCTGTCGGCGTCGCCGGCCGACATCGGCGTCGTGATCATGCCACACGGCGCCACCCAACCCTGGAACGACGCCGTGGAGCGAGCCATCGCGCCCTTGCGCTCGCTGTACCGGATCGAAATGGCGTACGGGATGGGCGATCCGGGCGTGATCCAGCAGGCCGTGGAGCGATTGGAGCGGCAAGGAATCCGCCGTATCGTGTTCGTGCGCATGTATGCCCTCGCTCACCACCTGAGAAGCCGCATCGAATATCTTCTGGGTCTCTCCGGTTCGCCGGCCTCCGACAGCCAAGCGGCCAGTCATGGCCAGGACTCGCCACCTCCTGGGCAAGTGCGGAGCGCCGCGCTCTTCGCCACGTTCGGCGGATACGAGGAGGACCCCGGTATCGTCGAGGTGCTCCATGAGCGGATTCTGGAAGTCAGTCGCGACCCGTCTCAGGAGACCGTGATCCTCGTCGCACACGGCGACAAGCGTGATGAGGACTACGCGCACTGGCTGTCGGTCATGCGGGCCAATATCGAGCGGCTGAGGCGCGATCCCCACTGTGCCAAGCTGAGAGCGATCGAAGCGGCTACGGTCCGTGAAGACTGGCCGGCGCTTCGGGAGCGCGCCGTCGGCGAGATCAGGACTTTGATCGAAACCCACGCGAAAACCGGACGGGTGCTCGTGATCGCCGATCGGCTCTCTGGAGCGGGGCCGTATCGGAAACTGTTCGACGGGTTGGAATACGTGCTGAACGACAAGGGACTCGTGCATCCCGCGCTGACCCGCTGGCTGGAAGCCGGAATCCAACGGGCGGTTTCGGTCCTGACCCGACCGGTCTCCGCCATCGATCGTGTTGCGAAGCCCTGAGACGGGAATACAGGAGGGATCGCGATGACTTGTCCGAAATGTCGAGGATTGCTGGTGCTCGAGCGGCCGCTGGAGTTCTACGCGCGCACGGCTTCGTGGCGGTGCATCAATTGCGGCGCGGCTCTGCCCGGTAGACCTTCGGTGTTGCCGGACTTGCGTACGCCGGTTCATCAGCGCCATCGCGCTCGAACGGTTCCGGTTCCTGCCGAATCAAGAGAGAGGCGCCGTGCGCGGCGCGACAACGTGGGATGAGGGAGGACAGTCCGTGTTGCACATCGGTCAACGCGCTCCTCGTTTCCGAGTGCCGGCCTTACGGGACGGAGCGTTGACGTATCTGGATTCCGCCGGATTGCATGGTCGCTGGGTGGTGCTGTGCTGCTTGCCGCGACTGAGCCCGGTCGAAGCAACCATCGTAGCTCGTCAGGCTGAAACGTTTGCCCGCTACGGCGCTGAGCTTCTTGCCGTCGCGCCCGAGGACGATGCACTGCGCCGGCCATGGCTCAGTCGGCTCGGCCTGTTGTCAGTTCCCATCCTGGTCGATCCCGTGCGCCGCCTTCGCCGCGCGTACGGCCTCATCCCGGACCAGGTTTCGACCCGATGCCGAACTTTCCTCATTGATCCGGATGGGCTGCTTCGCTTCCATTTGGTGCACGATCTGAACGGCCGAGGTCTCAGCGCGGTCACGGAAATTCTACGCCTGTTCCAACACCAACGGACGGCGGCCCTGGCACCGTTCTAGAGAAGGGAGAGGAGACTCATGATGCAGAAAGTTTTTGGAAGCAACAGGCGGGTGACTCTCAATGTCTGCGGATGCGGCCGGCTCCATGTGACCTACGGGCCGATCACCCTTCATTTCGAGCCGGACGACTTTCTCGCATTCGGGGAGGCCGTGATTCAGATGGTCGATCAATTCCGACGGATCCACGGCGATCAGCTTGTTCGGTCGACGCCGCCGGGACACGAGACGGTTTGTCATTAAGCTAACGAAGGAGTACCGGATGAAGATTCGCGAGTGCCCACGGTGCCGCCAACACAGCCTGACTCCAACCGGGGCGTTTTGGGCCTGCGCAAGCTGCGGCTACGCCATCACCGGCTTTGCGCTGGCGGTCGAACTGAGGGTGGCCTCAAGGAGAGAGACCGTTGAGACACGATGACTGGATGGTCCTGATCAGCCTGATCGCTTCACTGGGGATGGTGGTCATGGCATCTGCCAGCCTATGGCTGTGGACGATCATGTCCTGATCGCCTCTTCCTACGGCATCCGTGAGCGTTCCGCCGTTGCCCTAAAGAACAAACGGGGGAGAGACGGACCGTCTCCCCCCCGCCGGACGCGACTCGAAATGGCTTTAGGACCCTTCCTTCTTGATCTGTTCGGACAGGTAATTTTCCAGCCCGACCTGTTTGATGGTCCTGAGCTGGGTCTCGAACCAGTCGACATGCTCCTCGGTCTCGACGACCATGTCCTCGAGCTTGTGCCGTGTGGTGAAGTCCCCGACCTTCGCGCAATGCGCGATGGCGTCGCGCAGGAGTTTCACGTCGTCTTGCTCGAACCGCAAGTCCGCCTGAAACAGATCCGGGACGCTGCGGCCGCTGCCGACGGTCCCCAGTTTCTGCATGTCCGGGGTGCCTTCGAGGTAGAGAATATGATCGATCACCTTGGAGGCATGGCCCAGTTCTTCCTTGGCCAGTTCGTGAAACTCCTGCTGCAAACGTTCATATCCCCAGTTCTCGCACAGCGAAGCGTGCAGGAGGTATTGGTGGACCGCCGTCAGCTCCATGGTCACCACCTTGTTCAGAAAGTCGACGACGCCTTCTTTTGCTTTCATGGCCCGCCTCCCTGTCGAAGAAGTTACGCGTCTTTAAGACCTACTCCTCTTTGTGGATTTGCTCGCTCAAATAGTTTTCCAAGCCGACTTGCTCGATCAACTCCTGCTGGGTCTCGATCCAATCGATGTGCTCGTCCACATCCTTCACCATATCTTCCAGCATGTGTCGCGTGGTGAAGTCCCCGACCTTAGTGCAATGGATCACGCCTTCACTCAAGATGGCCAACATCTCTTGCTCGGCTTTCAGATCTGCCTTGAACTGCTCGAGAACAGTTTCGCCGACGTGCACCGTGCCCAGCCGCTGCATGTTGGGCACACCCTCGAGATAGAGAATGTGCTCGATCAGCTCTTCGGCGTCCTTCATCTCATCGAACGCCCGCTTGCGGACGTGATGATGGAGCCGCTCGTAGCCCCAGTGCTCGCACATCTTGGCATGGACGAAATACTGATTGATGGCCGTCAGATCCGCGGTAAGGATCTTGTTGAGCAGATCAATGACGCCTTCCTTCGCTTTCATGCGAACCTCCTCCAGTCCAGGGGGTTAAGGTCGATTGCCGAATGAATGCCTATTGAGCTCTGCGCAGCGGAGCGCACACCGTTCGTCATCGATCATTATCCTTCCTCTTCGCGTTTTCGTCAACAGTTCAGATACGTATAATTGACTACCATTCTCATCTTCGATGAAATCGCGTTTCATTATCTTCCGTGCTTTTCGCCGCTCTGGCAAGCCGGACGATGCAGATCGAAAACAAAGGTGAAGAGAGAGATGTGGCGGACAGGCTGACGGGCGGCCGAGACCTTTTATCCGGCTTCCCGATAACCGCAATCTTCATTGCGGCACTGGACGGTTCGACCGGACTGTTTGCTGACTTTCTCGACGAGGAATGGCGCCTTGCAGGTCGGGCATGATTTATTCACCGGGCGATCCCATAACGCGAATTCACACTGCGGATACCGGCTGCAGGAGTAGAACGACCGGCCCTTCCGCGTCCGCTTCTGCACCAGATCGCCGCCGCAACCCGGCGTCGGGCACTTGACTCCCAACGCGATCGGCTTGGTGGTCTTGCAGGCCGGGTACGCGGAGCAGGCGAGGAACTTCCCGAAGCGGCCGGTCTTGACCACCATCGGACTGCCGCACTTCTCGCAGGTTTCTCCGGTGGCGATCTCTTCTTTTGGCACGACTTTGATGGTGCCGTCGGGCAGCCTCTCGAAGTTCTGGGTGTTCTTGCAGGGCGGGTCCTCCTTGTAACCGGGACACGCCAGAAACTTTCCGTTCCGGCCCCACTTGATCTCCATCATGCGGCCGCACTTTTCGCACGGGATGTCGGTCGGCGGATGGACGGTGTCCTTGGGGCCTGGAATGTGCCGCGCCTTTTCCAGGTCCTTCGTAAACGGACCGTAAAAATCCCTGACCGCGGCGACCCACGGCTTGTCGCCTTCCTCGACCTGATCCAGCTCCTGCTCCATTTGCGACGTAAAGTCGACGTTGATGAGGTCGGGGAAGCCTTTGAGAAGAAACTCATTCACCGTTTTGCCCGTTTCCGTGGGGACGAATCGGCCGTCGACCTTCTCCACATACTTCCGCTCCTGAATGGTGGAAATGATGCTTGCGTACGTGGACGGGCGGCCGATGCCTTTCTCTTCCAGCTCGCGAATCAGCAATGCCTCATTGTAACGCGGAGGCGGCTGGGTGAAATGTTGCTTGGGCGTAATCCCCGGCACGCTCTGCCCGTCCTGCGCAACCAGGCGGAGGCGTTCCCCTTCGCTCAGAGTCGGAAGTTGACGCTCGGCCTCATCCTCGGCGTCAGACGCGGCCTTCTGATTCCCGTTGAGAGCGTCAGCGTCCTTGCTTTCCATATAGACGGCGGTGTGGCCAGGGAATCTGACGACCGTCCCGGTCGCCCGAAAGACGTAGCGATCTCTCGTGCCGATCGGCACGCAATCCACCCGTGTGACATCGAGTACGGCCGGCACCATCTGCGACGCGACGAACCGATTCCAGATGAGCTTGTACAAGTTGTAGAGATCGGGCTCCAAGTACGGCCGGACGGATTCCGGATCGCGCGCGACCGAGGTCGGCCTGATCGCCTCATGCGCCTCCTGCGCGGCCTTCTGGGTTTTGTAGACATTGGGCGTCGCCGGCAGATACTCCTCGCCGAATCGTTCCCGGATCACGCGCCTGGCTTCTTCCATCGCTTCGCTGGAGATCCGGGTCGAATCCGTTCGCATATAGGTGATCAATCCGGTCGGTCCTTCGTCGCCGATGTCCACGCCCTCGTACAGTTGTTGCGCCAGGGTCATGGTTTTCTTCGGCGTGAAGTGCAGCTTGCGGGCCGCTTCTTGTTGGAGCCGGCTGGTGATGAACGGCGCGACGGGATTGCGCCGCTTCTCCTTTCGCTCGATGGATCGGACGACGAACTCTTTCCCCTGCACGTCCTCCACGATCCGCCGGGCGTGCGCCTCGGACGGGATAGATGCTTCCTGCTCGTTGACGCTGTGCAGCTTGGCCTCGAACGGAGGAGGGTGGCTACCGGCCAGCGTAGCCGTGATAGACCAGTACTCCTCGGGACGGAACGCTTCCCGCTCCTTTTCCCGGTCGCAGATCAATTTCACCGCGACCGATTGGACCCGCCCCATGCTCAAGCCGCGGCGGACTTTCTTCCACAGCAACTGGCTGCCCTGATAGCCGACGATTCGATCCAGGACGCGCCGCGCTTGCTGTGCATGCACCAATTTCATGTCGATCTGCCCCGGCGACTGCAATGCGCGTTTGATGGCCGATTCCGTGATCTCGTTGAAGAGGACCCGGTAGATTTTCCCGTTGTTCCTCTTCCCCTTGCCGTTGATTTCCTGGGCGATATGCCAGGCGATCGCCTCGCCTTCGCGGTCAGGGTCCGGCGCGAGAAACACCTTGTCGGCCTCCTGCGCTTTCTTCTTGATCTCCGCGAGCACTTTGGCTTTGCCCTTGATCGTGACGTACTGAGGCTCGAAATCGCGTTCGACGTCGACGCCGAGTTTGCTGGTCGGCAGGTCTTTGACATGGCCGACGGAAGCCATGACGGTGTATCCGCGGCCCAGGTACTTCGTGATCGTCCTAGCCTTCGCCGGCGACTCGACAATGATCAATGATTTCGCCATCTACGCTCCCACTCCTTAAAAAACGGTCATTCCGCGGTCGTCTCCAACTATATCAGATCGCGCCGGCATGCTCATCTCTCGGCCGGTTCAATTATAACCGAAGGTAGGAATGCCCGGGCAGTCGGCGGACGCGCCGCTTCAACTCCAACGCCAGAAGGAGCGCGGCGACCTCCGAAGGGGAGAGACCGGTTTTCACGACCACGTCATCCATGTGCTGCGGCTCATAGGAGAGCGCATCATAAACCTTCGCCTCGTCTCCACTCAAGGGGGATGATGGTTCGCGCGCATCGGACGCTCGCGCCTTCACGTGCCGCCTGAAGGCGTCGTCGAGCTGCGGCAGGAGCTCGTCGACGACATCCTGCGCGCACTCGACCAATTTGGCGCCCTGCTTGATCAGTCCGTTCGGCCCGCGACTGTTCGCCGCCTTTGCGAATCCGGGCACGGCGAACACCTCGCGGCCCTGATCGGCGGCCAACCTCGCCGTGATGAGCGAGCCGCTCTCGATCGCCGCTTCCGCAACCACGACCCCCAAACACAACCCGCTGATGATGCGGTTGCGCCGGGGGAAATGGTAGCTGTGCGGCGGCGACCCCAGCGGCAATTCGGACAGCACGGCACCGTGGGCTTCGATCTGTCCGCGCAACTTGTCGTGTTCGGGCGGATAGGTGCGGTCCACGCCGCATCCCAGTACCGCCACCGTCCTCCCGCCGGCGGCCAGCGCGCCACGGTGCGCGGCCGCATCGATCCCCCGCGCGAGCCCGCTGACGATCGTAAAGCCGGACGCTGCCAGGTCCCGGCTCAACTCCTCCGCCAAGACCCGTCCGGCCTGACTCGCGCGCCGCGCTCCGACGATCGCCACCGCATATTGGTCCGACGGCTCCAGCCGTCCGGCGACATACAGCACCGGCGGCGGATCAGGAATCATCCTGAGACGAGCCGGATAGTCCTCGTCGAGGCAAGTCACCACGGACAGCTTCAAGCGATCGATCGTGTCCAACTCTTGGTCAATACGTTCACGGGCTCGCGCGTCGGGACCCCGTTGGATGGCCTGTGCCAAGGCGGCACTGCACCCCGCTCCAGTCAATTCCACGGCCGTCGCCGTCAAGACCGCCCAGGGCGACCCGAAGGTCTGCACGAGCCGGAACAGCGCCGTCTCGCTCAATCCGTCGACGGCCCGCAATGTGAGCCAGGCTTGCAACGTTTGCCGTTCGCGCGCGTCGTGTCGCTCCCGCGCCTTTGTCATCGCGTCACCGGATTCAGGTGTGCAGCAGAGGGATGGACCGGTCTGTCAGACAGATCAGAGTACGGCGATGTCGTATTGCTCCAGGTGCAGCTTCTCGTCGGACGTTACAATGATCTTGGCCGAGAAGTGGCGTTCCAGTTCTTCGATGCCCTGCCGCTCCTCGTCCTGGAGCAGTTCCGCCACCGTGGGATGCGCGCCGACCACGACTTTCTGCCCATCGCCCAGCCTACCGATCCGCCGGATCTCGCGGAAGATCTCATAGGCGACGGTCATGGGCGATTTCGTATAGCCCCGCCCCTCGCAGTACCGACAAGGCTCTGACAGCGCCCGCAGAAGATCTTCTCGAACCCGTTCGCGCGAAAGCTCGATGAGTCCCAGGTCCGAGATGCGGGAGATGCGCGTGCGCGCCTTGTCCGAAGCCATAGCGTCGACCAGCGCCTGGTAGACCTTCTCTCGGTTTTTCTCCCGCTCCATATCGATGAAGTCGATGATAATGATTCCGCCGATGCCCCGCAGCTTGATCTGGTACGCGATCTCCTTGACGGCTTCCAAATTGTTCCGGAGGATGGTTTCTTCCTGATCGCGTTTGCCGACGAAGCGCCCCGTGTTGACATCGATGACCGTCATGGCTTCCGTATGGTCGATGACGATATATCCGCCGGACTTGAGCCACACCTTCCGACTGAGCGCGCGGGCGATCTCCTGTTCAATGCCCAGGTAGTCGAACAGTGGCTCTTCCTTGTCGTAGTATTGGATCCGCGACACCTGATCCGGCGAGAATCGCTGCACGAAATCCCGGATGGCATCATATTCTTCCTTCGAATCGATGAGCAGCCGTTCGACCTTCTTCCCGAAGAGATCGCGCACCACCCTGAAGCTCAGGCTGAGGTCCGAGTGCAGCAAAGAAGGAGCTGGCTGTTGATCCCGTTTCTTCAGGATGTCCTGCCACAGAACGTGCAAAAATTCCACGTCCGAGCGCAGTTCGTCTTCTTTCACTCCCTCGCTCACCGTCCGAACGATGTACCCGTAGCCGGGCCGCCGGAGCCGTCTCATGATCTCCTTCAGCCTCGCCCGCTCCTCATCGCGGGGAATCCGACGCGACACGCCGATGTGGTCGACGTTCGGCATGAACACGAGATACCGACCCGGCAGGGACACGTAAGTGGTGACACGCGGCCCCTTGGTGCCGATGGGCCCTTTGGAAATTTGGACCATCAGCTCCTGCCCCTCGCTCAGCAACTGTTCGATCGGCTTCAAGGTCTGGCGACGGGGCCGAGGCAGTTCCGGCCCCTTGTCGTCGTCTTCGCTGTCCATCAAGGTGTCACCGGGCTCCGTATCGGTCGACAGGTCCGAAACATGCATGAAGGCCGCCTTTTCCAACCCGATGTCGACGAACGCCGCTTGCATGCCCGGCAAGACCTTGGCGACGCGCCCTTTGTAGATGTTACCGACAAAATCCTTGTCCTTGGCCCGATCGGTGTACAGATCGGTGACCAGCCCGTTGTCGAGCACCGCCACGCGCGTTTCTTCGCGCGCGACGCTGATCGCAATCTCTTGTCCCATACGAACTCCTTCAAGCTGTCAGCTTTCAGCGGTCAGCAGTCCGTGTACGGCTGATGGCTGATAGCTGACGGCTTGTTCAATAAAACAACGTTAACCGACGACGCCTGACATTCAGGAGAAGACCGAGGGCCGCCATCGTCGCTATTGTGGCGCTTCCCCCGTAACTCATCAAGGGCAGGGGGATGCCGACGATCGGGAACATCCCGGCGGTCATGCCGATGTTGACGACGACGCAAAAGCACAGCATCGCGATGACGCCAACGGCCAGCAGCGCGCCGAGGACGTCCTTGGCGCGCGCGGCGATCTCCAGCGAGAGCCAGATCAGCCCGACGAAGAGGGCCAGCAACAGCAGAACGCCAAGGAATCCCCACTCCTCCGCAAACACGGCGAACACGAAGTCCGTGTGCCCCTCCGGCAGGAACTTGAGCTGGCTTTGCGTGCCTCCATACAGCCCCTTGCCCAGCAACTCCCCTGATCCGATCGCGATGCGGGACTGGAGCGCATGATAGCCCTTCCCGCCCGGATCGTACTCCGGGTCGACGAAGGCCATGATCCGGTGTCGCTGATAATCATGCAGCGAGCCCCACAACAGTTCCCAGGCGAAGGGGAAGAGCATGAGCGAAAACAACAGAATGATCCCGATCGCCTGCGACCGCATCCCGACCATCAGCAACATCGCGGCGTAGACCGCCAGGAAACTCAGCCCGCTGCCCAAATCCGGCTGTTTCAAAATCAACAACAAGCCCGGAAGCATGATCAGTCCAGGCAGAACTACGCGTTGCAGCCATCCGATGCGCGGCGCGCTCGAATAGTAATGCGCGAGCACCAGGATCAGCGCCACCTTGGCGAACTCGGAGGGCTGAAACGCAAAGGGGCCGATCGGAATCCATCGCTGCGCGCCACGGCTGATCTTGCCCATGACCAACACGACGGCCAGCAACACCAGGATGATCACGTAGAGGGGATACGCCAACCGAGCAATTTTGTGGTAGTCGACGATCAGCATCGCGACGAATGCCGCGCTGCCGAGCGCGATCCACATGAGTTGCTTCAGATAGAACGGCGTCCCGCCCTGCTGGGCGTGGGTCACACTGTAAATCGAAAGGACGCCCAGGGACAAAATAGCCAGGACGAGCCCGATAAAGCGCCAGTCGAAGCTGTCGAACCCGCTGTTGTCGATCACGCGGTCGATCATCGCATCTCCCTTGGCGCCGAAGCGGTCGATACACCGGGCCCCTGTGCCACCACCGGGGCCTTTGGCGGCAATTTCACGAACGCCTCGATGAGTTCTTTGGCTAACGGTGCAGCCGCCGACCCTCCATGCCCCATATGCTCCACCAAGACGGCGACTGCGATGCGCGGCTTCTCGACCGGCGCGTAGGCCACAAACCAGGCATGGTCGCGGAGTTTCTTAGGGATGTCCTTATCCGGCCCCGTCCTGAGCGCCGCGGTCTGCGCGGTTCCGGTTTTTCCGGCGATGCTGATAAGCGCGGACTTGGCTCGGGTCGCGGTCCCCTCCCGCACGACCCCGGCCAGCCCTTCCTGAATGAGCTTCAGCGTTTGCGGTTTCACCTCCACCTTGCCGCGCGCGACGGCCGGCAACTCCTGCAGGCGTCCGGTGACCCGGTCCATGATCGCCTGGACGAGCCGCGGCCGGTAAGCCACGCCGTTGTTGGCGATCGTACCGATTACGCTGGCCATCTGGAGCGGCGTCACCGTGACATAGCCCTGGCCGATGGAAGCCGAGATGGTTTCTCCCGGAAACCAAGGCTCTCCTTTTACTTTTTCCTTCCAACTGGTGGACGGAACGATCCCCGCGCGCTCGGACGGCAACTCGATGCCAGTGGGTAGGCCCAACCCGAATCGCTTGGCGTAGTCGGCGATGGTGTCGATACCCATCCGCTGTCCGACCGTGTAGAAATACACATCGCAGGAATGGATCAGCGCCTGCTCCAGGTCGATGAAACCATGGCCCCCAGCTTTCCAGTCGCGAAAGAGGCGCCTTCCGAACTGATAGCCGCCAGTGCATCGCACGGTGGTCGAAGGACTGACTGTCTTGGTCTCCAGCGCCGCCGCCGCCATGATCACCTTGAAGGTCGAACCGGGCGGATATTGGCCCTGCGTGGCCCGGTTGTTGAGCGGGTGCCCTTCGTCCTGTACGATCTCCACCCATTGCTTGGGAGTCAACTCCCGCGACAGGACATTTGGATCGAAAGCCGGCCGGCTCGCCATGGCTAAGACGTCACCGTTGGTCGGATCCAACGCCACGATGGCGCCGGCTTCTTCTCCCAGCAGGTCTTCGGCCAGCTTCTGTAACCGGACATCGATTGTGAGGTACAGATCGTCGCCGGCCTCCGGCTTTTCCACGACGGCGCTGTGCTTCTCATGGCCCAGGGCATCGACTTCGACGCTCTTGTGCCCCGCTTTTCCTCTGAGGAAACGATCGAACGTCTTTTCAACCCCGTACTGCCCGATCATGCTTCCCTGGTGCAGTTCCTCGAATTCGGGCCGCTCCAACTGCTCGGCCGAGATCTCGCCCACGTATCCGAGGAGATGGGCCCCGACCGCACCGCCCGGATAGTTGCGCTGAGACTCGACTTGAATCATGACGCCGGGCAAATCGAGACGATGCGCTTCGATGATCGCCGCCTCGTGCAGGCTCAGGCGGTCCTTGATCTTGCGGGGAAGCAATTTCCCGCCCTTCGTCGCCAGTTTCCTGCGCACCATATCCGGATCGAGCCCGAGCAGTGAAGTGAGCTGCTGAATCAGCGCCTCGCGATCTTTCACATCCTCCGGCGTCACATAGAGCGTGAAACTCGGCACATTGTTCGCCAGCAGCACGCCGTTCCGGTCGTAGATCTGCCCGCGCACCGGCTCCAGAATCACCGAGCGGGTCCGGTTGTTTTCCGACAGGTCGCGATAATAGGGTCCCTCGCGGATCTGCAAATGCCATAGCCGAAAGGCGAGCAGAGCCACCACCAGCAGCAAGCCGATCCGCAAAACGGCCAGCCGGCGCTGAAGCTCGCTCAGCTCGACATCCTGAAATCCGACGGACGCCATGCTTTTGTTTCGGGGTTACTCGGCCAGCACCCACCGGTCTCGAACCCGCTCTTCAAGAACCCAATACACTACCGCGCCGAGCAGTGCATCGAAGACGGCCTGGGGCAGAAGAACCGAGCGGGCCGCCGACCCCATAGCAGCCAACCCACCGTATTGCGTCACAAGCAGAAAGAGCAGACCCGAGCAGCAGGACACGACGAAGAGCCCGACCAGCATCACAACGGCTGTGACATGCGCGACCTGCCGCCCGGCTAATCCGGCCAGCAGACCGATTCCGCTTTTCGTCGCCAGGTTAAACCAAAAATCCCCGGCGGAGAGCAGATCCTGAGCAAACCCGAGCAACAGACCCGCCAGGAACCCTTCCAGCTCTCCGCGAATGAATCCGATTAAACAGACCGAGACGAGCACCAGATCTGGCCGAACCCCGCCCAGGCTGAGGTCATGAAGAATCGTCGCCTGCATCGGCACAAGCGCTAGCAGAAACGCTCCATACAACGCCACCTTCATGGTGTTCCCTTTGCAGCGGGCCGAGACGGCAGCAAGCCTTCCGCGCTCGTGTCGGCGTCGCCGTACGGTGCCGTGACAACCAAGACTTCCTCTAGCTTAGAGACATCCACCTCGGGAACAATCTCGGCGGACTGAAAGAGCGCCCCTTCCTCTTTTTCAATGCTCGTGACGGTGCCGATCATGAGGCCGCGGGGAAAACCTCCCGTCAACCCCGACGTCACAACGCGATCCCCGGCCCGCACGGTCGAGAGCAACGGAATGTACTTCAATCTGGCGCCGCCCTCGGCGGTGCCTTCCACAACGCCTTCGTCCCTGGTGCGCTGAATGAGGCCGGGGATGGCGTTGTTCGGATCGGTGATGAGCAGCACGACCGAGGAGGAGTTCGTCGTCTTGACCACCCGCCCCACCGCGCCGGCCGGCGTGATCACCCCCATCTCCGGCCTGACGCCGTCGGCCTCGCCCTTGTTCAGCAGCACCGCACGATACCAGTTGGTCGCATCCCGGCCGATCACCTGGGCAGCCAGCGTATGCGGTGCACTCTTCTGTTTGAATTCCAGCAAGGCAGCCAGACGCTGCGTCGCGGCCGCGGCTTCCCGGAGCTGACTGTTCTGCCCCCTCAACTCCTCGATCTCTTTCCGCAGCGCCTCGTTCTCCTGGCGCACATGCTGCAACGCCACATAGCCGTCCCACAGTTCGGCAAGGCCTCGATCCACCGCCGAGAACGCCGCCAGCGGCACGCCGAGCACCTGCCCGACAGGCCCGCCCAGGTATTGCAACAGCATGTGAATCTGGCCAGGGAGCAAAAAAAGAACGGAGAGCAGGAGGGCGAACAGAACGATGGCCAGCCGTCTCGTGCCGTATGTCGAACGAAAAATGGCCATCCACGTCAGGGATGGAACCTTACCGGAGGCTGCTGCACTGCGACATCACGGACACCTTACGAAGGAGATCGAGCTCGTCGAGAATCTTCCCCACGCCCAGCACCACGGACGTCAGCGGATCATCCACGGTGATGATGGGCAAATTGGTTTCCTCCCGGAACCGTGTGTCCATCCCCTTCAGCAGAGACCCTCCTCCGGTCAACACAATGCCCCGATCGATGATGTCACCGGCCAGCTCTGGAGGCGTATTCTCCAGCGCGACTTTGATGGCATTGACGATCGTTCCGATCGGCTCCTGCAGGGCTTCCCTGATCTCGGCATCGTCCACCACGAGGGTCCGGGGAATCCCGGAAATCAGATCGCGCCCCTTGATCATCATCGTCTTGCGCTCCTCGAACGGATAGGCCGATCCAATTTCCACTTTGATGCGCTCGGCCATATGCTCCCCGATGAGGAGGTTGTACTTTTTCTTGATGTAATTCATGATCGCTTCGTCCATGCGGTCGCCGGCCACTTTCACGGACTCGCTGTACACGATGCCCCCCAGCGAGATCACGGCGATATCGGTCGTCCCGCCGCCGACGTCCACGACCATGTTGCCCGACGGTTCGGTGATGGGCAGACCGGCGCCGATGGCGGCGGCGACCGGCTCTTCGATCAAGTAGACTTCCCGCGCCCCGGCCAGTTCGGCGGAATCCCGCACGGCCCGCTGCTCGACCTGGGTGATGCGCGACGGCACGCCGATGATGATCCGCGGTCTGACGAAGACGCTCCGGTTGTGGGCCTTGCGGATGAAATACTTGAGCATCTGTTCGGCCATCTCGAAGTCGGCGATTACGCCCTCTTTCATAGGTCGGATGGCGGTAATATTGCCGGGAGTGCGCCCGAGCATTTTTTTCGCCTCGGCCCCGACTGCGAGAACCTTTTCGCTCTTCTTCTCCACGGCGACAACGGAGGGCTCGTTCAGCACGATCCCCTTCCCATGCACGTAAACCAGGGTCGTCGCAGTGCCTAGGTCGATCGCGAGATCGTTCGAGAACCAGCCAAAGACATCGCCAGAGAGTCCCACAGTTTGTCTCCCTTCCTCTCAGTCCAATACGTTCCGCACGGTTACGCCGCCGTTCCGTTCATTCGGGCAGATCCAGCCGACCGACGTCCAGCACCTGGGTATGGGCCACCTCGTCTCCGAGGCGAAGTCCCCGGTCGTTGCCGATCACGAGCAGCGCTTCGAAGGACACAACGGCGAGCGCACCCACCCATCCCACATAGGGGATCTGAAACAGCAATAGAGCCGCGGCGAAGGGCAGGTTGCGGATAATGGATTCCTTGAAGCCGGCCGCTTCACGCGTGCGCGGGACAATCGTTTCGAGACCGATCAACCGCTTGCCGACACTACGACCACCGGAAAACCCGTCGGCGACCAAGACATAGGCGAGCCCAGCGAGGAAACCGACCGGAGGAACGACCTTGTCCGCAGCGGCGACGATGAGAAGATCGATCAGCTTCGCGATGAACCGGTTGAGGACGTGCGCCTTGGGGTAGACACCGACATTCGACGGACTGACCCCCGCGACTTCCTCCGCCAACTGACCTCCTCGCAATTAGTGAACAAGTATAACAAATTGGGTCATGCAGCACAAACAAACAGACGATCCACACGAACGCCCGCCGACGGACGACGGAGGCGGTCCATGGGTGAATCGCGGCCGATCGCATGTCCTCGCACAGACCTCCACGCTCCCATCGCTTGCCTTTGCGCATGACGCTGAGTAGAATCCGCGCAGAGTCAACGAGGAGACCGCACATGATCAAATTGATGCGAGACGCCGCCCACAAGTATCCATGGTTGCTGAAATCGATCATGGGCATCCTGGCGGTCGCATTCATCATCACGATGGGCTGGTGGGGGTTCGGCGAGTCGCAGGGCAATATCGTCGCCTCGGTCGGCGATCTGACGATCACCCGCGACGAGTACCGGCGCGCCTATGAAAACACCTACCGCTTCTACAAGGACAAAGTGCAGGGCGACTTTAAAGAAGAGACGCTCAAGCAGTTCGTGCTGGAACAATTGATCGAAAACCGGCTCTGGTTGGTCGCGGCGAACGAAATGGGGCTGGCCGTGACCCCGGAGGACTTACGGGAGGACATTCTGCAGCGTCCGGAGTTTCAGCGGAACGGTGTGTTCGATCCGGACCTCTACCGCCGGCTCCTGGCCGCGAACCGCTTGACACCGTCGCTTTTCGAAGCGGCGCAGACGAAAGAGATTCTCGGCGAGAAAGCCAGAATGACCATCAGGGACGCGGTCGCCCTAACGCCGGCGGAGATCTCAGAAGCCCAAGCCCTCGTCGCGCGGCAAACGGTTGCGGACGCAGGCAAGAATCCAACGGCCACCGAGCGTATTCACCAGGACTTCTTGTTTCAGAAACAGCAGCGCGCGCTGACGGCTTACGCCGAAGCGCTCAAGACCCGGGTGCCTATCAAGATTCACAAGGAATTACTCTAACGCACTGGGCTATTCCTATAGCCCCTCGCCTCGCGCCTGTCGTTACACAATCAGCATCGCATCCCCATAACTGTACAACCGATACCGTTCGTTGATCGCCTCCTGATAGGCGGCCCGCATGCGTTCGAGTCCGCCGAAGGCGGACACCAGCATGAGCAGCGTCGTCCGAGGAAGATGAAAGTTGGTCATCAGGACGTCTACGGCTCGGAAGCGATAGCCGGGGACGATGTACAACTCGGTTTCGCCTCGAAAGGGCCGCACCGTCCCCTCCGGATCGGCTGCCGCCTCCAACGCGCGCACGACGGTGGTCCCCACCGCTACCACTCGACCGCCGGCCGCTTTCGTCCGGCGAACCAACTCCGCCGTTTCCACCGACACATCGATCCATTCGGCGCCCATGCGATGTTCCTCAATACGGTCGGCGGTCACGGGTTTGAACGTGGCCGGCCCGACGTGCAAGGTGACGCACGCGAGCTTCACGCCGCGGTCGCGAAGAGAGGCGAGGAGTCTCTCGGTAAAATGCAGACCGGCGGTCGGCGCGGCAACGGCGCCCTCCTCACGAGCGAACACGGTCTGATACCAGACCCGGTCCGCGACCGTGGGCGCGCGCTTGATATAGGGCGGGAGGGGCATACACCCGATCTCCCGCATGACCTCCCGGAAGGGCCGAGTTGTTTCGACGCGGACGGTCGTTCGAGAGCGGCTCCGCTCCACGACGACCGCCCGGGCCTGTCGGTCCAGTTCAATGACTTCGCCCGGCCGAAATTTCCCTTTCAGCATCACTTCCCAGATTCCATCTCCCAGATCCTTGACGAACAACATCTCCGCCTGCCCGCCCCCCGGCCGCTTGTAGCCGGTCAGCCGCGCTGTGACCACTTTGGTGTCGTTGGCGACCAGGAGATCCCCTGGGTCAAGCAGAGAAGGCAGATCAGCCACCCGCCGGTGGGCCAAACGGTCGACGCTTCGGTCCACAATCAGGAGGCGGGCTTGGTCGCGAGGTTCGACGGGTTCCGACGCGATGAGGCTGGGATCGAAGGGAAAGTCGAATTCGGAGAGCAACATCACGGGCCGGGAACGGATGGCGGCCTCACCAACGAAGCGGACTGGAGTTCAGTCCCCGGATAGTAATAGCGCAGGATCGTCGCAAAGGAATAGCCGAGCTCGGCCAGTTCTTTCGCGCCCCATTGACACAGCCCAACGGCATGGCCTGCCCCATACCCGGAGACGACCACGTCCGGGCCCACAACGTCCAGATCGAACTGAGTGCTGGGAATCGCCGCGTACCCGATGACGCGGCGCAGGTCCTCACCGCGCAGATACAGTTCTCCCCCGGAGTGCAAGACGCGGAGTTTCGTCACCCGACCGGCCCGGCTGTAGGATGCCGGCGCAAGCGTCGCGATCGTGCCGATCTCAATCCCCTGTTGCCTGAGATTCCGCTCCAGGGTTTCCAGCTTGAATGACGCCCGCCACCGATAGTAGGGCGATTTGACGTCGAACGGACACTCCACGCCTTTTAAATAAGGCAAGTCCTTCGACCAGACGTTGAGCGCATCCTCGGTGAGTCCCGCTGCGGTGGAGGAAAACGCCGCATAGATCGGCGCCTGCTGATACGTCACGACGAGACCTCGCGTCTCTTCGACCGCCTGCTCGATCCGGCCATCGATGCCATGCCGTCCCCGATACACCTGATCCTGGGTGCCGGCGACCAGATCGTAATCACGGCCGGCGCTCACCAGCCGTTGGTAGAGCGCATACGTGCGCGCAGCGACCGCCTGCGCCTTCAGCACCTCCGGATGCCAGGCCGCGTTGACTTCTGAAGGAACGACTCCTTTGACATATTCTTCCAGATCCAGTTCGTTGACGACCATGAGCCCTTTGCCCCGGCGCAACACGGACACTTGCCCGGCGACCTCCAGCGTCGTCATGTCCGATCCAGGCGAGACGCCGTTCGCGTTGACCGACAGTCCGTTCGAAGGCCCCGCGGTGATGACGAGGGCAAGGTGCCCGCTCGACGCCCGGGCAACGAGCTCATCGGCGGGCGCTTTCTCTCCGTTCACCGCGATCGAGCCGCCGGCCGCCGTGAACGAAATCGGCGGCCGCACCTCTCGTTGTTCTCCGTTCGAGAGCAGGAGCGTCGTTGGCCCGCAGGTCGATCCGCTGGGCGTCCTGCGAGAGCAGCACGCGGACGGACTCCGCCGCGGCAGCCGGCACCCCGCACGACGGTCCCGCCCACTGCCAGGCGCACAATCCCGCCACCATCGCAGTCACGAGTTTCATCGCCTGAACAGCCACGACAGGAGAGTCAAGAGCAGACTCAGCACGACGCTGAGGAGAACGCTGGTCGCAATCGGAAAGTAGAAACTGAAGCGGTCGCGCCTGATCGAAATATCGCCGGGCAGCTTACCAAACCAACCGAACGCCTCGCCTAAACCGGGCAGCTTGTCCAACAGGGTGAGCAACAGGCCGATGAGCGCGATACCCAGCCCCAGCGCAATCAAGAGTTTGCCTATCGGACTCCAGTCGGGCATGGTTCATCCTTGTATCAGACATTCGGCGATCTGGACCGCGTTCAGCGCGGCGCCCTTTCTCAAATTATCGGCTACCACCCAGAGGTTCAGGCCGTTGGGGATCGATTCGTCCTCGCGGATCCGTCCGACGTAGACTTCATCCTTGCCGGCCACGTCCAGCGGCATCGGGTAAATCTTCCGCTGCGGATCGTCGTACAGTTGAACCCCGGGCGCGGTGGACAGAATCGCCCGCGCTTCGTTGGCGGTCAGCTTCCGCTCCGTCTCGATGTTGACGGCCTCCGAATGCCCTACATAGACCGGCACGCGCACGGTTGTCGCCGTCACCCGGATCGACGGATCACCCATGATCTTCCGGGTCTCGTTCAGCAACTTGACCTCTTCCTTCGTGTACCCGGAAGGAAGGAACTCGTCGATGTGCGGCAGGCAGTTGAACGCGATCTGATAGGGATAGACCTTGGGACGCGCTTCCTTGAAACTCAGCAGGTCCCGCGTTTCCTCCATCAGTTCGTCCATCGCCTCCTTCCCCGTGCCGGATACCGATTGGAAGGTGGTCACCACGATCCGTCTGATCCGCGCCCGGTCGTGGAGCGGCTTCAGGGCGACGACCATTTGGATCGTCGAGCAGTTCGGGTTAGCAATGATACCCTTGTGCCTGAACACATCGGACCGATTGACTTCCGGGACCACCAAGGGCACGTCCGGCTCCATCCGCCAGGCCGCGCTGTTATCGATCACCACCGCGCCGGCTTGCGCGGCGAACGGGGCGAACTCCCGGCTCACGTCGCTCCCGGCCGAGAACAGCGCGAGGTCGACGCCCTCGAACGAATCCTTGCTCAGGACTTTGACGGGAATCTCTCCGCCGCGGAACGACACGGTTCCGCCGGCCGACCGGGCGGAGGCCAGGGGCAAGAGACTCTCGACCGGAAACTTGCGCGCCTCCAGCACCTCGATCATCTCGGCCCCGACCGCGCCGGTCGCCCCGACCACGGCCACCCGATACGCGGCTTTCTTGGTCAGCATTTTCTCACTCCCCTCAGTTCTCCGAGTCACCGGGACCGGGAACCCGTTGCATCATCGAGAGCAATGGATGCCCGTTCCGCCACGATCACGCGAATCCGGTGGTTGAACGTGTCCGCAATAAAGATCGTCCCGCTTCGGTCGACGGCGACTCCGAAGGGATAATTCAAGCTGGCCTCCTCGGCCGGCCCCCCGTCTCCTGAAAAGCGGGCGACTCCCGTGCCGGCGATCCGCGTCACGATTCTTCTCTCGCGATCCCATCTTCGGATCTCGTATCAAACTCAATAAGTCAAAAGATTTATAACAAGTAGGTCGGCGTCTAATAAAAAAAAACGGGACAGGCTC
>JBBIOW010000009.1:0-11867 GCA_037443165.1 Nitrospiraceae bacterium | reverse complement strand
ACTGGCCGCCGTCGCCGAGGACGGTACCGATGAGACCCGTGACCGGGTCGATCGTTCGAATCCGCCCGTTGAAGGTATCGGCGATATAGAGTTCCTCTTCCGGCCCCAGAGCCAGCCCGCTCGGACCCGCCAAGCAGGCGTGAATTCCGCGTTCCCCGTCTCCGTTGTAGGTAGCAGTGCCCGTGCCGGCGATAGTTCGAATGATTCCAGTTTCCAGATCGACGACGCGGACCCGATTGTTGCTTTGGTCAGCGACGTACAAACGCCCTTTGCGGTCCACGACCACGGCGGAGGGTTCGTTCAACGCTGCAGCGACGGCAGGCCCGCCGTCGCCGGAGAACCGAGGTTGTCCCGTACCGGCGACGGTGGTGATCATGCCGGTCGTCGCATCCACACGGCGAATCCGGTGATTCATCGTGTCCGCGATATAGAGATTGCCTTGCTCATCCACCGCAACGGCCGAAGGGAAATTCAAGAGCGCCTCGGTTGCCGGGCCGCCGTCTCCCGCGAACCGCCCCATGCCGAACGCGACACCGGTGACAAACCGCACCGTGCCGCTGAGATCTGCCAGTTGCGCGAACCGCTCGGGATCCGATCGATCCGGAGTTCCCAAGGGATCGTCATCGGCTGAGGACGGATGCGTCGGAGAGAGACATCGCCAATCATCCGCGGTGGAAGTCGGTCCCTCTTGCCTTCCCGCAACAGTTGTGATGATGCCAGTGGCGAGATCCACTTTCCGGATGACGTGGTTCTCCGAATCGGCGACATACAGATGCCCGCTCCCGTCCACCGCGACACTCTTGGGCTCGTTGAGGCACGCCGCCGTCGCCTGCGTCCCGTCTCCTAAGTAGCCAGGTTCGCCCGTGCCGGCGATCGTGTGAATCGTTCCCGGTTTCGCTTGTACCCACACGATTCCGTCCTCGAACGCTACACGAGATTGCGCGCTATCGCGTCCCCCATTTCAGCCGTTCCCACGATCCTGGTCCCCGGACCGGCGATGTCCTTGGTCCGATAGCCCAGGTCCAGCGTCTTGACGATGGCCTGCTCGATCGCCTCCGCTTCCTTGTCCAGATTGAACGTGTAAGAGAGCATCATCGCCGCCGACGCGATGGTCGCGATGGGATTGGCAATATTCTTGCCGGCGATATCCGGCGCGCTGCCGTGAATGGGCTCATAGAGACCGGCATGGGCGCCGAGGCTGGCCGAAGGGAGCATGCCGATGGAGCCGGTCAGCATGGCCGCCTCGTCGCTCAGGATATCGCCGAACATGTTGTTGCAAAGCAGCACGTCGAACTGTTTCGGGTTCCGAATCAACTGCATAGCGCAGTTATCGACATACATGTGGATCAGCTCCACATCCGGATAGGCTTTGTGAACCTCCGTGACCACGCGCCGCCACAGCTCGGACGACTCCAACACGTTCGCCTTGTCCACCGACGTGACTTTCTTGCGCCGTTTGCGCGCCGCGTCGAACGCGACCCTGGCGATGCGCGCGATCTCTTCCGTCGTATAGACCTCGGTGTTGACGCCCCGCTCCCCGCCGGGAATTTTTTCGATGCCTTTCGGCTTGCCGAAGTAAATCCCTCCGGTCAGCTCCCGCACGACGAGCAGGTCGATGCCCTCGATGACCTCCCGCTTCAGCGTCGACGCGTCGGCCAGCATCGGATAGAGTTTCGCCGGACGCAGATTGGCGAACAGGCCGAGCTGTTCCCGCAGCCCCAACAGCGCCCGTTCCGGCCGGAGACTGTACTCAAGCCCTTCCCACTTGGGACCGCCCACCGCCCCGAGCAGCACGGCATCGCTGTGCTTCGCCAATGCCAGACTCTCTTGCGGCAGCGGGACGCCGACTTTGTCGATCGCCTGCCCGCCGATGTCCCCTGCGACGAATTCGAACGTATGCCCGTAGCGTTCCGCGACGGCTTTGAGCACTTTGACCGCTTCGGGCACAATCTCCCGGCCGACGCCGTCGCCGGCCAACACCGCAATCTTCGCCTTCAACGATTCCTCCTCTTTTTGAGCCGCTTCCTCATCGCCCCGTGCCCTTCGCCTCTGGCCTCGCCATTATTCCAGCACTTCCTCGTCCTGCGGACGCCAGGGTGGGTCCACCAGACACAGGAACTCGATGGGCACGGTGCCGTCATTCAGCAGCGACTGTTTGCCCCCGGGCGGCACGTACACGACCGACCCGGGTTCCACCGGCACCGATCGGTCGCCGACCGTGAAGACGCCCCGGCCGGCGATAAAGTAATACACCTCCGACGACGCCAGTCGGTGCCATTTCGACCGTTTCCCCGGCTCCAGTTTGCCGTGCGCCAGGCTGTACCGGAGGGCCAGCGGCGTCTTGGCCGGATGCAGCAATTCCCGCAGCCGGGTATGATCGCCGGCTAAGAACTCGAGGCATTCGTTCAGGTTCGTCTTCAGCACGCGAGTCCTCGCTGGCCCATCACCGTTGCAGCCCTCATGAATGCAAGGCGCTCACCGTGCACTTGGCTCCTCGCCTTCGATGGTGGTGCAGGAGAGGCTGATGGCTGCTCGCTGCCGGCTACTCGCCATGTACCCAAAGACAGCCACTCTATCCCGCGCCGCCCACTCAAATCAAGCTCACCTTCTGCGCGCCATCAGCCTGTTTGGACGCCCAAAACGCGAGCTTGTTCAAGGCATTCAGGTAGGCCCGTGCGGACGCCACGATGATGTCGGTGTCAGCCCCATGCCCCGACACGGTGCGCCCTCCCTCTTCGAGCCGCACCGAGACTTCGCCCTGCGCATCCGTCCCGCCGGTGATGGCCTTGACCGCGTACATCAGCAGCCGGCTCTTGGTCTGTGTCATCGCCGCGATGGTCCGATAGACGGCGTCGACCGGCCCGTCCCCGGTGCCCGTTTGTTTGACCAGGCGGCCGTCGATTTCCAACTCAACCGTGGCGGTCGGAATTTTGTCGGTGCCGCTCTCGACGTGCAGCCATTTGAGCGCCACCCACTCCGAGATCTTCGCGATTTCCTCGGAGACGATCACTTCGAGGTCTTCCTCGTAGATCTCTTTCTTCTGATCGGCCAGACGCTTGAACCGATCGAAGGCGCGGTTGATCTCCGCGTCCGTCAACGTGTACCCGAGTTCCTCCAGCCGTTGCCGGAAGGCATGTCGTCCCGACAACTTGCCCATGACCAGCTTGCTGTCCACCAGACCGATGGATTCCGGCCGCATGATCTCGTAGGTGGTCTTCTCCTTCAGCAACCCGTCCTGATGAATGCCGGACGTGTGCGCGAAGGCATTGGCCCCGACGATCGCATTGTTCGGCTGGACCACCATGCCGGTGATCTTGCTGACCAGGCGGCTCGTCTTGGAGATCTCCTCCGTATTGATCCCGGTGTCGGCGCCGTAGAAATCCTTGCGCGTCCGTAAGCCCATCACGACCTCCTCGAGCGCGGTGTTTCCGGCCCGCTCGCCGATGCCGTTGATGGTGCACTCGACTTGTCCAGCACCCTCCAGTACGGCAGCCAAACTGTTAGCCACCGCCAACCCCAGATCGTTGTGGCAATGGACGGAGATCACCGCCTTCGAGCTGTTCGGCACCTTTTCCTTGATCCCCCGAATGAGCTTGCCGAACTCCTGCGGGATCGCATAGCCCACCGTGTCGGGAATGTTGATCGTGCCGGCCCCCGCATCGATCACCGCTTCCAAGACTTCATACAGATAGGAAGGATCGGACCGGCTGGCATCCATCGGCGAGAACTCCACGTCATCCACGTAGCCCCGCGCGTGCTGGACCATTTCGACGGCCCGTTTTTTCGCTTCTTCCCGCGTCATCCTGAACTGGTATTTCAAATGGATGTCCGAGGTCGAGAGAAACGTATGGATGCGGACCTTGGGGGCACCTTTCAGCGCCTCCCACGCGCGGTCGATGTCCTCGGGCCTCGCCCGCGCGAGACTGCAAATGATAGGCCCTTCGACTTCATGGGCGACCCTCCGCACCGCTTCGAAATCGCCGGGCGAACTGTATGCGAAGCCGGCTTCGATGATGTCCACCCCCAGCCGGGCCAGTTGCTTGGCAATCATCACTTTTTCTTCCACGTTCATACTGGCTCCCGGCGACTGCTCACCGTCCCGCAACGTCGTGTCGAAAATCCGAATCATCCGTGTCATATTGGCACCCCTCTCCTTGAGCGAGCAGCCCATCGCTCCAGAGCACTTCGCAACGAGCGAGCCGTCGGGCGTTTCGCTCGGAAAAAACAAAAGCCTCCATCCCGTTTCAGGGACGAAGGCTTCACGCGCTCCGTGGTACCACCCTGATTCAGCGACCGGCTCGAAGTTCCCAGACCGGTCGCCCTTCATTGCACCCGTCTCGTGGGTGAGGCGGAGTCCGCTACACCGGGCGCCTCTTGCAAGTCATGTGAACTGCTATGGGCGCCCGTTCACGGGCCCGGCTCGGAGGCGAGTTCGGCGACTCACGGGTTGGTTCGCACCGGCCACCAACTCTCTCGATTCCGTGTGGATCGCCTACTACTCCTCGTCGTCGCCGTTATTCTTTGCTGTCAAACCACTCGAGATCGGCCTTGGCCTGGCCGCCGCGCTTCCCGAATGCCTTCGCCAGCCATCCGAAGCCGCGCTCGACCGGCCCCGACACCGCATAAGCGGCAAAGATAACAAATAACATGACCTGAGGCCAAGCCATCACCAGCATGAGTCCGAGGATCACCCAGACCAGGTAATTGAAGTGGCGGCCGCCTCTGAACTTCAGATCCTTGAAGCTGCGATACTTGATCGTGCTGACCATGAGAAACGCCAGCGTCAGCGTGATGATCAGGATCAGCAACGGCTTGACCTCCGCGCCCATCCGGACGATGTGATGGTCGAAGATGACCAGTGAGGCGACCACCCCGGCTGCGGCCGGAATGGCTAGCCCCGTAAAGTATTTGCTGTCGGTGTTGGCAACGGTCGAGTTGAATCGAGCCAGGCGCACGGCCCCGAGAGCCACATAAGCGAACATCACCGCCGCCCCGAACATGCCCTGCCCGCTGAGCGCCCACGAATAGATCAACAGACCCGGCGCTACCCCGAACGACACCACGTCGGCGAGCGAATCGTACTCCAGGCCGAACTGGCTCGTGCTGTTCGTCAACCGCGCTGACTTGCCGTCCAAGACGTCGAACACCATCGCCACCAAGATCGCGATCGCCGCCGCGATATAGTTGGCGTTGAAGACCCCGAGAATGGCAAACACGCCGCAACAGAGGTTCCCGGTCGTGAACAGATTAGGGATCAAATTGACGGCCCGCCGCCGCTTGCCGTACTTCGCGAACGCGCCGCGGAATCCGGTTCCTTTCATCGGAGTTCTCCCAAGACAGTCTCACCGCCCTTGACACGGTCCCCCACAGCCACGCGAAGCGCGGTGCTCAGCGGCAGGAACGTGTCCACCCGCGAGCCGAACCGAATCAAGCCGAACCGTTCCCCGCGCTGGACCACTTCGCCCGGAGACGCCCAGCACACGATGCGGCGCGCGATCAAGCCCGCCACTTGCACACAGAGCACCTTCGCGCCGCCGGCGGTCCTGAGCATGAGTGCGTTCTGTTCATTTCTCAACCCGGCGTCTGGCCGGTTGGCGGCTACAAAGCGACCCGGCTGATAGACCACGTCTTCGACCGTTCCCTCGCAGGGAATCCGGTTGACATGGACATCGAAAATATTGAGAAAAATGCTCAGCCTGATGCTTCGCTCCTTGAGAAATCGCGGCTCGTATTGTTCATCGATGGCGATGATTTTGCCATCCCCGGGAGCGACGATCAGCCCCGGCTCTTGAGGGATCGTGCGCCGGGGGTTCCGAAAGAACCACGCGATAAACAGCGTCACCGTCCCGAAGGCGGCTGCAATGACTGGCCAGCCTAGCCACCCACAGGCGAGTGTAAGAGCGCCCGCCGTTCCCACAAAGGGAATTCCCTCTTGGACTATCGGTATGCCGGCGGCGCGATCGGCCATCTCTAAAACGCCAGGCAATGGGCCTTAGACGATGGGCTGTTGGATCCAACCGTGCAACCTGAAGGCCGCATCTCGTATCTCCCTTGCCTATCGCCCATACTCTACAGCCCCTTGCCTAAACAGGCTAGTTTTTCGATTTGTCGACCAGCTGGTCTTTTTTCAGCCAGGGCATCATCGCACGCAGTCGGGCGCCGACCTCTTCGATCGGATGCGCTTCACCCTTGGCCAGCAACGCGTTGTAGACGGGACGGTTGGCTTGGTTCTCCAACACCCACTCTTTCGCGAACTGGCCGCTCTGGATCTCCGACAGAATCTTCCGCATTTCCTTCTTGGTCTCGTCCGTGACGATGCGCGGCCCTCGCGTGACGTCGCCGTATTTCGCGGTGGTGCTGATGGAGTAACGCATGTTGGCGATGCCGCCTTCATAAATGAGGTCCACGATCAATTTGACCTCGTGCAGGCATTCGAAATAGGCCATCTCCGGGGAGTAACCGGCTTCCACTAGGGTTTCGAATCCGGCCTGAATCAGTGACGTGAGCCCGCCGCACAGGACGACCTGTTCCCCGAAAAGATCGGTCTCCGTTTCTTCCCGGAAGGTGGTCTCGATCACACCGGCCCGCCCGCCGCCGATCGCGCTCGCATAGGCCAAACCCACTTGCCTCGTATTGCCGCCAGGGTCCTGGTGAATCGCGAGCAACATCGGCACGCCGCTCCCTTTGGTGTACTCCGACCGGACCAGATGCCCAGGTCCCTTGGGCGCGACCATGAAGACATTGACGTCCGCAGGCGGCACGATCTGACCGAAGTGGATGTTGAACCCATGACCGAACGCCAAGTACCCCCCCGCTTTCAGGTGAGGCGCGATCTCTTGCCGGTAGATGGCCGGCTGGGCCTCGTCCGGCGCCAGGATCATCACGACATCGGAGGTCTTGACGGCGTCGGCGACCGGCATCACCTTGAGTCCACTCGCCTCCGCCTTCTTCCAGGAGTTTCCTTCCCGCAGTCCGACGACAACCTGGACGCCGCTCTCCTTCAGGTTGAGGGCGTGCGCATGACCCTGGCTGCCGTACCCGATCACGGCGACTCTCTTGCTGCGAATCTGCTGCAGATCGGCGTCCTTATCGTAATAGATCTTCATCGTTCACTCCTCTTCAGAACGGGCTAGCGGCGAGAGGCCAGGGGCGAAAGGCAGGAAATGCGCGAGTCAATTTCCTCTTCAGCCTCTAGCCACGAGCCTCTTGCCTACTCTTTTGCGACCCGTTTCGGCTGAGCGGCGGCCGGCCTGATGGGTTCTCGGGCGATGGCGACCCGCCCGGTCCTGATCAGTTCCTTGATGCCAAGTGGCTGGAGCAGGTTGATGATCGCTTCGATCTTCTTCGGATCTCCCGTCACTTCGATCGTGTAGGTCGTCGGCGTGGAATCGATGACGTTGGCGCGGAAGATGTCAGCGATCCGCAGGGCCTCGGCGCGGTCATCGGCCCTGGTATGGACCTTGATGAGCGCCGTTTCACGTGACACGAACTCGCTCTCGTTGAGGTCCACCACCTTGATGACGTCGATGAGCTTGTTGAGCTGCTTGACGATCTGCTCGATGATCCGGTCGTCGCCCGAGGTGACGATCGTCATCATCGACATCGACGGGTCGAGAGTCGGGGCCACCGACAGGCTCTCGATGTTGAAGCCGCGCCCGCTGAACAGCCCGGCTACGCGCGAAAGCACGCCGAACTTGTTTTCCACTGTGACCGAGATGATGTGTTCCATCGTCCAAGCAGGTATGAATTATAAGTGATGAGTTAACTCAAGACTCAGCACTCACAACTCGACACTCCGCGTATCATGCGGTGAGCACCGTGTCTTTGTCTTCCGGCGTCACCGGCGACGGCGCCGCTTGCTTCTTCTTCAGCTCCGGAGAATCGGCCAGAATCATTTCATGATTGCAGCCGCCGGCCGGAATCATCGGATAGCAGTTTTCGTACTGGTCCACCGGCACATCGACGACCACCGGTCCGTTCACGGCAAGGGCTTCCTTGAGCACGCCGTCCAAGTCCGCGACCTTCTCCGCCCGCAGGCCGACCGCCCCATAAGCTTCCGCCAACTTGACGAAGTCCGGCACCACATCCAGGTAGCTCGACGCGTATCGCCCTTCATAGAACAGGTCCTGCCACTGGCGCACCATCCCATGGAAACGGTTATTAATGATGACCAGCTTCACCGGCAGCTTGTTCACGACGGCCGTCGCCATCTCCTGCATGTTCATCTGCACGCTGCCGTCGCCAGCGATGCACAGGACCAGCCGGTCGGGAAAGGCCGCCTGGGCGCCCAATGCGGCAGGGAATCCGAACCCCATCGTGCCCAATCCACCCGAAGTCAGCCACCGGTTCGGCTTGGCCAGCTTGAAATATTGCGCCGTCCACATCTGATGCTGGCCCACATCGGTCGACACGATCGGATCGCGATCCTTGGTCAATTCGTAGAGCCGTTTGATCACATGCTGCGGCTTGATGGGCCCCTGCGGATCCTGTTCGTAGGTCAGAGGGTGGGCCTTCTGCCACTCGCGGATCTGGTCCCACCACGGCTTTCGGAGCTCTTTTTGATCCCCGTTCACGGTCACCCGCAGGATCTGATTCAGTTCCCGCAACACCCGTTTGCAATCTCCCACGATCGGGATATCGACATGAATGTTCTTCCGGATCGAGGTCGGATCGATGTCGATGTGAATAATTTTGGCATAAGGGCAGAACTCCGAGACCTTTCCGGTCACGCGGTCGTCGAAACGCGCGCCGACCGCGATGACCAGGTCGGAGTAGTGGACCGCCATGTTGGCCCAATAGGTGCCGTGCATCCCCATCATACCCAGACAGAGGGGATGCTCGCCGGGAAACGCACCCAGGGCCATCAGGGTCATATCGACCGGGATTTGGGTCAGTTCCGCCAGCTCCAACAGCTCCTGGGACGCGCCGGAGAAAATCACCCCGCCGCCGACGTACAGGATCGGCTTCTTGGCTTTCATGATCGCTTCGGCCGCCTGCTTGATCTGCCATTTGTTCCCGTCGTACGTCGGGTTGTAACCCCGGATCGACACCGAGTTCGGGTAATGGAAGTCGGCCTTGTTCATCGACACGTCCTTCGGAATGTCGACCAAGACCGGGCCCGGCCGGCCGGTGGTGGCGATATAGAAGGCTTCCTTGATCGTGACCGCCAAGTCGTTCACATCCTTCACCAGGAAGTTGTATTTGGTGCAGGGTCGGCTGAGCCCGACGTTGTCCGCTTCCTGAAACGCGTCGTTCCCGATCAGGCTGGTCGGGACCTGGCCGCTGAAGCAGACCACCGGCACGGAGTCCATATAGGCGTCCGCCAGTGCGGTGATCACGTTGGTCATGCCCGGGCCGGACGTGACGAGCGCCACGCCAGCCTTGCCGGTTGCCTTGGCATAGCCCTCGGCCATATGCCCGGCGCCTTGCTCGTGCCTGGTCAGGATGACCTGAACGTCCTTTTGCTGATGCAGGATATCGAAGATCTTCAAGACGACGCCTCCAGGTAATGCGAAGATAGTCTTGACGCCTTCGCGGCGGAGGCATTCGACAAAGATCTCTGCACCGGTGAGCTTCATACACGCCTCCCTTGCTCCCTACAGCCCCGGACGTGAGAAAAGCAGGGAACACTCCGGCGCGTCTCCCGTGACGACGCCCGGCAACCTTTCCGATCTTACTGAAAAATCAATGATTAAGATGGGCGATGGTACCATCGCCCACCGGCGGCGTCAATAGGAATGACGGCGAGCTGGAGAAAACGGGGCGCGATGACAGTCTCTGCCGCTTCGTGCTAGGCTCCAACATCGAACCTACCGGCCTGACACGATTCGATTCAGACTGGTGAGCACGATGCCGACGATCCACGTGACGGTCCTTTCGAGGCAAGACTGCCACTTGTGCGACGTCGTCCATCGGATGGCTCAACGGCTCCAGCACGACCTGGAGTTTGAGCTCGCCAAGGTGGATATCGACACCGACCCATGCCTGGCCACCCGGTACGGGAACCGTATCCCGGTCGTGTTGATCGATCAGGTGGAGAGCCTGTCGGGCAAGATGACGGAACGGGACCTGCGACGGGCGATTCAAAGGGCGCGCTGGAGCAAACCTATAAGCCGGATTCTGTTCCGTCTGAGAGGGGCTCTCACACGGCGGTGATCATTTCTCTGGGACCCGAATTGCTCCGAGCCTCAAGCGACCTACCCGAGGACCTCGGCCGGGCCAGCCTTTCCGAATCCGGTCGGCCTACCGACTGTTCCGGTCGTCCTCCTATTTGGTCTTGCTCCGGGCGACGCTTACCGTGCCGTTTGTGTCGCCACAAACGCGGTGGGCTCTTACCCCGCCGTTTCACCCTTACCTGATCCGAAGGCGACCGATATTGGGGTCTATGTCACCTCGGCCATCGGCGGTCTGTTCTCTGTGGTGCCGGTGTCGGATCGCTCCGCCTGGGTGTTACCCAGCGCCCTGCCCTCGGAGTCCGGACTTTCCTCCCATCGGGGGACCCCGATGGGCGATCACCCGGTCTCCTCCAACGCGCAGGGTCAGTATAGTCGTCGGGTTATGACCGTTGCAAGGGCGGTGACAAGAAGCAACACGACGGCAGCGTCTTCGGCTCCTTCAGCCAGACAAAATGGGGCGGCTCAAAGGCGTGACAAAGGGTCAAAAGAAGAGATCGAGTTACTCGACCGGCTGATGGGCCGCGGCGGCTGGAGCGTCAACAGCGCTGACGTTCACCGGACCAAGTCGGAAAGGAGCCGCGTCGGCAAGGTAAAACTATGCATCCTTCAGGAGTTGATCTTTCAGCGCGGTTAAACAGCGCTCGGTGACCTGTCCTTTGAGTTCTTCAATGGCCAAGGGAGTAGCGCCGAACAAGTGATAGTAGGCGGTCCCCTTGGATGATGCCTTGTATCGCCGAGTCTGGCCGTCCCACCGTCGCAGGTCTAACGTCATCTGGGCCTCATAGTCATATTCCAGGGGCAGGAGCGGAGTCGCCAAAAACATGGACGCGCCGATGAGAAATCCCTTGAGGGCGGCCTCCCCGGCATGGGAATCCACGGTCTGTTGCAGCGACAGGCGCGCGACCACATGCTTCCGATCACCCAGCGGCGGCTGGGCGTGGGCCGGAAAGAGGAGCTGCGAAAAGATGCCGGTGTCGTGCAAGGCGCTCAACAGGCGGCGCTCCAGGTCGGCGTTCGGATCGAGCGGCGCCCCGTTCTGCTCGATGGAGATCGTGTGCAGTACGGCCGGGACTCGCGCTTCAGTCGGAATGAGGGCGATCGAGGCCGGCGCAGCGGGCGGAATACTCTCCGCCACCTGCGTCCACCGCGCACACCCGCCGGAGAAGATCGCCAGGGCCGCGCAAGCAGCGACGGCCGCCGCAGAGGGCCTCACACGGGATCGACTGCGTCGCAATGCCGGCTGTGCGCTCACGTCTAAGGCACCTTCCTTCCTAAAAGAAAAAGGAAAAGCCGGCGAACGGCAAACTGGAGTTGATGCCGAGATTCGGCATGCGCGTGCCGGCATTAGAAATGTGATGGAACCGATACCCGACATTGAGCGCCGTCTGATTGGTCAGGAACCACGAGACGCCGACCCCGGCCGTCATGATGAAGTTGAACCGAGACGACTCTTCGGGAATGCGTCCGCCCAGGTCGGTCCATAACGGGCCGCCGGCGAATTCGACATAGGGTCGCAGGCGATTGAGCGCCACGAACGTATATTTGATCCTGGGTGTGAAGCCCACGCCGTGCGTGAGAACCGGTTCGCGGAACTCGATGTAGACCACCTCGGCGCCGACCGTGGTCTGACCCCGATACCAGCCGTCGCCGACCGGCTCATGCAGCACCATCCCCCACGACGGCATGAGCGCC
>JBBIOW010000008.1:34344-39618 GCA_037443165.1 Nitrospiraceae bacterium | reverse complement strand
GCTTGACCGCTTCCTCCAGATTCCGATTGGTCGCGGCGATGATCCGCGTGTCTACCTTGATCGGCTTCGTCCCGCCGAGACGGCGGAATTCTTTGGTCTCCAGCACCCGCAGAAAGTCGACCTGAGACTTGAGGGACAACTCGCCCACCTCATCGAGCAGGAGCGTGCCCCCGTCGGCCAACTCGAAGCGGCCCGCCTTGGTCGCCATGGCCCCGGTAAACGCCCCTTTTTCATAGCCGAACAGCTCGCTTTCGAGGAGATTCTCCGGCAGCGCCCCGCAGTTCAACGTGACAAAGGGCCCGTCGGCCCGCGCGCTCTTGTGATGGATCGACCGGGCGACCAATTCCTTGCCAGTTCCGCTTTCCCCGGTGAGCAAAACGGTCACGTCGCTCCCGGCCACCAGATCGACCAGTTCGTACACGCGCTGCATGGGCTCGCTCGCGCCGATCATCTGTTCGAAGCGGGTTCTGGTCTCCAGACGATCGCGGAGCTGTTTGTTCTCCGTCGCCAGAAAATGCCGTTCCAGCGCCTTCTCCACCACGACCGGGAAGCGTTCGCGATCGATGGGCTTGGTCAGATAGTCGTAGGCGCCCAGCCGCATCGCCTCGACCGCGGTATCGATGGAGCCGTAGGCGGTCAACACGACGACTTCCGTGTCCGGCCAGGCGACTTTCAGACGGCGCAGGAACTCCATGCCTCCGATGCCCGGCATCTTCAGATCGGTGATCACGAGGTCCGCCCTGGCTTCCTCCAGATGCTCCAGCGCTTCTTCCCCGGTCCCGACCCCGTGCACGCGGTGGCCCTTCTTTTCCAGCATGGTCACCAGCGCATTGCGAATATTGACCTCGTCGTCCACGACGAGGATGTCGGCCACCGGTTTCATGATCCCGCTGTCACCGCCTGAGGCTGTCCGGCGACCGCCGGAAACTTCATCACGACCGTCGCACCGTTTCCCGGTTCGCTGGCGACCTCGATCGTGCCGGCATGGTCTTCGATAATCCGATAGGCAATCGCCAGACCAAGTCCGCTGCCGGTCGGTTTCGTGGTGTAAAACGGTTCGAAAAGCCGCGCCAACTCTTCCTTCTTGATCCCTACCCCGGTGTCCCTGACGGAGATCTCGACCCACGACTTCCCGTCAGCCTCGCATCGGCGGGCACCGACGCGGCAGATGCCGCCTTCCGGCATGGCATGAAACGCATTGACCACCACGTTCACGAGAACCTGGCTGATTTGGGTTTCATCACCCACGATGGTCGGCAGGCCCTCTTCGATGACCCGCTCGATGCGGATCTTGCGTTCCTCCGCCTCGAACTGCATGAGCGCCAAAATGTGCTCGTCCAGTTTCTGCACCTCCACTTCACGAAGGCTCAGGGCTCCGGGCCGGGCGAATTTCATAAAGTTGTCCAGGATCGCGGACAGCCGCCGGCATTCCGCATTGAGCACATGCAAATAATGCCTGGCCTGCGGACCCAACGCCTCGCTGTCCTTCAGTTCCTCTTCCAGCAAATGCAGATTCAAATCCATCGCGCTCAGCGGATTCCGCAGTTCGTGCGCCACCCCGGCCGACAAGGTGTGCAACGCCGCGAGCTTCTCGGCGACGCGGACGCGTCGTTCCAAGGCCAGCCACTCGGTGACGTCCTGGGCTTGCAAAATGACGCCGGCGAGCCGGCCGTCGTCCCCGGTCAACTCCGCGGTGGTGACGCGGATGGTCCGAGCCAGACCATCGCCCCGTTCATAAGGCAAATCCTTTTGACTCACGTGCCGGTAGCTCCGCAACGCCCCGTCGAGCACCGTCCGGATCGTCTCGCCTTCGGCAAACACGGACTCGTAGGGATGGCCCAGCAAGTCCGCCGACGACCGTTTGAACACCGCTTCGGCGGTGGGGTTGACAGCCGTGATGACTCCGTCGCGGTTCACCGTGAGGACCCCGGTCGGGATGCTTTGCAAGATATTCCGCGCGAGCCCTTTCACCTCCTCGAGGGTTCGCCGGATGCTGTGATAGTGCAGAAACGTGATCACCGCGGCGATGCCGATCGCGCTGACCAGGAACAAGAGGACCGTCACGCCGATCAGATCGCGGCGCGACTGCCAGAGCGCAGGAAAGAGCTCAGTGGGGACCGACTTGCCTTCCGTGAGCCCCCGGAGGAGGAGCTTCTCATGCTCCAGGCTGAAGAGCAGAATGACCGAGACGGCAAGTGCGAGGATCAGGAGGACGGACGCGATCAACCGGAACGGAATTCCTCGGAAGAGCGTGGTTTCTGGAACGGGCCGAAACATGCAGATCGACCGAGCGTGGAGTGATGCTCACCGGTATGCTAACACCACGGGACCGCGCTGTATACCCCCGCAAACGTGGCCGGTCGCCGGCAGGCTTTGGAGCCAGGTCAACGCCCCGTCTTGACGGGCCGAATGTGTCTTGCCCGCAATCGCGCCAGCTCCTTCCGGCACTCAGCGCAGAGTTCCTGCAAACTGAGGTCATCCAGAACCAGGGTTGACGACCGCCGGGCGCACCGGTCGCAGTATTGAACCGGCGCCTGTCCCTGCCTCGACTGTTCCATCGTCTTCATGGATTTCGTTCCTCCTTGTCGTTCGTCCCGCCACTTCCCCTTCATCATCGCCACACACGACGCTTCCGCTTCCCCCGCACCGCCTTTCGAATTTCTTTACAAGCAACTCCGATACCTTGGTGCGCCATTGGCTGCGCCGCAGGGCTCTGGCGGCGACGCGTCGTTCCCCTTGCCGCATCACGCCGGACACCTGGCTCAAGACTGCAAAAATTGCACGTCCGACCTGAACTGCAACACCGAATTGGAGCGCGATGCCGCATAGCCCGGTCTCCCGCGGACTGCTGCTCCCCCCTTCGTTCCGCCGAAATCTCCGCAAACTCCGTCTTTCTTGGCTCGTTGCCGCCATGCCTTACAACGATCGCGGCATGCTCTATGCGTTGATTGTGCCTGAGGCTCGTCGTTCGGCACCGCGGTTTTGAAGTATTTTGAAGAAGAAAAGGAGAGGCAACGCAGCCATGACGACCAACACGTTGCAGAATCGGACGTCCCCAAAGACGTATAAGCTACGGGGGACCCTCATTGGGCTCGACCTGGTCCATCACACCATCGTGATTCAGCCTTCCGAGCACGACGGCAGGAGAATTCGGCGCCTGGCTGTCCCGGCGGACAGCGAAATCCTGGCCGGCGATGAGCGCAAGACCTTGGCCGACCTGATCGTCGGCGACCGGGTTTCCGCGCAGTTTGTGAAAGAAGGAGAACGCGAGGTGCTGAAGAAGCTGCATCTGCCAAGGGGAATGGGCTCACCCTCGTTGCACAAGCCTGATCAAGACAGTCCTCATGAGCCTTCGGCTCACCCTGCAGGATGAACATGCGGGTGGCGTCGACCAGGGACCCCCTGACCCGTTGCACGCGACCCATTGCAAGATGAAGCCATGGGTGCCCTGGCAACGGGTACCCCCGCAGCGGGGTCCCCACACCGGGCGGGGTGCGAGGGCGCACGGTCCGACGAATAAGTCGGACCACGTCTGTGCGCGCCGCCGAGTCGGTGAGGCGGCCGGACCGGACGGGGTGGTCGGCGACAGGACCCGCATTTTCAAAGCAGTGTCAGCCAAGCTGCCGGGAGCGGCTCTCTCCCGAAGGCGTCGTGAGATGTTGTGCCGACGGTGCGGCGGACTACTCTCGCCCACAGACGTACCGCCACAAGCGGCTCCCCCGCCGCTTCCGTCGCCGACGAATCGCCCGGCGGGTCTGCGCCAGGACTCGTTGCCTGTCCAACACCCCCACCCACATCCGGGCGATCACGTCGTCCGCATGACGTGCCAGAATCCACTCACATTCCTTGATCGCCTGGACATAGCGCCGATTCGCCACCAAGAGAAACAACAGATAATACCGGAGTTCCAGGTTGCCCGGGTGGCGATCAATTAACCACCGCAGCTTGGTCTCCTCATCCGCGATTCGGATCTCGTATCGAGTTTGGTGGCGCACAAAATTGCCCCTCATTGGCGCGGAACAGCTCCGGGCTTACGCGACCGTCCGTCACGCTCCTGTGTAGAACATGCCCCCTCACTCTCCCCTCTCCCCATCACTCGTTGCGATGAAAGAGCAACGGGTCCCGGGGAGAGACGAGAAAGGTGAGAAGCCCAGATCGCGTATGTTCATGTTGCAGGGTGGCCCGCACCTGAACAGGACGGGCTAGGCAGACTCGCGCACAGGCGAGTGCGCCCGAAGCTCTCGCATACCCTTGAAGCATCGCGAGCACAGCAGCAGTTGGCTGCTGGTATCGAAGAACAGGCGCGGCGAAGCACGTCCGCAACACTCACACGGGCTGTCCTGGGGTTCCACAATCTTCTCGTCTTCTTCATTCATCGAATCGTTTCCGCACCCGGTTCTCTTGACGACCTGTGTCCATCAGGCTGCGGGACCGGGCGTTTCGGTCCCGGGCCGGAGGCAATGGTGGGATGCACTGGTCGCAATACACCTGTTCCGTGAGCTTGTCCCAGATCGCATGGGTCAATGTTTGGCCACAGCGAGCGCAGATGAGGGATTTCACGGCTGGCTTTCCCCGCGAGGCAAGGCACCTCGCTCCTCTTCAGCAGAAGAGAGCAACAGACGTGCCGCTAGCGCAGCGAGGACTTCGAGAATTGCGCCTTCAATGAAATTCAAAACTTAGCGGGTGATCGCTTGACGGAGAGGACGAGAGGCTATGTAGGCCTTGCGAGACTCATGCAAAGTTTGCATGTCGGCCAGCATCATGATGGCAAGTCGCCCCTTCCCCGGGTTCTCCCCCTTCTACTAATGGGAGGAATGGGTGGTAGTGACGCGGGAGAGGGCAAGGGTGAGGGGGAGGACGCAACACTAGCGGTCAATGCCGTATGCGCGCAGCTTGTTATAGAGGCTGGCGCGGCTGATCTTGAGGAGACGCGCGGCCTTGACCCGGTTGCCGCCGGCTTCCTGGAGTGCTTCGAGGATACGGGCCCGCTCCGCCTGCTCCGCGGCGCTGCGTGAAACGGTCCGCAAATCGCTGCAGGGAGGGAGCGACGCCAACCCGGGGATATCCTTACAGGTCAGCGCGGAGCCGTCGGTAGTCACCACGGCGCGCTCAATCACATGCTGCAACTCGCGCACGTTCCCGGGCCAGGGTGCGTTCGCCAAGGCCTGCATGGCCTCGGGTGTCACCCTTCGGACGGGTTGTCGGTGCCGCTTGCAGGAAACCGCCACGAAATGCCGGACCAACAGCGGGATATCTTCACGCCGTTCGCGGAGC
>JBBIOW010000008.1:0-34310 GCA_037443165.1 Nitrospiraceae bacterium | reverse complement strand
GGCAGCACGGCCAGCCGATAGTAGAGGTCCTGTCGAAACGCTTTCGCCTTCACGAGATCCAGAAGATCTTTGTTGCTGGCGGAAATCACCCGCACATCCACTTTGATCCGTTGGCTGCTCCCGACCGGCTTGATCTCGCCTTCTTGCAATACCCGCAGCAGCTTGGCCTGAAATTGCAGGGACGTGTCCGCGACTTCGTCGAGAAAGATCGTCCCTCCGTCGGCTTCCTCGAACAGGCCTCGCTTCGATGAGACGGCCCCCGTAAAGGCGCCTCTCACATGGCCGAACAGCTCGCTCTCCAGCAAGGTTTCGGGCAAGGATCCGCAATCGACTACCACAAACGGACGATCGCGACGATGGCTGAGCCGATGGATGGTCTTGGCCACCAGCTCCTTGCCGGTCCCGCTTTCACCTTGGAGCAGCACCGTCGCCTGGCTGTCGGCGACCAGACGAATCATCTCGAACACTTGTCGCATCGCCGGACTGCGGCCGATCACGTCGCCGAGTCGGTCGTCTTCCCGTTGCTCGTGGACGTCGATTTCCGGCGTCGGCGCTCTACCCGCTCCCTCCGGAGGATACAGCAACACGAGAACCGATTGCGTGTCGTTTCGAGAGGACTTCAAAGGAAACGCCTGACTGATCCCGCATGGAAAGGCGAGGCCGGGCGCGGCCGGGACTGAGGCCGGTTCACCCGTAACCAGCGAGTGCATCGCCGGACAAGGAGTACAGGGCTTGATCTGTTTACCGATGACTTCGTAACACAGGGCCGGACGGGCGGATTCAACATCGGCGGCCGGGGTCCATGCTGGCTCGTTGGAGTACACAATCCGCAGATCAGGACCAAGCACCACAACCCGGACCGGGAATCGATCAGGAAGATGGTCCGCCAGGAGTTTGAGCGCCTCCACTCGGGCGTTCAACACCTCGTCAGCGAAGGGGCCGCTGGCAACGGTTTCGTTCGGAAACCCAGCCGTCTCCACTTCCGTTGTCTCCTCTTTTTCTATCGCCGTCAGCCATCAGCTCTCAGCCGCCGACTTCCATCCTCCCCCTCCCCTCCCCCGTCGAGGGGGAGGGTCTCGGGGAGAGGAGCGACCGGCTCGTCGCCGCTCGCTGTGAACGATAGTCAAACTCTATGTTCTTTATGATCCAACAACCGCTTGATGGTCGCCTTCAATTCGGCGATGCGAACCGGCTTATCAAAATAGGCCGTGGCTCCATGGGCGATCGCTTCTTGCCGCAAATTCTGCTCGCCGAAGGCGGTCATGAGCACGATCGGACAGCGCGGCACGGCTTGCCGCAGCCGGCTCACGTACTCCAATCCCCCTGACGGCATCTTGAGGTCCGTCAGGATCAAGTCCGGCACCTCCTGACCGATCAACGAGAGGGCCTCTTCCCCGTTGGAAGCCTCCCGAAGCTGATATCCGTCGCTCACCAGCTCGTCACAGAGCAGGCAGCGCATCTCTTGATCGTCTTCCACCACCAGCAACACGATCGCTTTCCTTTCGTACACCGAGTTTCCCCTTTCAACTGGGAGGATTTTCTTCCTTCCAGCCTCGCAAGGGGTATGCCCACCAGACCGACCGCCCCAGTCGCGCAACCCGCGATCATTCCTCAAGATTTGGCTTGAAATGGGACGAAGGGCGACTGGCGAGGTCGGCTTCAATGGCGAGAAACACCACAGCGGCGGGGAACGGCGGTGTTGCCGAATGCTACAGCTCGTGGGAACGTGGAGCGAATAGCCGATCGTTCCACGAACCCAGTCTCGCCAACTCTCAGCGTGTGGTGATCAGTGACTCGCTGCCGACTCGTCTTACTCACTCACCGGTAGGCTGATCGTGAAGGTGGTCCCTCTTCCCGGCTCGCTCTCGACCTGAATGGCTCCGCCATGTTCGTCGATGATGCCTTTCACCACGGTCAGTCCCAACCCCGTGCCTTTGCCGGTCTCCTTGGTGGTAAAGAACGGATCGAAGATCTTCGCGAGGTCCTGCTGCGCGATACCGTGGCCGGTATCGGCCACGGTGATTTGGACCGTTCCATTGGACCGAGCGAGGCCGACCCGCAGCGTGCCGCCATCTGGCATCGCGTGAACGGCGTTCATGACCAGGTTGATGAACACCTGGCTCATCTGGTCCGCGTCGGCGCGCACCTTCGGGCAGTCGTCGCCGAACGCTTTCTCGATCCGGATGCCGTGCCGCGCCAAGCGTTCCTGGAACATCTCGAGGCTGCCTTCGATCGTCTCGCGCAAATCGACGGGCCGGCGGTCGGCCGGGCGCCGCCTCGCGAACGCCAGCAGTTGGTTCATGACCCGCGTGATCCGCTCGACCTGCGTGACGATGATCTGCAGGCTTTTCTTGATCGGCTCCTCCGTGACCCGCTCCAACAGATATTCCGCCCGGCCGAGGATCACGTTCATCGGCGTCCCGATCTCGTGCGCCATGCCCGAGGCCAGCGTGCCCAGTTCGGCGATCCGCTCGGTCCGGCGAAGCTGCTCTTCCAAGCGTCGCCGTTCCGTGATATCCACGACGGAGGCCAAGACATACGTTCGCCCGTTCACCCGCAGAGGAGTCAGCCCGATCTCGACCGGGAATTCGGTGCCGTCCTTGCGCGCGCCGTACAGCTCTCGGCCTCTCCCCATCGGACGGGCTTGAGGCTCTTCTATGTACGTGGTCCGGTGATTCCGATGAATCGCCCGTGTCGAGGCCGGCAGCAACAGCTCCACCGATTGTCCGAGCAACTCCGCCTCCGAATACCCGAACTGGGCGAGCACACAGGGATTCGCCATCACGATCGTGCCGGCCTCATCGACCAACAAGAGCCCGCTCGGCGAGGCTTCGACGATCAGTTTATATAAGGATTCCGCCGCCTGAAGGTCCACGGGTCACCCCTGCACCTTGCCCTCGATCTCGCCCAGTTTGCGATAGAGCGTCTTGCGGTCGATCCCCAGGAGATGCGCGGCCTGGTACTTGTTGCCTCCGGTCTTCTCCAAAATCCGCAGGATGTATTCCTTCTCGACTTCTTCCAGCGGCAATGTGCGCTCGGCGGCTTCGTCCAGGATCCGCCGATCCCCGCGCGCGCCCCGGATCGCCGGCGGCAGATCGTCCGGCACGATCTTGTCGCTTCGGCTAAGCGTGACGGCGCGCTCGACGACGTTTTCCAGTTCGCGGACATTCCCCGGCCACGCGTAATCGACCAGCAACGCCAGCGCCGCTTCGCTCACACCTTGGACTTGCTTGCCCCGCGCGTCGGCGCACTTCTTCAGGAAGGCATCCACCAGGAGCGGAATATCCTCCCTCCGCTCGCGCAGGGGCGGCAGGCGGATTTCGATCACATTCAGCCGGTAGTACAGATCCTCCCGGAACCGCTTGGCCTTCACCTCTTCGGCCAGATTGAGGTTGGTCGCCGCCATGATCCGCACGTCCACGGCGACCGGTTTGGTCGCGCCGACCCGCCGGATCTCGCGTTCCTGAATCGCCCGCAGTAGCTTGGCCTGCAGCATGATCGGCAACTCGCTGATCTCGTCCAGGAACAGCGTCCCCGTGTGGGCCTCCTCGAAGAGCCCGCGTTTGTCCACCTTGGCATCGGTGAAGGCACCTTTCACATGGCCGAACAGCTCGCTTTCAAGCAGCGCCTCGGGAATGGCCGCGCAGTTGACCGGCACGAACGGCGCGTGGTGGCGGTCGCTGTTGTAATGGATCGCCTTGGCGACCAACTCTTTCCCCGTCCCGCTCTCGCCGGTGATCAGGACGTTCGTCGGGCTGTCGGCGACCCGGCGAATCAGGTCGAAGACCTCCTGCATGGCTTTGCTCTTCCCGAGAATCTGGTGGAAACTGTATTCCTTGTGCACTTCCCGTCGAAGTCGCGCGATCTCCCGCCGGAGGGCCGCTTCCCGCAACACACGTTCGACCACGCGGACCAGCTCGTCGGTCTTGACCGGCTTGACGAGATAATCGCTGGCTCCGTGTTTCATCGCTTCGACCGCCGTCTCGACCGAGCCGAAGGCCGTCATCAGGATCACGCCGGTGTCGGGATACAGGCGCCTGATCTCGGCCAGCAATTCGATCCCCTCCATCTCTTTCATGCGCAGGTCTGTCAGCACGGCCGCGTAGTCTCCTTCGGCGAGTCGCTGCAGCGCCTCCCTGCCTCCGCCGACCGTGGTCACGTGATGGCCCCTCTCCGCCAGCACGTCCCGGACCAGCTCCCGCATCTCCGCATCGTCATCGACGATCAGAATCGTGCCCTGGTTTTCCGCCATCGTGTGCGTCTTCCCGCTATGCTCGGCTTCCACTCGAGAACGCAAGCCTAATCGTTCGAGTGTGCCGGGTCAATAGACGTTCCAGTCCACCGGTGACATCGCTGCCCGCCGAGCGACCGTACGTTGCACAGCCCTTGCCAGGCTTCCTCTTCGGTCAGGATGAGGGGAGTGAACCTCGACTCGCGGAGCTCGCTCTCCATCTAGCGTGCACACCGCTCCGGGGGCACAGCCAGACAGACGAGGGGTTGGACGAACCGTCGGCCTCGTGGAATCAGCACGGCCTTTCGATGAGCGCTCGTACAGACCTTCCTTGCTCGCGGTTCTGATGAGCGGGGACCGGGCGGAATCCCCTGTACAGAGGATTCCGCCCGGTCATGACGGTTTGTCATGAGGCAGCGGACCTAGAAAGGATTTTCCTGTGTTATTTCGGTAGTTTGGGCATCTCGAACTTGATCGGCTCGCCGGTCAGGGCCTTGAGAAACGCCAGGAGGTCGGCTTTCTCTTCAGCCGTGAGCCCGAGCGGCTTGACGAGCGGGCTCAGGTTGGGATTCGGCCCCCCGCCTTTGTCCAAAAAGTCGATGACTTCTTCGAGCGTCTTGAACGCGCCGTCGTGCATGTAGGGCGCGGTCTCCGTGATGCTCCGCAGCGTCGGGGTCTTGAACGCGCCCTTGTCTTTCTCCAAGCGCGTGACGTAGTAACGGCCCAGATCTTCCTTCATCGGCCCGACTTGGGGCACGCCGAGGTTATGGAACCTGTTGTCGGTGAAGTTGGGGCCGTTGTGGCAGAGGATGCAGCGGGCCTTGCCTTTGAACAGCGCCATGCCGCGTACCGCCGCCTCGTCCATGGCCGCCTTGTCGCCCAGCACGTACTTGTCGAAGGAGGAATTGGTCGAGAGGATCGTCCGCTCGTAGGCCGCGATCGCCTCGGCGATCCCCTGCAGATTCACCTCGGTCCCGAAGACGGTGCGGAACTGCTCCCGGTAGCCCTTGATCTTGCCGAGCTTCTTCACCACGTTCTCGTGGGTCTCTCCCATCTCGATCGGATTTTGAATCGGCCCGATGGACTGCTCTTCCAACGATCGGGCGCGGCCGTCCCAGAACTGCAGATGGTTGAACGCCGTGTTGTACACGGTCGGAGCCTGGCGCCCGCCCACCTTACCGTCCACGCCGATGGAGGTCTGGCGTGGATCGGCGAAACCGGAGCCGGGCGTATGGCAGAACGCGCAGGAGACCGAATTGTTCTTGGACAGCCGGCCGTCGAAGTAGAGTTGCTTGCCCAGCTCGATTTTCGCCTTGTAATTGAGGTTGGTCGACGGCATCGGCACGGCGGTCGGCAGCGGTCCGATGTCCGGAACGGTGATGCCGTCGATCGTCACGGTCCCCGGCATGCCCTCGGCGGCCGGCGACGCCTGCACGGGCCGTTCGCCGGTGAAAAAGACGGGGCTCGCGGCCCCGATCATGACCCACGCAGTGATGGCTAATATTCCCTTTCGCACCATAACCATTCCTCCTTCAAAAATAGCCGTCAGCCAGCAGCTCTCAGCCAGCAGCTTCACCCCCCCTCCCTTCCCTCCCCCCTCAAGGGGGAGGAGGTACATTTTTTTATTCCCTCTCCCGTGGTGGGAACGGGTTAGGGTGAGGGGGCGTTTTTCATGCGTTCGGGTCAGTCGCAGGCTCCTGTGGACTGCGTAGAAACCAACCTTCAGCGACTAGCTCGGAGCTGTTCGCTGCAAGCTCTTCGCTCCATTCGCCACAGAATACCATAAGTCCGAGCCCGTATGCCCGTCGCTTCCCTCACGGCCTCGCGGCGGGCTCCAGTGCCCGGCCGGCATGCTCCGGTTCTCGATCCTCGCCGCGGGCCTTTGGCAGAGGAGAGACAGGCCGGGATCGCTTGCCGATCAACGTGTAGTAGAGCACCGGGATGACGACCAGGGTGAGCAGGGTCGAGGCACCGACCCCGAAGAGCAGCGAGACGGCCAACCCTTGGAAGATCGGATCGAGAATGATGACGAACGCCCCGACCATCAGCGCCGCCGCGGTCAGCAGAATCGGCCTGGTACGGATCGCGCCGGCCCGGATCACCGCTTCGGCGATCGGCGCACCCTGAGCCTCTTCGAGCTGAATGAAGTCGACGAGCAGGATCGAGTTCCGCACGATGATGCCGGCCAGCGCGATGAAGCCGATCATCGACGTCGCGGTAAAGTAGGAGCCGGTCAGCCAGTGGCCTGGGAGAATGCCGATGAGCGTCAGCGGGATCGGCGCCATGATGATGAGCGGCGTGAGGAACGACTGGAACTCGCCGACGATCAACAGATAGATCAGCAACAGGGCGACGGCGAAGGCGATCCCCATGTCGCGGAACGTTTCGTAGGTGATGTGCCACTCCCCGTCCCACTTCAGCGCGAACCGGCGCTCCGACCAGGGCTGCGACGCGTAGTGTCGTTCGAGGTGATAGCCCTCCGGCAGCCGATAGGCGTCGAGTTGCCTTCCCACCCCCAGCACGCCATAGACCGGGCTTTCCGCCTGTTCGGCGCCCGGCCCGCCCACATCCGCCGTCACGTACACGACCGGCTTCTGGTTCTTGTGGTAGATCGTCTTCTCCTGCACCGTCTGCTCCAGTTTGAGTAACTCGGACAGTTGGACGATCCCGCCCGAGGCGGTCTTCATCCCGATCTCGCCGAAGTGCTCCAACCCTGTCCGCTCCACCTGCGGCAGGCGCAGGACGATCGGCACCGGCTCTTTCTCGTTGGGAATGTGCACCAGCCCGACCTTGGCGCCTTCCAACGCCATGCGCAGCGTGTTGATGATGTCGTCCGACGGCACGCCGGCCAGCGCCGCCTTGGCCCGATCCACAGTGAAGCGATACTTGACTTGGTCCGCTTCGATGGAATCGTCCACGTCCACGACGCCCGGCGTAGTTTCGAACAGGCGCCGCACGTCGCGCGCGATCGCGATCTGTCGCTCGTAGTCGGGGCCGTAGATCTCCGCCACCAACACCGATTGCACCGGCGGGCCGGGCGGCACTTCCACGACCTTCACGTTGGCGCCGTGGCCCCTCGCGATCCGCTGCACTTCCGGCCTCAGGCGTCGGGCGATCTCGTGGCTTTGAGCCACTCGCTCGCCTTTTGCCAGGAGATTGATCTGGACATCGGCCTGGTGCGGCTGGTCTCGGAGAAAGTAATGCCGCACCAGCCCGTTGAAGTTGAATGGTGACGCGGTGCCGACATAGGCCTGATAGTCGCGCACCTCAGGCACGGCCGCCACGGCGCGGGTGAGGGCCTTGGTCACCCGCGCCGTTTCTTCCAGCGTGGTCCCTTCCGGCATGTCGATCACGAGCTCGAGTTCGCTCTTGTTGTCGAACGGCAGCATCTTCACTGCCACGGCCCGCGTGGAGAAGAGCGCGAGCGAAGCCACAAGCAGCAGACCGACGGCGGCCAGCACGGCGAACGCGAGAAGCGGATGGGCCAGGACCGGCGACAGCAGCCGGTGATAGAGCCAATAGGCCCGGCCGGAGGCCTCGCTCTCTTGCTCTTGAGCGGAGTCCTCTCCCGTTCCCCTCTCCCTTGCCCTCTCCCCAGCGGGGAGAGGGGAGGATGAGGGGCGGTAGCACTTCTGGCAGAACCAGGGGATGACCACGAAGGCGACGAGCAGCGAGTAAAACATCGCGATGGAGGCGTTGACGGGAATGGGCCGCATGTACGGCCCCATGAGGCCGGAGACGAAGGCCATCGGCAGCAGGGCCGCGATGACGGTAAAGGTGGCCAGAATGGTCGGATTGCCGACCTCGTCCACGGCGCGGATCGACGCTTCGCGGTGCGGCAGGAGCCGGAGCGCGAGGTGCCGGTAGGTGTTCTCGACGACCACGATCGCGTCGTCCACCAGGATGCCGATCGAGAAGATGAGCGCGAACAGCGTGACCCGATTGATCGTGTACCCGATCAACATCGAGGTGAACAGCGTCAGGGCCAGGGTCAACGGGATCGCAATCGAGACGACCAGCGCGGGACGGGGCCCGAGGGCCAATCCCAAAAAGACGACCACAGCCGCCACGGCGATCAGCAAATGCCGGAGCAGCTCATTGGCCTTTTCATCCGCCGTCTCCCCGTAATCGCGCGTGACCGTCACCAGGACATCCGCGGGCAGCACCGTCCCTTTCAGCTCTTCGACTTTGCGGACGACCTCCCGGGCCACCGTCACCGCGTTGGTGCGGGCCTGCTTGGCGATCGCGACGGTCACCGCCGGCGTTTCTCCCCTCACCCCAGCCCCCTCCCCGCCGGCGGAAAGCAGGGAGCGCGAGGGGCCAACACCGAACCACACGTAGCTCGTCGTCTCGCCGGGCCCGTCGGTGACGTCCGCGACCTGGCGGAGATAAATCGGCCGAGCCGCACCTGCGGCGAGGTCGCGACCGGAGCGCGTGTCCGGGCGGAAGACGCCGACGACGAGCGATTCCAGATCCTCCCGCGAGCCGATGAAGCGGCCGGTCTCCACGACGTAGTCCCGGTTCTCGCTCTGAAACCGGCCGGCCGGCAACGACAGGTTTTCGCCTTGAATCACCGACGCGATGTGCAACGGGGTGACGCCGTACGCCTTCAGACGGCTGGGATCGAGTTGCACGCGCAGTTCGCGTCCGCCGCCTCCGACGATGAAGCCGCCCGAGGTGTTCGGGACCTTCTTGACTTCTTCCAGGACGTGCTGGGCCAGCCGGCGTAGGTGGAACTCCGAATAGCGCGCGCTGGAGAGCGTGATCGTCACGATCGGCACGTCGTTGATGTCGCGGGGCTTCACCTGGAACGGTCCCGCGCCGGGTGGCAGGAGATCCTGGTTGGACATCAACTTGTCGTACAGGTCCACCAGGCTCTGCTCCAGCGGCTCGCCGACGTAGAAGCGCACGATCAGGAGCGCGCCGCCGGGTCTGGAGAGCGAATAGAGGTACTCGACGCCCTTGATCTCCGAAATCTTGCGCTCGATGGGTTTGGTCAGTTGCTCTTCGACCACTTTGGCCGAGGCACCGGGGAACGGCAGGAAGACGTCGGCCATGGGCACGACGATCTGCGGTTCCTCCTCGCGCGGGGTGAGGACCACGGCGAAGAGGCCGTTCGCGCCCGCGCCGACGATGATCAGCGGCGTGAGCTTGCTGCTGATGAAGAGCGCCGCGATGCGGCCGGACAAGCCGTAACGCGTGGTGCGTGACGCGTGATGCGTCATGCGTGCTGGCTCGCTTATGAGGTTCCGTTCTTCCGCTCCACTCACGTCACGCATCACGTCTCACGCATGACCTGTCACGTCTCATGGCTTCGGCGGAGAAGCGATCGATTCGGTGGGCTCGACACGCGCGCCGTCCACCCCCAGGCTCGCATCGACCAGAATCCGCTCGCCCGCATTAAGCCCGGACAGCACTTCGATGTGGCCGCCGCTCGTTCGGCCGGCTTTCACCCAGCGGAGATGGGCGATCCCGTCCTCCCCAACCACGTATACGCCGGTCAACTGGCCTCGTTCGATCAGGGACGGCTCAGGCACCGCCAGCGTCCGACTCACCCCCTTGTCCAGGCGCATGCGGCCGAACATGCCGCTTTTGAGGCCCGACGCCAGCGGCAGGTCGACTTTCACCAGAAAGGTATGCGTGGCGGGGTCGCCGGCGGGCAAGATTTGCGCGACCTTGCCGGTCAAGGGCTGATCGCCCAAGGCATCCACGACGACCGCCACCTTGTCGCCCACCGCCACGGCTTTGACGTCCCCTTCGGAGACCGTCGCTTCCAGGCGCAGGCGTCGAGGGTCTTCGAGCTTCAGCACCGGTCGGCCCGGCGCGGACAACTCGCCGACCTCGATGTGTTTCTCCGTGACGACGCCGTCGAAGGGAGCTTTGATGACGGTGTCGCTGAGGTGCGCTTCCGCCGCCCGCCGGCCGGCCTCGGCGACCTTATAGGCGCGGGTGGCGTTGTCGAGTTCCTGCTTGGCGACCGATTCCTCCTGATACAGCCGTTGCATACGGGCGAGGTGCGTCCGCGCGTTCTCGTACTCCGCTTCGGCGCGCGCGAGGTTGGCGCGCAGGTCGCGGCTGTCCAACACGACCAGCGTCTGGCCCTTCCTCACGGTTTCGCCCTCGCGCACGCGCAGTTCCTGCACGGTGCCTTGGACCTTGGCGGAGAGCGTGGCCTGCGACGCGGCGACGACCTGTCCCGTCACCTCCACCACGACGGGGAATTGAGCGGCCTGCACCTCCGTGATCGCCGCCTTGATCGCCGCGGGCGCGCCCTGCGTCGCAGGGGGGCCGGCTTCGTCCTGCGACCCGCAGGCGGCGGGCAAAAGAAGGAGGAGGCCGATAAAAACAAGTTCGAGGCTCGCGGGTCGAGGTCGAACGGAGAAGCTCGCCAGGAATCCGGACATTCGACGCCGTCGCACTGCGAACTTCGCCCTCCTCTGCCCCATGCACTTCACGATCATCCTGAACCTTTCCTGAACTGTCCGGTCACCAGTTCCTGGCGCGCACGGCCGATCAGCGCGTCGTACAGTGCCTGCATCCGGTTGTGCTTGGCCTGATTCAAGACCATCTCTGCGGTGAACAGGTCGAGCACCGGCGCGATACCGGATTCGTAGCGATTTCGGATGATCCGAAGGTTCTCTTCCGCTTGCGCCACCGCGCTTTCGCTGACGGCGAGGCGTTCGCGTGCGGCGGCGACGGCATAATAGGCCTCTACCACTTCGACTTCAATCTCCCGGCGCTTGGCCGCGAGCAGTTCGCGGGCCTTCTCCTCCTGCGCCCGCGCCTTGCGCACCTGGGCGGCGTCCTGCATGCCGTTGAACAGATTCACGCTCACGATCCCGAGGGCGGCATAATTCGTCTGCCCGTTCGGGCCCAACGGAAAGGTGCTGTTGTTCTCGAAACTTCCCTGCAGGTTGAGATTCGGCAGGTAGGCCGATTTGGCCAACTGGGTCGCCATTTCGGCTTTCCGGAGTTCCGCGGCCAGCATGCGATAATCCGGCCTGGCCTCGAGCGCGGTCGCGACCGCGGTCTCCAGATCCTGGGGGCGCGATTCGCTCGGGGTCAGACCTTCGGCGACGTCGACCGGCTCGTCCAAGCCGATGGCATGCCGTAAGGCGATGGCGGCGACACGCACCATTTGGTCTGCGCGGATGGCCTCTTCCCGGACCGCCGCCAGCCGCACCTCCGCCTGCAGTACATCCGACTTCACGGTCGTGCCGCCTTTGTAGCGCGAGGCGATCTGCTTGGCGTTCGCTTCGGCGATCTGGACGGTTTCGCGCGCGATGCCCCGTACCGCCTTGGCCAGCGCCAGATCGTAATAGGCCCGCGTGACGGTGAACAGCACGTTCTGCCTTGCGCTCTCGACGCCCTCCGTCGAAGCGGCATGACCGACATCGGCGATGCGGAGCCCGAGCCGTTCGCGGCCGCCGTTGTACACGGGCTGGGTCAGATTGAGCGCCGAGCGGTAGTTCTCGGTGGAACCGGGCCGGTTCAGCGTCCCGATGTCGAAGCCCGCTTGGGTGAACCGTCCCTGATTCAGCAGGATGCCGAAGGCCTGCGCGGGATTGTTCGTGTTGGTCCAGGCCTCGACCGCTTCCAGCTTGGGCATGTACGCGGAGCGAGCGATTTGCCGTTGGGCTTCCGCGGCCCGAAGATCCTGGCGGGAGGCTTTCAGCACGGGGCTATGCTGCTGCGCCAACTCCAGCGCCTGCTCCAACGTCAGTTCGCGGGCGGCATACGCCGCGCCGACCGGCCACAGCAGCGCGCAGACCAGCCACGAAGCGACACACAGAACGGAGCACCCCAGCGCGGTGTTCCTGACGGTCCTCACGAGCCTTCGGCTCGCCCTACAGGATGAAAATCCCCCCTCCCCAACCCTCCCCCTCGAGAGGGGAGGGGAGGGTGGGGGTGGCATGTTCAGAACAGCGTGCATTGGCGGACTCCTTTCTTCTTTCATAAGGCACGAGGCTGGAGCGAGCGGCTATGGGCTATAGGCAAAACACACGATCAGGTGGAGTGATGAATTGCTCGGCAACTTCAAAACCGATCATTCCTAACTCCTAATTTCTCATTCATAATTTTTCCATATTCGCCCATCGCCTATCGACCATGGCCCCTTGCCTTATTCCTGCACCCCCAGCCTTCTGAGCAGCGCCATCATGGGACACCAGCCCGTGAACGCCGACTGGATCAGGTTCACGGCGACGAAGGCCGCGAAATAATTCCAGTAGGGATGGACCGTGGCGCCCAGGAAGAGCGCGAGCAGCACGAAGGTTCCCGCGATCAGGCGCAGCCATTCATTCAGTCGCATAGCCCCCCTCCTTCCGTTCTGGCCTGTAAGAGGCATGGGCGGGGGAAAGGATTCGCGGAAATCGGGGGCGAGGCGAGTGGAGGAGTCAGTGGCGCGTAGAGAAAAGAGAGAAAAGGGGTCGGGAGTCTTTTTAGCTGGTGTCGTCCTAGATTGCACTTCGCAAGAAAGACTCCCGACCCCTTTTCTTCGTCGCCGTCACGCCTTTTTGACCGTGGATTTCATCAAACTGTCGGCCTGGGGTGGCAGGAAGCCGAGGTAGCCGCGATGGCGTTCGGTCAGTTCGAGCACGGAGAAGGGCTGGCCGTCGACGATTTCGGGCGCGGTGAAGATCTGGCGCAGTTCGCCGCCGCGCGGGCCGACGATCTCGCCGGCGAACACGACGCCTTTGGCTTGCAGCCGCTGGATCGCCTTTTCGATGTCCTCCACACGGACGGCCACGTGATGGAAGACCTGATCTCCGAACTTCGCCACCCAGCCGGGAATGATGCTGGTCTTGCCCTTTTCGCCGGGATAGGCTTGATCGACGAACAACGCCGGATATCCGGCGAGTCGATAGACTTTCGCGAACCAGTCGTCATAATTGAGCGTCTCGCTGTAGACATAGCCGAGGCGCGTGAAGTCCTGCGCCCGCCGGTCGATGTCCAAGGTCCGGATCGTCAGGTGATCGATGACGGGTTCGAAGCCCACCCCCGCCTCGTCCAGCAGGTCCCGCAGAATGCGCGCTGCGCGATTCCTCGCGATGTATTCGCCGACCATTTTCGCGATCAACGCATCCAGCTCGGCTCCGTGTCGCATAGTCTCCCCCTGTGACAGGAAAGTATGAATTAGGAATTATGAATGAGGAATTGACGGAGGCACATCCGAGACTCCCGCCTCATTCCACATTCCTCATTCTCCAAAGACGATGCCCTGCGCCAGCGGGAGGTCGGTCCCCCAGTTGATGGTCGTGGTCTGCCGGCGCATGTAGGCCTTCCAGGCATCGGACCCGGCTTCCCGCCCGCCGCCGGTTTCCTTCTCGCCGCCGAAGGCTCCGCCGATCTCGGCACCGGATGTGCCGATATTGACGTTCGCAATCCCGCAGTCGCTGCCCGCCGCGGACAAAAAGCGTTCGCTGTGGCGCAGGTTCATGGTGAAGATGGCGGACGAGAGCCCTTGCGGCGCATCGTTCTGCATGGCGATCGCTTCCTCCAGGGTCTTGAACGTCATCACGTACAGGATCGGGGCGAACGTTTCGCGCTGGACAATTTTCCAATGATTCTGCGCGCGCACGACGGTCGGCTCGACGAAGTACCCGGGGCCCGGCAGCACGCGGCCGCCGTAGAGGATCTCCCCGCCTTCCCGCTTCACTTCGCCGAGCGCCGCGCGATAGGCCTCCACCGCAGCCTGATCGATGAGTGGACCCATGAGCACGCCGGGCTCGAGCGGATCGCCGATACGGACCTGTTTGTAGGCCGCCACCAATCTCGAGACCATCTCCTGGTATCGTGACTCGTGGACGATGAGCCGTCGCGTCGTGGTGCAGCGCTGGCCGGCCGTGCCCACTGCGCCGAACAGAATCGCCCGGACGGCCAGGTCCAGATCGGCGCTCTCGTCCACGATGATCGCGTTGTTGCCGCTCAATTCCAAGAGCGTGCGGCCCAGCCGGCCGGCCACGATTTCCGCCACATGACGGCCGACCGGGACCGAGCCGGTGAACGAAATCAACGGGAGCCGGGAATCCCGCACCATCAGCTCGGCCAGGTCGGCGCGATCGGTGATGAACAGCGAGAAAATCCCTTGATAGCCTTGCTGCTCCATGACTCGATTGCAGAGGCGCTGCACGGCGACGGCACACAGTGGCGCCTTAGGCGACGGTTTCCAGATCACGGGATCGCCGGCCACCGCCGCGATGAAGGCGTTCCAAGCCCACACAGCGACCGGGAAATTGAAGGCGGTAATGACTCCGATCGGCCCGAGCGGATGCCACTGCTCGTACATCCGATGGTGCAGCCGCTCGGAGTGCATCGTCAGCCCGTATAACATCCGGGCCTGGCCCACCGCGAAATCGGCCATGTCGATCATCTCCTGCACTTCCCCGTCGCCTTCGGCCTTGATCTTCCCGACTTCCATCGAGACCAACGAACCCAACGCATCCTTTTTCTCCCGCAATGCCTGACCGATCAAGCGGACGATCTCGCCCCGTTTGGGCGCAGGCACCATCCGCCAGGCATGAAACGCCACGACGGCATCCCGCACGATTCGATCGTAATCGGCCGCCGAGCAGAGATTGACCTTCGCGATCACCCGGCCGTTTGCGGGGTTGATCGATTCCAGCACGCCGGCCTCGGTGGTGGTTGACCACCACCCGGGCCCGGAACTCCCGCCGGGATTCACCGGCTCAAGGCCCAACTCTCTGAGAATATCCATCTGCTTCTCCCGGCGAGCAGCGAATAGCGCGGAGCTTCTCTTTGAGCTAGTGACTGGTAGCTTTCAGCTATTCCCGCCCAGCGACTCGCTCCTTTGGTCATCGAAAACAGGCCCCGAATCGATTCTCCAGCACGCGACGCAATGGAAAGGTCTCCTGCGTGACGAAGCCCTGGTACGACGCGGACTCGTTCAGCACGATGTCCAGCACGCTGCACAGGCCTGAGGCGGTGGTCACCTGAATCGCCGACCAGAGCCGGCCGCGGATGGTCTGCGGATAGATCTTCTTCACATAGGTTTCCTCGAACAACGCGCCCTGGCGCTTGCCGGTGACCGACGCGTAGATGAGGACCACGTCCTGCAACGTCTGCGGGATGGCGTTCTCCAGGATCCGTTTCAACGTCTCCCGGTCTTCGTTGAGCTTCAAGTCTTTCATCAGCAGGTGAATCTTCTCGCAATGCCCGGGATACCGCAGGGTCTTATAGTTCATCGTCCGCACCTTGCCAGCGTAGGTGTCCGCCAGCGTGCCGAGCCCGCCCGAGGTGTTGAAGGCCTCGTACAGCAGGCCGTCGACCTCGATGGTTTCATATCCCTCCAACGGCAGGAGCGTCACTTTCTTCCCGTTTTCGATGCCCTCGCACAGGTTCCCGTATTCGTTGATCAGCCCATCGGTGGACCAGGTGAGCGAGTATTTGAGCGCGTTGCTCGGATTGACCGGCAGGGCTCCCACCCGCAGTTTCACCGTGTCCAGCGACTCGAAGTGCGTCATGAGTTCCTGGGCCACAATGCTGATGAATCCGGGCGCCAGCCCGCATTGCGGCACGAACGCGCGATCCGATCCCTTGCTGAGCGCCTTGATATGCTCCGTCACTTCGATGTCTTCGGTCAGGTCGAAGTAATGCAGATGATGGGCGCGGGCCAGTTCGGCGACCGAGGGATTGCAGAAATACGGGAGGCTCGAAACGACGGCGTCGAAGGCATGGGCGCGTAAGTAGTCGCTGACGAGGTCGGAACGGCGGACATCCAGCGAGCAGGGCGTGAGGCGCTCCAGGGCCAGGTCTTCGGCCAGCCGTTTGGGCGCATCCAGGGTGACATCTCCCAGGTGCACGTCGTACTGGCCGCTGTCCGCCAGCAGGCACGCGATCAACGAACCGATCTTCCCGGCGCCCAACACCAACACGCGATGCATACCGTCCTCCTCATGCCGCTCATTGTATACCGCCGGCGTCCATTGAACCAGCGTTCCTGACACTCTGCACGATGAGGATGACCGCCGGGCAAGGGGCAAGTGTCACGGCAGCACCCGGCACAAATTGGAGCGACCACGGTCAAATTCCGGCTCCGTCGCTACAGGCCGTGTTTGGACGATTCGGCCGGGCCTCCATTTCTCTGTCACCGGCGTGGACCGCCTCTTGCAGGCTAGAGCGTTCGACCACAACCGCGCACGAAAGGCCGGCCGAACCGATGAAACTGCAAGGGTCATGCGCCGACGCCCATCCAGAAAAAGTCCTCGTCCTCGACATCGAGCAAGAGTTGATCTCCGTCGTGAATGCCCAGGGCGAACCGTTGCGCACCGTTCCCTGGAGTCTGCTCATCCAGTGGTTCGGCTCAGCCCCTGCTGAGCGACACGAAACCCACGCTAGGCTGTACCCGCGAACGTCTTTGGCCCTGCGGGTGACGTACGCAACGGAGGGCGGCCGATCGTTCGAGGGCATGACCTCCGGCATCGGCGGGGGCGGACTTTTCATCGAAACCGGGACCCCGTTGCCGGTCGGCACGGCCTTGTCGGTGGCGTTCGCTCTGCCGGACCGCCCCTGGATCACCCTCACCGCCTCCGGCAAGGTTACCTGGATCCGCCGGAAACCGGAATGCCACATTCTCCCACCGGGCATGGGCATTCAGTTCACGGAGATTGCTCCCTCCACGCTCGACCGTCTCGTCGAATTCGTCGCGACGCTCCTGCAAGCCCGCCGCTGAAGACAGCAAGAAAAGGCAAGAAAAGGGGTCGGGAGTCTTTATGACAGGAAATACGGACATAAAAGACTCCCGACCCCTTTTCTTCGGAGGGGTTGACAAATCAATTTTTGTTGATATATCTTTCGCTCATGCCTCAGACGATGACGCAAGATATGACGCGAGCTGCGCGACTGTTCCACGCGCTGGCCGACGAGACACGCCTGCAGATCGTGGCATTCCTCAGCAGCGGCGAGCAATGTGTCTGCGATCTGACCGAGGCGTTGGAGACGGGACAGTCCCGGCTGTCTTTTCATCTGAAGATCCTCAAAGAAGCCGGCCTCATCAGAGATCGGCGTGAAGGACGATGGAACTACTATTCGCTGGCTCCGGAGGCGTTCGATGAGATCATCAAGCTCACCGGCGCGATGAGGGACGGCACGAAACTGTTCGCGAATTCTTCGCGCTGCTGTCGGTAAGAGTCTCTTTTTTTGCTTTGATTCATCAACAATTGTTGTTGGATGAAGGATGACGCCATGAACCCTCAGGACATTCGAGAGACCGTCAAGACCAGGTATGCACAGGCGGCCCTGCAGGTCATCAGATCAGGCCGCAGCTCCTGCTGCGGGACGGCATCCTCATCTCAGCCATGGGACCCCATCACCTCCGATCTGTACGAGGCGAGCGACACGGCCGATGTGCCCCAAGAGGCCCTCGCTGCTTCGCTGGGTTGCGGCAACCCGGTGGCACTGGCGCAACTCCGCCCGGGTGAAACGGTCCTGGATCTGGGCTCAGGCGGAGGCATCGACGTGTTGCTCTCCGCCAAACGGGTGGGGCCGACCGGCAAGGTCTACGGCCTCGACATGACCGATGAAATGCTGGCGCTCGCCCGCGAGAACCAGCGCAAAGCAGGCGTCGAACACGTGGAATTCCTCAAAGGGGAGATGGAGCACATCCCGCTTCCAGACGGCTCGGTGGACGTCATCATCTCCAACTGCGTCATCAATCTCTCCGGCGGCAAGGATCGCGTGCTGGCCGAGGCCTTCCGCGCGCTGAAGCCGGGCGGCCGGTTGGCCGTCTCCGACATCGTGGCCCGCCGGACCATCCCGACTGAGGTCCGTAAGAGCCTGGAATTGTGGGCCGGCTGCGTGGCCGGCGCACCGGAGGAATCCGAGTACCGAGCCAGGCTGGAGCAGGCGGGCTTCGCCGGGGTCTCCGTCGAGCCGACCCGCGTGTATCGGGCCGAGGACGCGAGACAGTTTTTCGGCGGTTCCGGACTCGACGTCGACGCGATCGCGCCGCTCGTGGACGGGGCGTTCATCAGCGCCTTCGTCCGGGCGACGAAACCGCCGCTCGATCCGAAGGAGTAACCCGATGGAACTCGCGGTTCCGGTCGTCCAACCGGCCGTCAAACGACTGAATCCGTTCGAGCGCTATCTGAGCCTGTGGGTCGGGCTCTGCATGATCGCCGGCGTGCTGCTCGGCAAGAGCGCGCCGACGCTGATCGACGGGCTCAGGAGCCTGGAATTCGGCCACGACAGCCACGTCAACCTGCCGATTGCGATCCTCATCTGGCTGATGATCATCCCGATGATGATGAAAGTGGATGTCGCCGCCGTGCGAGAAGTCGGCCGGCGGCCGCGCGGCCTGGCGGTGACGCTGGTCGTCAACTGGGTGGTCAAGCCCTTCTCGATGGCGCTCATCGCCTGGCTCTTCTTTCGGTATGTCTTCTCGCCGTGGCTCATGCCGGCCGAGGCCGATCAGTACATCGCCGGCTGTATCATCCTGGCCGCGGCGCCCTGCACAGCGATGGTGTTCGTGTGGAGTTATCTCACGGACGGCGATCCGGCCTACACGCTGGTGCAGGTGTCCGTGAACGACCTGATCATGTTGTTCCTGTTTGCGCCGATCGTCGGCCTGTTGGTCAGCGGTGCCTCGTCGCTGTCGGTTCCGTTTGAAGTCCTGCTGTATTCCGTCGTCGCCTTCATCGTGATTCCCCTGGCAGTGGGCACGGCCCTGCGCGCCTGGTTCATCACCCGACACGGCCGGCAGTGGTTCGAGCAGGTCCTTTTGCCTCGTTTCGCGCCGGTGACCATCCTAGCGTTGCTGGCGACCTTGGTGTTGATCTTCGCCTTTCAGGCCGACAACATCACGGGCAAGTCGCTGCATGTCGCGCTGATCGCCGTGCCCATCCTGCTGCAGGTCTATCTCAACGCGGCTCTGGCGTACGGCGCGATGAAAGCGCTGAAGGTGGAACACGCCGTCGCGGCGCCCGGAGCCTTGATCGGCGCGAGCAACTTCTTCGAACTGGCCGTCGCCACGGCTATCGCGCTCTTCGGCCCGGGATCGGGAGCCGCGCTGGCCACGGTCGTCGGCGTGTTGGTCGAAGTCCCCGTGATGTTGTCGGTGTGCACCGTATGCAATCGCACGAGACATTGGTTCCTTCGGGAAGAAGGGGTCAGGGGTCACGGGGTCAGGGGATAAGGGGTAAGAGTAGAGTACGGGGTAAGAATTGGAGCGAAAAAAAGACGGTGCTGAGAAGATGAGGAAGAAGGTGTTGTTTCTGTGCACCGGCAATTCCGCCCGAAGCCAGATGGCCGAGGGATTTCTGCGCCATCTGGCCGGCGACCGGTTCTTGGTGGCCAGCGCCGGCACCCATCCGGCCGGCCTCAATCCTTACGCGGTGGAGGCGATGCGCGAGATCGGGATCGACATCTCCCATCACATCTCGGAGCGCGTCGAGACCTATCTCGGCGAGCGCTTCGATCGGGTCATCACCGTCTGCGACCGGGCCAAGGAATCCTGTCCGGTATTCCCCGGCGCGCCGACGCTGTCCCATTGGAGCTTCGAGGACCCGGCGGCCGCGTCAGGAACGTTCGAGGAGCGCATGACAGTGTTTCGGAAGGTGCGCGATCAGATCGAGCGGCGGGTGCGGGAATTCATCGAACAAGAGGCGACCGAGCTGAAAAGAGGCGCGGGGCCAGAGGCCCGAGGCTAGAAGCGAAACCTCGGGCTCAGAGGTGAGCCAACAATTCATGCGGACTGCCTCAGGCGGCGGGCCATGATCCGCCGGAGACGCTCCCGTTCCTCAGGGTGGATGTCCGTGAACAGCAGGCCGAACCGGTTCTCCCGTGCCGACCGGACTTCCGCGCCGGCGATCTCGATCGGCGGCTCGCCGTCCACCGTATGGATGCGGAGGCGAAGCCGCGTACCCCTGACCGGCGGCGCGTCGCTCCTCACCAGACAGCCCTGAATCGACAGGTTGACCATCATCCCCTCCCGTTCTTTCTCCTCGCCGCCAGCCGATACGGACCGAAACGAGACAGGACAGTGAACCGGCAGGCGCCGGTACTCCCGCCTCGGATTGAAGCCCGGACCGGTCCGCGAACCCAGAAACCGCGTGCCGCACAACTGGCAGCGGAAGGGAGAAATCAACAGGAAGGTCAGCAGCAGCTCATAGACGCCCAGGCGGGAAGCCTGGTGCACCCATTGACTGCCGCATTGCGGGCACTTCGCCATAGCGTGCTGAGACCAGACTGTTCGACGTGTGCGGCCGTGGCGTCTCGCTCTGCCGGCTCTCTGAACTAGGTTCATCATATCGGCCTGCCATGGAAAAGCCAAACATGAACAGGATTGAATCAGACAGGCGCACCGACTTCTGGGGACGGCCCATGCAAAACGGGCTTCTAGACCTCACTCGGTCAGCGGTCTCGGCATCGGCGGTGAAAGCTCACAACGTATTGATTTTACATCACTTACTACCACAGCATCTCCTGATCATTTTGTGATAGGCTAAAGCCCCGGTCTTGTCGGGGCTATGGTGTTCCCATAGCCGCTCTCCTCAAGCGGAGCCCCTCGAGACTCGGAGAGATCGTGAGCCTTTGTTGCTGATGGTTGGAGTCAAGAGACAATGTTACGCATACCGACCCGTGTGGTCCTCCCGTTCGGTTACCGCATCACGGTCCGGCAGGTGCCGGATTCGGAGATGGACCGTCGTGACCCGAACGCGGATGGGCTGTGGGATAACGAAACCAGGACTATTTATATTCGAAAACGTCTACCGGTTACGCGACGCCGCTATATTCTCGCCCACGAACTCGGTCACGCCTGGCTCGATTGGCAACATCGCTATTTGGACAACGGAAAAGCCAGGACGTAGCGAATCGCGGGAGTTCAAACCGATAGCTGACGGCTGAGAGCTGACGGCTAGCCTAGGCGATCCCCGGGCCCAGCTCGGAACGGGCGGCAGTTGTCTGCGTCAGCGCGCTGAGGACCTCGTCATCGTCCACTTGGCTGAAATCCACGTAGTGCTGCCCGACCGCGTGAAAGGGCTCCGGCATGGCCAAGACGACCAGTTCATCCACCTGCCGGCTGATCCTCTCCAACGAATCCTGGGGACCGACGGGAATGGCGGCGATCAATCGTCCCGCCCGAGCCGACTTGATGGCGGCGGCCGCCGCAGAAAACGTCGCACCGGTGGCGATCCCGTCATCCACCAAGATCACCGCCCGCCCGTCCAACGAGGGGAGCGGGCGGCCTTTCCGATACAACACTTGTTGCCGCGCGATCTCGCTCCGTTGAGCGGCGACCAGCGCATCCAGTTCGCGACCGGACAGATGGAATTCGGCCAGCGCTTCCTCATTCATGAAGAGGGAGCCGGTTTCCGACACCGCGCCGAGGGCATACTCCGGACAGCCGGGCGCTCCGAGCTTGCGGACGATGATGACATCGAGCGGAAGTCGGAGGCTCCGGGCGATCACTGCGCCGACGACGACGCCTCCCCGGGGCAGTGCCAGCACCAGCCCACTGGGATCATTCCGATAAAAACTCAGGCGATCCGCCAAGAGCCAGCCCGCTTCCTCGCGGTTCCGAAGCACAGTCGCCTCCACTCCGACAGACGACTCATCCGCCGGCCAGCTTCACAATGACCGCCCACTCCGAAGGTCGAACAGGCTGGACGGACAGCCGGGAGCCCTTGCGGAGCAACTCCATGCCTTTCAACCCCGGCTGCTTGCGCAGGAGATCGAGCGGGAGAGGCGTCGGGAACTTCAGGACGAAACGGATGTCCACCATGTCCCACCGGGGATCGGCCGGATCGCTCGCCGGATCGTAATGCTTATCCTTCTTGTCGAACTGCGTGGGGTCGGGATAGGCCGTGCGGACGACCTCGGCGATCCCCACGATCGCCGGCGGATCGGCGTTGCTGTGATAGAACAGCACCTGGTCTCCGACCTTCATGGCGCGCATGTAGTTGCGGGCCTGGTAGTTGCGGACCCCGTCCCAGCAGGTGATTTGCCGCGGCGCGTTCCGCAGATCGTCGATGGAAAACGCGTCGGGCTCCGACTTCATCAGCCAATACTGTTTCGTCTCCGGCATGGGGCTCTCCTTGCTCGCACGGTTCGTCGTTCCGCTGGTGTTCTAGGCGTAGTCGGAATACCTTATCACCCACCGAGGGGAAATTCCTCCCCTTCTGACTGACGGCTCTTCCAGGAATCGTGGGGGGTGTTTCTTTGCCCTCTCCCTTGACTGGTGTGCTCGGTTCTTTTCCCTCTCCCTGGATGGGAGAGGGGGAGGGTGAGGGTGAATGGGCCTTCCCCCACACATTAAACTAGAAGAGTCTTCCTGACCCCATTCCAACGAGGAGCTGCGATGGAACTGACGCCTTTCTGGTTCGGCCTGTACAAGCTAGCCAAGTATGCCTTGTACCCACTGTCATGGGTCGCCCTGCTGCTCGGGCTGACAGTCGCCCTCACCCTCCTGCCGCCGTCACCGCAACGCCACCGGTGGCTCAGGCGGCTGGCCCTGTCGGCGTTCCTGGCGTGCTGGCTTGCCAGTGTACCTGTGACAGCGAACTTGCTGTTGGGCACGCTGGAAGCCTGGTACCCGCCGCCCGACCCGGCGGCCTTGCCGCGCTTCGACGCGATCGTGGTGCTGGGCGGCGGCGTCCGGACCAAAGGCACGCTGCGACCCTCGCACGAATTGGTCGATCTGAGCAGGCAGCGGACCGCTTGCGCCGCCGATCTCTTCCTGCGGGGTGTTGCGCCCAAGCTTCTCCTGTCCGGGGGCGACGCAAGCATCTTCAGCCATGGCCCCACAGAATCGGCGGAGATGAAACGGTGGGCGCAACGGCTCGGCGTCCCAGAGGCCGCCATCCGCCTCGAAGAACGTTCCCGGACGACGTATGAAAACGCCGCGTACACGAAACAGATCCTGGGCGACGCATCCGTGCTCCTCGTGACCTCCCCCAGTCACCTGCCTCGCGCGACCGCCTTGTTCCGCAAGCAAGGCCTCCAGGTGACACCGTACCCGTGCGGGTACAGAGTGCGACACCGTCCTGCGGACGCATGGAACGAACTGACCATGTTCGACTTCCTCCCGGACAACCGGTCGTTGGACAAAACCACGGACGCCGTCGCCGAGATAGCCGGCTTCGTGCTGTACCGGCTGGCCGGCAAACTGTAAACGGATCACCCGCCGGTGTGTTGCGGCTGCGCTGCCAGACGGTAGAGCCCGCCCCGGTGATCCACGACATAGAGCTCCCCCTGTTCGTCCTCGCCGAAGGACGAAATGCGGAGGCCGGTCTGAAGCAGGACGCGCGCCTCACCCGACGCGGGAGCCGCCGCGTTGAGCGCGAACAGTTCGCCGCTGCAATAATCGCCGTAGAGATACAGTCCTTGAAGCGCGGGCATGGCTCGGCCCCGGTACACGTAGCCGCCGGTGATCGAGCATCGGCCGCGCTGGTGGCCGTACTCGGCGACCGGGAAGATCAGTCCCGCGGTCCGGCACCCGGTAGCGGGCGAATAACAATGGGCGCCTTCCATGATGCGCCAGCCATAGTTCCCGCCGCGCTGGATCACATCGACCTCCTCCCACTCATATTGCCCCACGTCCGCCGCCCATAGCATCCCCGTCCGGCGGTCAAACGAGAATCGCCAGGGATTCCTGAGCCCGTAGGCGAAGATCTCCGGCCGTCCCCCGCCGGCGGCAAACGGATTGTCGGGAGGAATGGCATAGGGGGTTCCGCGATCGACATCGATCCGCAAGATCTTCCCCAGCAGCTCGTCGCGGTTCTGGCCCCGGTTCTGCGGATCGCCCGCCGACCCTCCATCGCCGAGCCCGATGTACAGCAACCGGTCCGGCCCGAAGGCCACCATGCCGCCGTTGTGGTTCGGATAGGGCTGGGGCACGATCAGCAACACCCGCTCGTCGGTCCGCGAACGGGTGGGCTGTTCGGATCGCCGGTATTCAGCCACGACGGTCGCGCCATCCGGCCGGCGGGTGTAATTCACGATGTAGCGGCCGTTGCGGGCATAGTCGGGATGAAAGGCCAAGCCCAGCAGGCCGCGCTCGCCGCCGCTGAGCACCCGGTCCGCAATATCGAGAAACGGCGTCTCCAGCAACACGCCGCGCTCGACGATACGGATGCGGCCCGGCTGCTCGACGACGAACAGCAGGCCGCTGCCGTCGCCAGCATGGGTGAGATACAGCGGCTCCTGCAGACCGCTCGTGACGATCGGGACAAGCCGCAACGGCGGAGCGGCGGCGGGCGTCGCCGCCTGCACGATCACGGGCGACGACGGCCCATCGCCGGGAGAGAAGAGGAGGAACCCCGAGCCGAGCAGGAGGGTCCCGGCCATGACGGTCCAACGCCTCATCGACTCGCTCACTCGCCGCGCCGTTCGATGAACTCGATCAACGCCAGGTAGGTTAATGCCCGGATCCTGGCCTTGGACGCGGCCTGCTCGCCGACGTTCGCCTCCAGCCAGACGCGGTCGACGACATGAGTCCGTGCTTCGTTGCACAGCGTCCACATGTCGTGCAGGAATCCCTCCGGCAACCCGACCTGCACGCCTTCCGACTCGATGCGGTCGTCCAGAATCGCCAGCAAATCCGAAATCGCCTGGTCCGGCCGATACGGCGCGGGCGCGAACCCGAAGGAGCGCTGCGCTTCCGTCTCTTGGCGAGCCTGCTCGACCAGATCGCCCATGTACTCTTTGAGCAGGCCGATCGTGTGGCCGGTGAATTTCATCGGTGAGCAAGTAGCTGATAGCGAATAGCTGGCCGACCCTCTCCCCAACTTCGGGCTATTCGCTGCCAGCTATGTCACCGCGTCATTATCCGTGATCGAACCGAGCGAGGCAAGCCGAGGATCGCCCGTCGACACGCGAGCGACCGACTTGGTTGACCCTTCCCGGACTGTCACCTATGATGGCGATGAGGCACGCGGCATCGAAGCCCACGACACGTAACAAGGAGGGGCATCAGAATCCCGGTATTTCCCCCAGGCGTTACGCTTCACGCACCACGCTTCACGCATGAATACGGCCGACCGCTACGACGTCTCGCTGAACACGCCCGCCGGACAGGTCACAACGGCCATCGACGTGCCCTCCGGCTTCGTGCCGATCACCGCCATCGTGCCGACGCTGCGCAAGTTGGGCGAACAGGCGCTCGCGCAGGAAGCGCGGCGGGTCACCGAGAGGGGGCTCGCGATTTCGTGCCGCAAGGGCTGCGCCGCCTGCTGCCGCATGCTGGTGCCGGTCTCCGCGCCGGAGGCGTTCGCGCTGTACGACATGGTGCAGGCGCTGCCAGGCTCACGGCGCGATGCCCTCATGGCCAGGGTGGCCCAAGCCCGAGCCAGGCTGGAGCAGGCCGATCTGTGGTCGCGCTTGACGGAGCTGGCGGAAGCGGACCGCCCGCTGACGGACGAAGACTACGAGCCGATCAATCGCGAGTACTACGCCCTGCGCCTGCCCTGCCCGTTCCTGGAGGACGAACTGTGTATGATCTACGAAGACCGGCCGGCGGCCTGCCGTGAGCTGTTGGTCACCACGCCGGCCGAGCTGTGCGACGACCTGGCCAACAATCCCGTGAAGCCGATTCCCGTCTCCGTCCGGGTCAGCACCGTGTTGGGGTTCTTGTGGGCGGAGCTGGCCGGCGGCGCCGCGCGACTGATTCCGCTCCCACTCGCCTTGGAGTGGGCGGCCCGCCATCGAGACGAGAACCGCCGGACGTGGCGAGGCGCGGAGTTGCTGGACAAAGCGCTCGACAAGGTCTGGCGATTCCTCAGCCAGGAATTCCAGCAGCGGCGGAACGCGGGCGAATGATGACGCCCCCTCCCCCTCACCCTCTCCCGCCTGGGGAGAGAGAAAGAAAAGGGAAGGCCCCCTCACCCTACCCCTCTCCCACGGAGGGGAGAGGGAAAGTAAGTCTTCATTCCCTCTCCCTGGATGTGAGAGAGAAGGATGAGCCTTCATCCCCTCGCCCTTGATGGGAGAGGGGTAGGGTGAGGGTGAAGAGAGATGTTGGGAATCGGCCATGGAAGTCTTCTAAGAGCTTCGGGCACCTTGCGGTTATAGGTATGGTCCACGCAAGCCCTGACGCTCCCCCCACCTTCATCCTCCCCTCGGTGGGGGGAGGGACTCTTGAAAGGGGAGTTCACCCACACCAAAGCCGGAAGAGCCCCACAGAGGATACGAGATGACTTCATGAACCCCATCGCGCGGTTCGTGCGCAACCTGAGGGAGCTGGCGGATCGCGAGCGCCGGCGCATCCTCGCCGAGGTTGTCCAGGTGCAAGGCCTGATGCCCCTGCTGATGAAACCACGCAACGGGCAACGGTGGACGCGGGACGACCGGATCGCGATCCAAGCTCACCTCCGCCGGTTGGCCTCCACTGGCCCTTATCTGATCGCGCTCCTGCTGCCCGCTGCGCCTCTCACGCTTCCCCTGCTCGCCTGGTGGCTGGACCGCCGTCGCATCCGCCGTCAGGGCAACGCTCCCTCCTCACCTTCTCCTCTCCCCCAGCGGGGGAGCAGGTCGGGTGAGGGGCAAGCGACAGACCGGACCATCGGCTAGCCCGCGAGCGTTGTCGGCACCGGCGCTCTTAAGCTATGATCAGCAGCCTTTGGGCACGCTTCCTCCCTTCTTGTTAAGGAGAGGCAGGGGAGGTCGCGGCGGGGCTGAAGCTGATTAGCTGAGGGCTGAAGCTGATAACTGACGGCTGACAACTGCCAGCTATTCGCTGTTCGCTATTGGCTATTTTCTAGCGCGCATTATTCATGAACGCTTCTACTGCACTCGCACATTCGCTGTTGCAACAAGCTGGACCGCGCTTTTCACGCAGCCAGCGGGCGGGCTCGCCGCTCAGTCGGTCAACGTGCTGCAGGGAGCACGCCTCCCTCCTTCGCGGCTCCACGCGCCCGTCTCACAACGCGACTGTACGATTTCGTCACGAACCGTCATGATTAATGCGCGCTAGCGGAGCGATCACATGGAGAAGCCTGTCATTGTCTGTTTGGATCTGGAAGGCGTGCTCGTGCCAGAGATCTGGATCAACGTCGCGCTCAAGACCGGCATCGATGAATTGAAGGCGACGACCCGGGAGGTGCCGGACTATGACCGGCTCATGAAGCGGCGCCTGGCGATCTTGGACCGGTACGGGCTGAAGCTGCCGGATATTCAGTCGGTCATCGCCGCGATGGGGCCCTTGGAGGGCGCCACCGACTTTCTCGCCTGGCTGCGCGAGCGCTGCCAGGTCATCATCCTGTCCGATACGTTTTACGAGTTCGCGCTGCCGCTCATGCGGCAACTCGCCTATCCCACGCTGTTCTGCAACCGGCTGGAAACGGATCAGACCGGACGGATCGTCAACTACCACCTGCGCATGCCCAACCAAAAGAAACACGCCGTGGCCGCGTTGAAACAACTCAACTTCACGGTCCTCGCCGCCGGCGACGCCTACAACGACACGGCCATGTTGGGCGAAGCCGACGCCGGCATTTTCTTCCGCCCGCCCGACGCGGTCGCCAAGCAGTTCCCGCAATTCCCGGTGACGCAGACGTACGAAGAGCTGAAAGAACACTTGCGGAAGGCCGGAGGCCTGCGCGCATGAGGGCTAACGTGGCTCCTTTCCATCCAGCACCGACGCACCCTTGGCGGTGATCTCCAGCACCGGAAATTCGAGCCCTTCGACTCGGAGATAGCCCGACGCGATCAGGCGCTGGACCAATCGGCTGATCGCCGGGCGCCGCCAACTTCGTAATTGGCCGAACCCGGCTAGCGTGTGGAGCCGCAGGCGCGTGACCTGCTTCGACAGACTGCCATGCAGGATCTCCACGATCCTCGTGGCGCCGAAGCGGCCGTGCAGGCAGGCCACCGTGTGCAAGACCGCCTGGACGGCCGTATGCTCTTCAGGATCGGTCGCAGTCGCGCCGGTCGTCGGCGGGTCGAGACAGCGGTCGCATTGGCCGCACGGGCCGAGGGCGCGCTCGTCGATATCACCGAAATAGTCCAGGAACGCCAACTGGCGGCACGTCTCGCCCGACGCATAGGCAACCATGTGCTTCAGCAGACGGCGGAGCGCGTCGGCCTGCTCGTTGCCGGATTGCTTGATGAAATACTCCTGGGTGCGGACATCGGGACGATGAAACAGCAAGACGCAGCTCGCCGGTCGGCCATCCCGCCCCGCCCGGCCGGCTTCCTGATAGTAAGCTTCGAGACTGCCGGGCACATCGTAATGCACGACCAGCCGCACATCCGGCTTGTCGATCCCCATGCCGAACGCATTGGTCGCCACCAGGACCCCAATCCGTCCGGTCAGGAATTGCTCGTGTACCTTGGCCCGCAGGTCATCGGCCAGGCCGGCGTGGTAGTAGCCGACGGAGGGGCGAGCAGCAAGCGGCGAGGGGCGAGGGGAAAAACAACCCCGTGAAAGAGCGACGGCGACCTCCTCCACATGCTTGCGGGTGGCGCAGTAGATGATGGCGCTGCCGTCCCGCACGTCGGCGAGCGCCTGCTCCAGGGTCGAGAGCTTTTCGGCGTGGGAACCGCACGGCCGGACGGAGAACCGGAGATTGGGACGCCGGAATCCCGTCACGACGCGGAGCGGCTCGCGCAGGTCCAACTTCTCGGCGATGTCCGCCTGCACCTTGGGCGTCGCGGTCGCCGTCAACGCCAGGCAGGGAGGACTCTGGAGCTCGCGCCGCAGCGCGCCGAGGCGGAGGTAGTCCGGCCGGAAATCGTGCCCCCAGTGCGAAATGCAGTGGGCCTCGTCCACCACGAAGAGCGACACCCAGGCGGAGCGGAGCAGCCGCATGAACCACTCGTGCTGCACCCGTTCCGGGGCGACGTACAACAACTGCAGCCGCCCGAGTTTGAGAGCCTGGACGACGCGGTCCCGCTCCGGTTCCGACAGCCCGGAGTGAAACGCCGCCGCCGCGATGCCTTTCGCACGCAGCCCGTCCACCTGATCCTTCATCAGCGCGATGAGGGGCGACACGACGAGCGTGAGGCCGGGCTGGAGCGTGGCGGGCAGTTGAAAGCACAACGACTTGCCCTGCCCCGTCGGCATGACGGCCAGCACATCGCGGCCGGCGAGGACGGCCTCGATCACCTCGCGCTGGCCCGGGCGGAAGCCGGCGAAACCGAATCGTCGGCTGAGCTCTTGCTCGAGGTCGCGAGCGGAAGGGGAGTCGAAGAGAGCGAGACCCTTGGCCATAATCGGCGCGGAGTATAACGAGGCGAAGACCGAACGGCAAGATCAGAAAAGGGGTCGAGACACAGAAAAGGGGTCGGGAGTCTTTTTTTTACGGGGTTGCGTCACGACCGAAGTAAAGACTCCCGACCCCTTTTCTGTGTCTTATGATTCTTTCGGCCGGCCGCGCGTCCGCAACGTGGATTCCAAATCCAGGCGTTTGGCTGTCCGCATGACCCAGGTTTCGCTCCCAAATGGCCGCCCTCGCTGCACAGATTCCCGCACGGCCTCCAATTCGGCCGCCGTCTCCGGCTGATTCACCCAGGCCACCCAGTTGCGCGGTCGATCCACCGGCCACTCGCTGAGCCACGCCGTCAGTTTCGGATCTCCCTGTGTCCGCCGCCACAGACTCGACCAGCGCCAGTTTTCCGCCTGCTTCACCAAGCGCGCCCGCAACGGATTGCGCTCCACATACCGCGCGACGGTGAGAAAGTGCTCGTCGGTCTGGACCGGAAACGACTTGAATCGGCCCTGATACACCGGCCCCATCCCCGCCGTTCCACGGTGGGCATGCCAGCGCTGCGTGTGGGTCACCGTGATCCACCGGAGCACCTCGGACAGCTCCCCATCCTGGCGCGGCCACAACAGCAGATGCCAGTGGTTGGGCATCAGACAATACGCCAGAATGCGCAGGCGGCTCTGCGCATAGGCCTCTTCGAGGATCTTCTCGAACGCGGCATAATCGGTGGGCTTTTCAAACAACGGCAGGCGGCCGACGCGCCGATTGAGCACATGATAGACCATCCCGCCGGTTGCGACACGCGGACGACGAGGCATGGCGACGCTTGTACATGACCGCTCCGGCAATGTCAAGAAAAGACTCCCGACCCCTTTTCTTTCTTTTCGACCCCTTTTCTTTCTTTTTTTAGAAATTCATCCAGAGCTGAAGGATGCCCCAGTCTTGATCCGAGTCGGTGCCGAGGTTGCGGCGGACGTAGTCGCCGACGAAGAAGTGGCCGTAGGTCGCGGTGAACGAGACCTTGCCGTCGGCGAACATGTGCGTCCAGGCGAAATCGACTTCGTCGCCGACGTGATTGACCGTGTTGTTCGCGGCGGAAAAGACGAGCGGGCCCTGCGCGCCGCGATACCAGTTGTCCCGCGCGTTGGCGAGGTAATGCCGCTGGCCCCAGAACTCGATATGGTCGCGGGCCGTCGGGCGGGCTTGCAGATTGACCTGCGGCTGGACCGAGTTCCGCCAGGCATGGTTCAGCATGTAGCCGGCGTGGATGTAGTTCGTGGGAAAGAAGTTCTCGAAGGTGTTGGCGGTCTTGCACGCATACCCGGCCGAGGCGGTCGGCGCCGCCAGTTGGTTCCCGGTGTTCGCCGCGACGGCGCAGTTGGCGTTGCCGTCGCCGGAGGCGTAGTCGAACCCCACCGCGACCCGCGGTTTCCACGTCCACTCGAACCAGGTGTAACCGAGCCAGTTGCGGGTGGCCCAGGCGTTGATCGTCAGGTTCCGCTGATTGTCGCCGCCCAAGCCATCGGCCATGCGGCCGAATTGCCAAGCCGTCTCGTTGATGAAATCCCAATTGCCCTTCCGCATCTCGGTGCGCATCCCCACCATGTGGCGCAATTGCGAGGCGTGCTTGGGCGTCCCGACGCCGAAGCCGCTGTTCGCCGATTCGTGGAGGTTGTTGCTATAGAGCACATAGTAGGGCTCGATCAGGAAGCCGGGCACCATTTTGAGCTGGTTGTAGAGAATGAACCAGTTCGCATCCAATCCGCCGTCCGGCCGTCCGGGCCCCGCGCCGGTCACGTTGCCGCCTTCGCTTCCCACCGGCGCACCCTGTGCCAGATCGGTCTCCGCGCTGCGGAACCACCCGACGTACGTCTCCACCGCTTTCGTCGCGTACTTGAGCATCACCCCGTCGTGCGAGTAGCCGGTGTTCGCCCAGTCGAAGTGGCCGAAGAGGGAGTGGTTGCCGAAGACCACGTACTGTCGCCCGACCTTCAGGCTCAAGCCGGGCACGCCGCCCAGGTTTCGGATCAGCATATAGCCCGCGCGGACGCCGAGCCGGCAGGCGCCCGGCGTGACGCTCGAGCAGTTGTGGTTCAGCGGATCGCCGGCATTGCCGGCATTCGCCGGGTTGCCGTTGGCGCCCCAGACGGCCGAGTCGATGAGTTCGACATAAAAATTCACATCCGCCGACAGGTCGTAGCCGATCCCCAGGCGCGCCCACTGTTGGACGTAGAAATCGTTTGCCCCCTTGCCGCCGTTGGCGCGGTTAGCCGTGCCCGCGGTTGGATTGAACGTGTTGCAGACCCCGCCGGCCGGCGCGCCGCCGCCGAAGCAGACGCCGTTGCGCCATTCGGGCCGCACGCGCAGATCGGCGCGCATCCAGAAATGTTTCAGATCGAAATGGCGGCCGATGACCGGATCGTACACTTCATAGGCTTCCTTCTGCGGCATGGAGCGAGGGATGTGAGGCAGATCGGTGATGCGTTCGCCGGGCGGGAGTTCATCATTGGCAAGCACGTCGGCAGGCCAGAGTCCAAGCGCCGGCAGGATCAGCGGCAAGAACAAGAAGAGGACGAGCCTCCTACAGGGTTGCCATCGTGTCATGTCTCCCTCATGTCAAGTAAATAGCCGTCAGCTTCCCCCTCCCCCTCGCCCTCTCCCACAAAGGGGAGAGGGAATCGGGAAAAGGGTCCTCTCCCACAAGGGGGAGAGGGTTTCAAGAAGGCGTGCCCTCTCCCGCAAGGGGAGAGGAGATGAAGCCTGAGCCGCTCCCTCGCTCCTCCGCAGGAGATGGCAAAGGGGGGTCTTTCCTTCCTTATCCCTCGCCCCTCCTTATCCCCTTCCCTCGCCCCGCCGCGGGAGAAGGCCAGGATAAGGGGCCTTCTTCTCTTTCCCGTCCCTCTCCCCTCCGCGGGAGAGGGCGAGGGTGAGGGAGCGCCTCTTCAAACGCTTGCTTGATGGCGACCAGCACCGCCTCGGTGTCCTGCAACAGGTCATGGTTCCAAAAGCGAAGCACTCGGAAGCCTTGCGACGAAAGCCAAGCCGTGCGGCGCTCATCGGCGCTCCGTTGTTCCGCATGCTGTCCACCATCCAGCTCCACCACCACCTTTTTCTCGAAGCAGACGAAGTCCGAGGGGCCGATGACTTGCTGCCGCCGAAACTTGTGCCCTGCTACCTGCCGCGAGCGAAGGTGTCGCCACAGGCGCAGTTCCGCGTCGGTGAGATTCTTGCGCAACCGGATGGCGAGTTCTTTGGGTACAGGCTTCACAGTGACCAGGATGCGCGGTTCCCGCTCATTCTATTGCCCTCACCCCTGCCCTCTCCCACTAGGGGAGCGGGGATGATGGAGCCCCCTCACCCTTCCCCTCCCCCACCGGGGGAGAGGGTTTCAAGAAGGAGTACTCTCTCCCACCAGGGGAAAAGGCTTCAGAAAAAGCGCCGGCTCCACCCAGGGGAGAAGGCCAGGATGAGGGGCCTTCCCTCCCCTCGCCCCTCCGTGGGAGAGGGTTAGGGTGAGGGGGGGCTCGTCTCCCCCTCCGCACAAAAAAATCCCCGCTGAGCATCACCGTGATCCCCAGCGGGGACTCTCGCTTGAGCTGGTAGCTAGTGTAGCGTCCCGAAAGTTTGTGGTATTGAGGCGCTAGTCGTTTCCCCCCTCACCCTTCCCCTCTCCCACATGGGGGAGAGGGAATCGAAAAAAGGTGTCCTCTCCCACGTGGGGGAGAGGGAACGGGGAGAGGGGCCTTGCTGTTCGCTACCAGCTATTCGCTTATGTTACGGTGCCACGTAGCTCCCGAACTTGGGCACCTTGTCGCAGCCTTCGCCGGAGCCGCCCGCGGCCTGGCACAGGTAATACAGCGCGCCCTGCGCCGAGAGCCGGGCTTCTTTATGCAGGCGGGCCTTGGCGTAATCCACGGCGAGATCCAACTGCGCCCTCGCCTTCGCATCGGTCGTCTTGTTCAACGCCTCCTGGAGCAGGCCGGCGGCCTTGTCGATGTTGCGGACATCCGCACCCCAGGTTTTCGTAAAGTCCTCCGGCGTGGCGAACGCCGTATGGCGCTTTCCCACGCCTGGATAGTCGGTCAGCACCTTGATCGCCTCGTTGACCTCGGCCAACTGGGCCTGGGCCACCGACGGCAGAGCCCACAACGCCAGGGCGGCCACGCTCAGCGCGAGTCCCATCAGTTTGTTCATGGTCTCTCTCCTTTTTTAGCGAGTAGCTGGTCGCGAGCAGCGAACAGCTTCAGAGCTATTGGCTCTTGGCCATTCGCTGTTCGCTGTGTCTCAATTTCTCGCTTAAACCATTCAGCATTCGTCCGACTTCTACAGCTTTCTCAGAAAGGCGCTCCACGGTCTCCGGCTCGAGATAGCCCAGACGCTCCGCCAACATCAAATGGGAGCGAGTCTCCGCAACGGAGCCATTGGCCATATCAAGAAAGCGGGCAAACTCAAGATCGCTTTCCCGACCTGACCCTTCCGCGACGTTGGCTGCCACAGAAACCGCCGCTCTCCTGAGCTGACCGGTCAGCCCGTATTGCTCCGACACAGGAAAGCGGGCCGATTCTCTGTAGATATCCATCACCAGATCACGCGCCTTCTTCCAAACGGCGAACTGTGTGAAATCTCTCACGGGATAGCTGATAGCCAATAGCTAACAATAGCTGAGATCTATAGATCTCCCGATCGCTGCTATTTGCCATTAGCCATCCGCGTATTCACTCTTCGTGACTCGCTATCCGCTCAGTCAAGCTGTTCGCTGTTCGCTACTCGCTATTCGCTCGTAGCCCACAGCTAGAAATTCATCCACAACTGCACGAAGCCCCAGCTCTGATCGGAGTTCGTGCCGAGGTTGTCGCGGATATAGGAGCCGGCGAACATGTGGCCGTAGGTCGCCTGGAAGGCCACCTTGCCGTCGGCGA
>JBBIOW010000007.1:0-39818 GCA_037443165.1 Nitrospiraceae bacterium | reverse complement strand
AGCTGCGGGACTACAAGGCACCTAATCCCATCTCGCTCAAACCCGATAAGCGGACGGTCACCGAAGAACAAATCGATCGGGCGATTGAGGTCCTCCGAGAACAACATGCCAGGCTGGATGCCGCACCGGCGGGAATCCCGCTCAGTGAAGGGGATTATGCGATCCTCGACGTCGAAGGGTTTCTTGACCTCGCATCCCTCGAAGGGACCAAGAAAGAAGGGCTGCTCCATAAGGTCGGGTCGAGGACCCCGATCCTCGGCGTTGAGGTCGACCCCCATCTCCTCGGCAAAAAAGAGGGAGAGTCGGTGGAGATCTCCCAACCGTATCCTCCGACCCATCCCGATCCCCGGGTGGCCGGAAGGACGGTGGTCTTCCGCCTGAAGATCCGCTCGATCAAACAGAAAAAGCTCCCGCTGGTTGATGACGAATTCGCCAAGGACTGTGGTCCTTACAATTCCTTGCAGGAACTCAGGGACCGACTCCGCGGCGAACTGGAAAAGGCGCTGAAGAAAGACATCGAGGAAACGTACAAAGACACGATCCTGAAGCGCCTGGTGGAAACTCATCACTTCGAATTGCCCGAGACGCTAGTGGAACGGGAGCTGTCGGCCATGCTCCGGCAGCACCTGCAGGCACGCCGCCGACAACGAGGGGCGGGAGCTGGCCAGGATGAACCCGCGATCCGTGGGGAGGAACTCAACACATTCCGCGAGGAGAACCGCCCAGAAGCCCAACGCCGGGTCAAGATCGGCCTGATCTTGGAAGCGATCGCCGAAAAAGAAGGGCTGACCGTTGAAGAGGAGGATATCAACGCGGAAATCGCCCGGCTGGCCGGGGAACTCAAGCTGTCCTCGGATGAACTCCGGCGGTTGATCCTTGCGGGCGGACAAGAGTCGGTGGACGAATTGAAGGCCCGCATCTTGGCGGACAAAGCCCTCGATTTTGTCTATCGCCATTCGGTGATTCAGGGATGACTGTCATCCGCTCCTTCCGTCTCACCGCATCCTGAGCACCCGCGGACACCAAATTATGGTAGACTACCGACGACTTGCTAGCTGAAAGGATTGCACGGCATGCTAGTTCCGATTGTCATCGAGCAAACGAATCGAGGCGAGCGCGCCTACGATATTTACTCGCGCCTTCTCAAAGACCGCATTATTTTCCTGGGAGCCCCGATCGACGACGTGTTCGCGAACCTCGTTATCGCTCAACTGCTGTTTCTGGAAGCCGAAGATCCGGAGAAGGACATCAACCTGTATATCAACTCCCCGGGCGGCAGCGTGACGGCCGGGCTAGGCATCTACGACACCATGCAATACGTGAAGCCGCCTATTACGACTATCTGTCTGGGCCAGGCAGCGAGCATGGGGGCCCTGCTGCTGGCCGCAGGTACGAAAGGTAAACGGTTCGCGTTGCCCAACGCGCGGGTGATGATCCACCAGCCGATGGGGGGGTTTCAGGGACAAGCGACCGAAATCGACATCCACGCACGGGAAATTCTCAAGATTCGCGAGCGCTTGAACGACATCCTCGCCCGGCACACCGGCCAACCGCTGGAGAAGATCGCCCAGGATACGGAACGCGATTACTTCATGTCCGGCGAAGAAGCCAAGAAGTACGGCATCATCGACGAGGTCATCACTCGTCCTCCGAAGATCGCCAAGGGGCTCGAACAGAGCGAGTCGGGAAAGGACGGGGCGAAAGAGAAATAGCTTCAGGGGAAGCGGTATGCCGAAGCAGGAAAAGTTGGATCGGCACCTCCGGTGTTCATTCTGCGGCAAGAGCCGCGACGAAGTGCGCAAACTGATCGCCGGTCCCACGGTCTACATCTGCGACGAGTGCGTCAACCTGTGCAACGACATCATCGCGGAGGACTGGGAAGAAGCGAAGGAAGAGATCTCCTCCAAGCTGAGGAAGCCGGCCGAGATCAAGCACCATCTCGACCAGTACGTCATCGGTCAGGACCGCGCCAAGAAGATCCTCTCGGTAGCGGTCCACAATCACTACAAGCGCATTTCCTCCCGGGAAGTCGACGACGTCGAACTCCAGAAGGGCAACATCCTCATGGTCGGGCCGACCGGCACGGGCAAGACGCTGTTGGCTCAGACGCTGGCGAAGTATTTGGATGTTCCCTTTACCCTCGCGGACGCGACGACGCTGACCGAAGCCGGGTACGTCGGCGAGGACGTCGAGAACATCATCCTCAAGCTGCTGCAGGCCGCGGACTACGACGTCGAGCGGGCCGAGCGAGGGATCGTCTACATCGACGAGATCGACAAGATCAGCCGCAAGAGCGACAGCCCCTCCATCACGCGGGACGTGTCCGGCGAGGGCGTTCAGCAGGCCTTGCTCAAGCTCATCGAAGGAACGGTCGCCAATGTGCCTCCACAGGGCGGCCGCAAGCACCCTCACCAGGAATTCATCCAAGTCAACACGAGCAACATTCTCTTCATCTGCGGCGGCGCCTTCGTTGGGCTCGACTCGATCATCGAGCAGCGATTGAATCGCAAAGCCATGGGTTTCGGCGCTGAAGTCCGAAGCCGCTCCGACGCGCGTCTGGGAGAGCTGCTGGCCCAGGTTCAACCGGAGGACTTCCTGAAGTACGGCCTGATCCCGGAGTTCATCGGGCGCCTGCCGGTGGTGGCCACCCTTGAGGAACTCGATGAAAAGGCCTTGATCCGCATTTTGACCGAGCCGAGGAACGCTCTCACCAAACAGTACGAGAAGCTCCTTTCCTTCGAGAAAGTGAAACTGAAGTTCACGGAAGGAGCCCTCGGCGCGATCGCGCGCAAAGCCTACACGCAGAAAACCGGCGCCCGCGGTCTGCGCGCGATCCTGGAAGAGGTCATGCTGGACGTCATGTACGACGTCCCCTCCCAGAAACAGATCAAAGAAATTGTCATTACGGAAGAGGTCATCTCCGGGAAAAGCCAGCCGATCCGTCTCTACGAACAGGACAAAGAAATGAAGAGCGCCTAAGCCGGGACCCGACGGCTTGGCCGCACCCAATTTCTTGCCTCACCCACCCCCTCCTGGGTCGTGTTCCCCCGATCATGAGCGGTTGAGGCTTCCTTCCAGGCCAATCGGGCCTCTGCCTATTTCTTCTCACCGTTCCGCGCCAGCCTCGGCTGGGCCACCAGCGGATTCTCAGCTTCTATTCGACATTTCCGAACCCTGCGCTATACTAACCCTCAGGGAAAGTACCGCCGGGGGCGACCGTGAAACTGCCTGTCAGCTCCAGCAATCGCCACAAAGGCAAGACCCTGGATCTGGATCCCGCGCGTGAGGTGATCACGCTGCTGGGAATCGGCGGCGAGCCACTGGGCAGCCTCTCTTGGGACTTCATCATCGACCAGATTTTGGCCTATCGCAAACCCCAGAGCGCGAAGGACGCGCGAAGTGAGCCGAGGGTGTCGTTGGCCGTCCGGGTGAAGTACAGCACTCCCGAAGGGTGTCATTTCGAAGGCCGAGCTGGAGGGATCGGAGGCGGAGGACTGTTCATCGAGAGCGAGGCGCCGCTGCCCGTGGGAACCAAGCTCGCGATGGAATTCTCCCTGCCGGAACGCTCCTCGGACTGGCTGGCGGCCAAAGGGGTCGTCGCATGGGTCTGCCCCAAAGCAGATCAATATACCTTCTCTCCGGGCATGGGCGTGCGGTTCACCGATGTGTCCAACGACACGCGGACCCGCATTCTCGAGCTCGTCAGATCACTCCAGGCGGTCGGCCGGCCGACATGACCGGTTCGATCCGTCAAGGGAATCGCGCATGAAACTCATGGTGACCGCGACAGAAGCTCATCAGGGCAAAGCTCTCGATATCGACTGCGATCAGGAAACGATCACGCTCGTAGGGATCAACGGCGAGCGCCTGGGGACGCTGACCTGGGAGGCCGTCATCGAGCGGATTCTGTCTTCCGATGAAGACTCACGCTTTGCGCACAGCCGAGCCCATCCGCGGGCGCCGCTGGCGATCCGGGTCCGCTACACGACGCCGGAAGGGAAACAGTTCGACAGCCTCACCGGAGGTATCGGCGGAGGCGGATTGTTCATCGAGAGCAGCGCCCCCCTTCCGCAGGGCACCGAATTGGCTGTGGAATTCGCACTTCCCGACCGGCCCTGGGAGAAGCTCAAAGCCAGGGCCAAGGTCGCCTGGACCCGGAACAAGCTCGAACGCTACCTGCTCTTTCCCGGCATGGGTGTGCAGTTCACGGACATCGCACCGGAAGCCCGCGCACAGATCCTGGAACTCGTCAATGCGCTGAACCGGAATCGGGCGATGAGCTGATCTGCTCGCTCGCCCACCTCGCCCAGCGGCGCACTCCCGCGTCCGCATCCCCCGCCGCCACCTTTTCCAAGTCGGCGACGACCGCCCTGTCGCCGATCTTTCCCAGGCGAAAAGCCGCTTCGGCCCGCACGCCGATTGCGGGATCGCGCAAGAGACGCTCGCGGAGCAGGGGAATCGCCCGCGAATCGGCCAACTCCCCCAACGCCGCCACCGCTCCCTGTCGAACCTCCGCATCATCATCCTGGAGCGCGCCGACGAGAGCCGGATAAGCTGGCAGCGCATCGAGCGAGAGGAGCGCGTGAACGGCTGCGCGCCGCGTCGTCGCATCGGACGCTTTGAGCGCCTGAGCCAGCCGCTCGACGACGACTTCCGTTCCTCCGATCTCTCCGATCGCCCGGGCCGCGCTGAGTCGGACCTGTTCGGAAGGATCACTCAGTCGATCAACCAGAGGCGACAACGCCAGATCAGCCGCATCCTCCCCAAGCTGACCGAGCGCCCAGGCGCTTGTCCGACGGACGGCGGGGTCCGGATCATTCAGCGCCTTGACCAAGGTCTCAGCCGCGCCCGATTGTCCAAGCTTGCCTAAACCTTCCACGGCAGTTCGGCGAACCTCGGGGTCCGTGTCCGCAAGCAGCGACGCCAGATACGAGACGATGGTATCGGGGCTGCGTGGCGGCTCATCCCGATCGCAGGCCGAGAGGAGAACGAGGATGCCGATCGGGAGGAGGAGTACGGTGAGCGAGGGAGCTTGGCGACGGATCGCAGGCAAGGTCGCTGAAACCGGATTGGAGGGTTGTTGGCTGATCAGGTCGGCTTGGGAGGTTCTTCCTGCACAGCCGGCATCTGTTTGGCCGCCTCGATGGACTGCTCGATCTCTTTCTGAGCGGCGTCCATTTCGGCTTGAATGGTGCGCATCTCCGGATCGACCGTGTTGCGAACGTCGGCGACCGCCTGCCGAAACATCCGGAGCGCATCGCCCAGTCCGGACCCGAGACTCTGCATATCTTGAGGCGAGAGTCCCTCCGATTGCGACGCCGCCTGCGCCTGCTGTGCGGCCTTCTGCTTGAGAGCCGCCTGTTGCGCCTGCACCCGAGCGACGGCCTCTTTGTTCACGATCGCAGAGGGACGCTTCGCAACCGGCTTGGGTTGCGCGCTCGGAGGCAAGGGCGGATATTGCGCTCGCGCGACGGGAGGCGGAGTCGCCATCCGCTCCTCCATCGTGGGCGGCTGGCGCCCCTGAGCACCGGCGGAGGCAGGGCTCGCCGCAGCAGGCGGCGCGGCTTGTGCCGCCTTGACGACCTTGGGTTGCGCTTCCTGCGGCGCAAGATTCGCCATGAGCGCAGCCGTGGTTCCTGGAGTCAGCTCCGGACCAGGTGTGTAGGGCGCCGTCGGCTTGGGAACAGCGGACGCCGATTGGCTGGAAGCCACTTGCGTCTCTTCCGCCGTGGGCCTGGGTTGCGCTTGGGAAGGAAGCTGATCCGGGGGAGGCTGGATGGCTTCAGGTGGTGGAATGTCGTGCACTTCCTTCTTAAAGCCCTTGAGCGCCTTGCCCAGCCCTTCACCGATCTGCGGCAACTTGCCCGCACCGAAAATGATGAGCACGATGGCCAGAATGATGATCAGTTCGGAGAAGCCTAGGGTGCCAAACATCGCGGTTCCTCGCGGGTTGAGGCCCTGAGTGACTCTAGCCCCTGCTCGCAGGCGGTGTCAAGCGAGTCTCCATGAGGAGCACTCAAGCTTCAGCTATCAGCGTTCAACTTCCGAAGAAGGGGAATCCGCGATTCTGAAGGTTGATGGCTGAACGCTGACAGCATCATTTGAGAATCGGCACGATCTCGGTCTGGACCGGTTGGCCGAAGACCATGGCTTCCTGGTCCGAGAGATAGACATCAAGCTCACTGCGTATCCCGAATTCGCCGGCCAGGTAAATGCCCGGCTCGATGGAAAAACAGGTCCTCGGCAGGAGCCGGCGCGTGTCCTGTGTTTCCAGATTATCAACGTTCGCCCCGTTGCCATGCACCTCTTCCCCGATGGAATGGCCTGTCCGATGCAGAAATCGCTCCCCATACCCGGCGTCGCGGATCACCCGCCGGCAGACATCGTCCACTTCCCAGCCGCAGGGGAATCTTCCCGCCGCCGCCAGGCGCTGGACGAACGATAGGGCCTCATCTCTCGCTCGTCGCACGATCTCGAAGATCTCGCGCTGGCGGGCCGGTGCACGGTCGCCCACATAGCCGGTCCAGGTGATGTCAGCATAGACGGCCCCCGGTTCGGGTTGCTTCGCCCACAGATCGATCAGTACAAGATCGCCGCGGCGGATCTCGGCCGAGCCGATCGGTCCCGGCGTGTAGTGCGGATCGGCGCTGTGGGCGTTCACCGCCACGATCGGCGGGCTTGCCGTCACCAAGCCGTGCGTCCTCATACGCGACAAGATGAACTGCTGCAGCGCGTACTCCGTCAACGGCGTGCGTTGTTCGACGGATGTCCTGACATGGTCGAAGGCTTCGTCAACGATGCAGCGGAGCGCTTGGGCCGCGATGCGATGGGATGCCAGTTGCCGATCGTTCCAGACCGCCTCGAAGCGTTGCACCAAGTCCGCGGAGGTCACCACTTCGACTCCGAAGCTCCGCACCAACTCGATCGTGCCGGCATCCACCCTCGAAAGATACGGAATCGCGTTCATCGGCGAGTACTGCATCGCCGCACGGCGCACCCCGTCGAGCATCTGACCGAGACGGGCTTTCTGCTCCTCCCACGACACGTAGGAAAGCGCGACTCCCGGTAAGCGGTCCAGCACGTGCGGCTCGATCCGATGCAGCAGTTTGATCGGACTGCCGTGCGTCGGAACCCAGTAATACCAGCGGCGCGTTGCATGGGTCGCGGGATCGACGTGCAAAACCCGGTAGGCCAGGGGGTCGCTGCCGCGGAAATCATAGAAGAGCCAGCCGTCCAGCCCCGGCTGCTCCCGGAGGGCTTGTTGAATCTCATCGACGCGTCGGCTGGGGGTCGGCGACTCGCTCATCGCGGGCATCTTATCGTTCTGCCGGAACACCGTCAATCGGCGGTGGGCGCGCAGCGACGAGCATGGTAGAATGCGCCGGACGGCTGCTCGTTTCTTATGGAGGGCGCATTTGCTCCCTGATCCTTCGCGCGAACTCGCTCAATATCGCGTCACGTTCTTTTTCGGGCCGGAGCCCGTCGCCGAGCATCCGAATCGCCTGTCCTGCGTGTTCAACGTCAAGAAGCGGAGCTGGAAAGGAGGCGTGCAAGTGGCGATCGAGATCGGCCTGGAACAACTGGAGCGCGCGCGCCAGACCCTCGGCTGGAGCAAGTGGCTGGACCATGTCCTGACCGGTGTTCCCGAGGATGAGCGGGAAGGGTATGTTGCGCGCGCCGAAGACCTGTTCGCGCAAGCCCTCTGTGCCTGCAAGCTCGATCTGGTGTTGCAGGCCGGTCTCGTCCAGGAGAACCAACAGGTTCACGCTGACTCCTGGTCCTGCGAGCTGGACAAGATCGTGGTCGCACACCAAACGGTCATCAAATCGCACATCCTGACAGAACTCGACCTTGCCGAGGGGTCGAGCCTCCCCGCAGCCAATTGATCGCCTCGTCCTGGGCGCAGGGGTTTGCATTCACGGTCGAATTTGTTATAAGCAATGACACAGACACACACGCGGCTCTGCCGCGCCCAGTTTGTCGAACGTTAACCGGAAAGAGGGAGGACGCGCACGTGGATAATTTCCAAGTGGCACCGTTGATCGACAAGCGGAATCGATCGAGCGCTCGATGCCTCAGAATCATGGCGGTCGTCATGATCCTCGCGATCTGCCATTTCGCCCTTGAGCCCTTCGCGACCGCGCAGACCAAGGAAGAGGGAAGTACCGAATCGACCGAGTCTCAAGGCGGCCTCGGTATCGGAGCGGCCCTGCTCACGATTCCCTATGGAGTCGCCAAGATCGTCTTCGCCTTGAGCGGCGGCATCGTCGGCGGGCTGACGTACGTCTTCACGGGAGCGGACGAGAAGGCGGCCAAGAAGGTCTGGGACACCAGCATCAGAGGTACCTACGTCATCACCCCGGACCATTTGAAAGGGAACAAACCGGTGCGCTTCTTGGGCGTTCCCCCTGAGGAGGAAGCCGGGCCCGACTCGACCGTACCGGAGCCGGCTCCAACCCCCTGATGAGACCCGTTATCGGGGTCACCCCGGATTTCAACGCGGGAGACCGAGAAGACATGGGGGGGCGGGAACCCACCTATTTTTTACGTGCCCGTTACGTATGCGCGATCGAAGAGCTGGGCGGCATTCCGCTGATTCTCCCCCTCGCAACCGATCCCGCCATTCGACGCCGGCTGTTCGAGAACCTCGACGGCGTATTGCTCACCGGAAGCGGTCCCGATCTGCCTCCCTCCTTGTATGGCGAACGACAGCGCTACAGGTTCCGCGTGATGAGCCGACAGCGCTCGGAATTCGAGCTGGAGATGGCCAGACTGGCCGCCGAGCGCGCCGTGCCGTTGTTGGGCATTTGCGGCGGGATGCAAACGATCAACGTCGCCCTCGGCGGGAGCCTCTTCCAGGACATCCCGTCGCAAATCCCCCGGGCTCTGTCGCATCGGCAGGCCAAGCCGGCCACGGCGCTCTCACATCCCGTCGCGGTGCAACCGGGGAGTCTGCTCAGACGGATCGTCCGGCGGGATCGGATCCGGGTCAACAGTTCCCATCACCAGTCGGTCAAGCAGCTCGCACCGTCCCTGACGGCCAGCGCCGTCGCACCGGACGGCGTCATCGAGGCCATCGAGTCGCCGCATCATCCCTTTCTGCTGGGGTTGCAATGGCATCCTGAGTTTCTTTTCGACCGACACGACATTCACCGGCGTCTCTTCCAAGCCTTTCTCAAGGCCGCCCGTGGAAAATCATAACCCATGTGCCGAGCTGGGCGGAGCGTGCTTCCGCCAGCAACCTGCTATACTTTTCGTCAGCGATGTCCGCCTCTCGATCCCGCTGTGCAACCACGCGCGTCGGAGCCTACGTGGCCAGTCACCTGTTCCGGACTAAATCCATCGATCAAATCCTGGCAGACGCCGATCATCCGGAACATCGGCTCAAGAAGACCCTGACCGTCTGGGATCTGACCGGTCTGGGCATAGGCGGCATTATCGGCACCGGCATCTTCGTGTTGATCGGAACCGCGATCGTCGGGGACGCCCACCGACCGGGCGCCGGACCGGGCATCATTCTCTCGTTCGTTCTGTCCGGACTCACCTGTGCGCTCGCCGCCCTCTGCTATGCCGAGTTCGCGGCCATGATCCCTGTCTCGGGCAGTGCCTACACCTATTCCTATGCGACCCTCGGAGAGTTCCTGGCCTGGCTCACCGGCTGGAACCTGATCCTCGAATACGGCGTGGCCTGCGTGGCCGTGGCCATCGGATGGTCCGGGTACTTCAACAACATTCTGAAATTCTGCGGGATCGAGCTGCCGCATTGGGCGACGCATGCGCCCGGTGTAGACGGTGGCCTCGTTAACTTGCCGGCCGCGCTCATTGTCCTGCTCGTCACCGGGATTCTGGTGCTGGGCGTCAAGGAAAGCGCACGGACCACCGGCTTGATCGTGCTCGTCAAATTGGCCGTGATTGTGTTTTTCATCGGGGTAGGGATCTCCGCTGTCGAGCCGGCCAACTGGACGCCCTTCATGCCCTTTGGGTTCCAGGGCGTGGGCGCCGCGGCGGCGATCGTCTTCTTTGCCTATATCGGCTTTGACGCGGTCTCGACGACGGCGGAGGAAGCCCGGAATCCTCAGCGGGACGTCCCGCTCGGGATCATCGCCTCCCTCGGCCTCTGCACCCTGCTCTATATCGCCGTCGCCGCAGTCCTGACCGGGCTCATCCCCTACGAGCAGATCGATGTCCATGCGCCGGTCGCCGAGGCCTTGCGGGTGGTGGGATTCAATTGGGGCGCGGCCGTCGTCGCGACGGGTGCCGTGGCCGGCATCACGAGCGTGCTGTTCGTCATGATGATCGGACAGATCCGGGTGTTTTTCGCCATGTCGCGGGACCGACTGTTGAGCCCGTGGCTCTCCAAAGTGCATCCGCGCTACCGCACTCCGCACCATGCCACGATCCTGACCGGAGTCGGCGTGGCCGTGCTCGCGGCGCTGGTCCCCATCGGCGACGCAGCCGACATGACCAACATCGGGACCTTGTTTGCGTTTGTCCTCGTCTGCCTCGGGGTGATCGTCCTGCGACGGACAAAACCCGAACAACGCCGTCCCTTCCGCATTCCGTTCATGCCTTGGATCCCTCTGCTCGGCATGGCCACCTGCCTGGGCCTCATGGCCTTCCTCCCCACGATGACCTGGATTCGATTCGTCGTGTGGACGGCGGTGGGGATCGCAATCTATTTCGGCTACGGCATCAAGCGCAGCAAATTGGCGGACGAACCCTTGCCGGAGCAACAGGCCATCCCACAATCAGAAAGCGTTTAGTGAGATCCTCGTGAGGAAATTTTGTTGCTAGGAGGCCCCCGTCCGTGAAGCGAGTGACTCCGGCACGGGAGACGTAACGACCGCAGGACTGCCGTCGGCAGGTTGAGATGAGGCAGCCGGTGCAGGACCGGCGCTTTCTGGAACTGCAGCCGTAGGGGGTTTCGGCGGGGCCGCAGGCTTCGGCGGCGCGGGCTTTTCGGGTTTGATCCCACCTTCCCAGGACGGTCCCGTATACATGTCGGGAGACAACCCTTTCGCCTTCCATTTTTCTTCGAAATCGGCGGCGGCGCGGTTTGGGGTTTCGCCCACACCGACAACATCGTTCCAGGGATACGCCTTGGGACCGATCTCGCACACCCCATTCCCGCGCTTCAGATAGAGTGCGATCGGGTTTCCACGATAGGGACCCAGATAAATGTGGATACAGCCGACGTATTCGAGCAGATTGGCCATCACCCAACCTTTGGAAAGTGCCATGATGCCATAACCGGCGCCCTTGGGCAAGAGGATCAGGCCGGAAGAGGCGATCCCTCGCGGCGGCATCGCGCTGCGACCACTAAGGGCCTCGATCAGCAAAAGGGCGATGCTTTTTTTCGTTGGGTCATAACGTTCGGCGTTTGCTTATCAGGTCAGCCCCAACACAGGGCAGAGCAGCCTGAGCGCCAACCAGATCATGGCTGCCCCGATCACGTCGAAGAGGAGGCCGGCGCGGATCATCTTGCCTAAAGGGACGAACCCGGTGGTGTAGATCAACGAATTCGCCGTATAATAAAACAAAACAGCGAAGCCCAGGCTTGCGCCGAGCGTGGCGCCCAGCGCCGGCGGAAGCGGCGAAACGCCGGTCGCTTGGGCGATCGCGATGGCCAGGGGAACCGCCATGGTGGCTGTGACGGTGTTGGAAACCAGCTCGCTGACCAGAACCGCGACCGCAATCGACACCGCCGTCAGGCTCCAGATCGTGTGACTTCCGAACAGGGAGACAAAGCCCCGGCCCATGAAATCCGCGAGGCCGGTTTTCACCATCAGTTCGCCGAACGCCAACCCGCTCCCGAATAGGAGCAGCACATCCCATCTGATGCCTACCACGTGCCTCCACGACAGTGTCCATTCGCCTCGTCGCAGGTCGGTTGGAAGGACAAAGAGCAGGCCGGCGGCCAGGAGGGCCACATGCTCGCTGGGCAAGAACATCCGGACCCAGAGCGCGACCGGATGATCCAAGCCCCCCAGTGCGATCACAAGTCCCGGGAGGATCCATAGCAGAATCGCGACGCCGAACACTGTGCAGGCGTTCACTTGGCCCCGTGTCCAGGGTCCCAGCGCCTGACAGGGTCCCCTCTGTAGGGAACGGGAATTGAACACCGCCGGGAGCGCGGCGGGATGGAGCCATCCCACGACTCCCCAGGCGATCGCGAGGAGGACGAGCGCCAGCGGACCGCCTAATGCGATCCAAGTGGGGAACGAAATGGCCGTTCCGGTTTGTTCGGCGATCAGTCCAACTCCGACCAGATTCGTCGGCGTGCCGATGACGGTGGCCATGCCGCCAGCCGTGGCGGCAAAGGACAACAGAAGCAGCAGGCCCGCCCGGTCAGGGGCGCGAACGGCTTGTGAATCTGCACCGATCGAGGTGGTGATACTCAGTGCGATCGGCAACATCAACGCCGTGGCCGCGGTGTTGCTGATCCACATGGAGACGCCGGCGGTCGCGATCCCGATCATCAGGAGCAGGCGCATGGGACCGGCCACCCATGGCGCCGACAATAGGGCGGCGGCGAATCGTCCAGCCACCCCGTGAACGGTCATCGCCTCCGCGAGCAGCAGACCTCCGATGAGCAAAAACATAATCGGGTGGGCGTAGGACGCGAACATGGTCCGGAAGGAACCGAGACCGACCATGACGCAGAGGACCGTGCCGAGCACCCCGGTGACCGGCAAGGGGATGGGTTCAACGAGCCAGTACAGGACGACCCAGGTCAGAATAGCCGCCAGGACCTGGGCGTCACGCGGAAGCTCGGGAGACGGGGCGAACAAGACCAACGCCGCGACGGCAGGCCCGCCCGCGAAGGCGGCCGCGCGTTTCAGGCGCGAGAAGCGTGCATCCCGGGCGGTGCGGATTTCTTGGGTGGCGCTGTCTCGCAAGAGACATCGAGAAAGCGGTTCAGCCGCCTGCCTTTTCCGGGGCACACGACACCAACACCGACCGGTCGGGCCGTTTGCGCAGGATGAAAACGGCAACGATCAGGCCCATGATGACCCCGACGTTCAAGCCGACATCCAGCAGATACCGGGTAAACATTTCGGCCGTGATCTCCGGCAGATGGGCCAGTTCTGCGCTGGCGGTCAGGATACGCCGGATACAGGCGATGATCCCGACCGCCAGATAGGGTTCCAGGAGCAGGACATCGGTCTTCAGATAGCGGATGACGGTTCTGAACAACTCCAGCAGGATGATGACCAGCAAGAGATCGTTGAGGAGTTTGAGACCGGCCGGGTGTAGATTCGACTGGGTCGCGCGCTGAAAAAAAACAATCCAGCTTTGGGCGAAGATCACCATGCCGAGGATGAGCAGGCTGAATCCTGCGGTGATGTACCCCCAGCTATCCAGCCATTCCAACCACGTGAGGCTCCGTTTGATCATCTCCGTGCGATCGCGCATAGACCTCCGTTTCCGGGACGATGTGCCGAAGCTCGCGCTGGACGCGGGCGACCGTTTCGCCTTTCCGGCACTGCCCGCTTACGCGTTCCCCGGTCGCTCGAACCCCTCCGCCAGGGGCCCTCGCATCCCACCGAACTGTAGTCCTCGCACCGACGTCGTGGTCAGGGAATGCCCGCAACATCGGATTTCCTGAAAGCCCGCTCCACCGTCCAAGATCATGATGCGGAGGCCGCAGGAGTCGTGGTGGAGTTTTTTCTCATCGAGCACGGTTCCCGCCTCCAAGTCGCCCCGTTTCCGGCCCATCGTCGGCATCACTTCGGAGACCACATCCGCTTCGGTCAGTTCATGACCGCAGCAGATAATTTTCTCAAACCCCTCACCCCCGGCCATCACCTTCACCACCAGGCCGCATCCTTCCGGGTGCCGTTTCCGTTCGTCGATGATGTCGCCTTTTTGGACAGCCATAGAGCCCTTATACCCCTTCCGCTTCACGCCTTCGCATTCGCCGCCGCCATACCTCGTTTCTCGTCCACGGTCCGAAAGATCAACCAGCCAACGGCAAAAAATACCGCCATCGAGAGGACCGCCCACCGCTGGCTCCCGGTCCAGGCCGTCACTTCAGCATAGACCAGCGGGCCGATGATCGCGGCGAACTTGCCGGCCACCGAGAAGAATCCGAAAAACTCCGCTTGCCGACCCAGCGGAGTAAACCGTCCAAGAAGGGTGCGGCTGGTCGCCTGATTGGCGCCCAAGGCCGCGCCGGCGAGAAGCCCGATCGCGTAGAATTGGCCGTGGGTGCGCACCAGCGCCGCCCCCGCCACCAACGCGGTCCAGAGAAACAGCGTCACCGTGATGGTCCGGGCCGCGCCGATTCGATCCGCAAGGACGCCGAATAGGATGGACCCGAGACCCGCGCTCACTTGGGTGACGAGGAAGTACATAACCAGATCGCCCGGCGTAAAGTCCAGGACTTTGTTCGCGAAGATGGCCGAGGCCACGATCACCGTGTTGATCGCATCGGTGTAAATCAGGTAGGCGATCAGGTAGCGGCTGAGGTCCCGGTAGTGGCCGAGCCGGCGGGCGGTCTCGCCGAGCCGGCGAAAGACCGACCGCCAGACCGTGGTCGTCGCATTCGACTGTTGTGGTCGGGCACGTTCCTGCAGGAAGAGAAACGTCGGAATCGCCGCCATGAGAAAAAACGCGGCGGTCACCGCGAAGCTCGCCCGGTAGAGCGGCAAATTGGCCTCCACGAAGCCGCCTCGGATGAACGGATAGGCCAGCGCCAACGAAAGAAGCCCGCCGACATAGCCCAGCCCCCAGCCGTAGCCGGAGATCCGGCCCATGCGGCTGAGCGGAACCAGCTCGACCAGAAACGCGCTGCAGAAGACGAAACCCAGGTCGAAGCCGATATTGGCCAGCCCGAACAGCATCAGCCCCAGCCCGATATCGCCGGCTCGGACTAACGCGAGGAGCGCCGTGCAGACCACGCACAGAATCGTGGAGCCGATGAGAAAGGCCCGTTTCTTCGCCCGCTCGTCCGCCAGCGCCCCGAGCGTCGGAGACAACACCGCCACCACCAACATCGACGCGGCGTACCCCCAAAACCAGAGCCGTTCCGCGAGGCCTTCCGAACGCAGGTGGCCGGCGACGACTTGAACGAAATAAACGCTGTAGGCGACGGTGACGATGAGGGTCGTGAAAGAGGAATTGGCGAAATCATACATGCACCAGGCCCAGATCTCCTTAGGGCCAGCCCACTGATCGGCGGGCGTCTTCACGCCTGTGCTTTCAGAAGCCGATCCTTCGCCCGCCGTATGGAATCCAGCAAGGCCTGGTGGGTTCGGCATCCCACGACCAGTTTGGCATCTGCGAGCGAGACGGGTTTGTAGGCCGACAAGAACCGCTGCTTGAGTCGGGCGATGCGCCCCAGCGAGATTTCAAGCCTGTCCGCAGGGATGGTCCCGTCCTCGACGGCCCTCTCCATCGCCTGGATGGCCGCCGCAGTGCGAGCCGGGTCTTGACAGATGAGCAACATGTCGGCGCCCGCCAGGAAAGCCCGGACCGCCGCCTCTTCGATGCCGTAGTGGTCGATGATCGCGTGCATCTCCAGATCATCGGTCAACACGACCCCATCGAAGCCCATCTCTCCCCGCAACAAAGTGGTGAGGATGGTCGGGGATAACGTGGCAGGCAGTCGGGGATCCCAGGCGCGGTAGAGCACGTGCGCGGTCATGAGGGTCGCGACGCCGTGCGCGATCGCGTGGCGGAACGGCGACAGCTCGATTTCGCGCAATCGTTCCACCGGCGCCTCGACGACCGGCAGCTCCTTGTGGGAGTCGGCCGCGGTATCGCCGTGCCCTGGGAAGTGCTTTCCGCAGGCGACGACCTTGTGGTCCTGCAGCCCGGCCACCGTCGCCTGCCCCATCTCGCAGACGGTCGTCGGGTCGGACCCGAAGGCCCGGTCCCCGATCACCGGGTTGGCCGGATTGCTGTTGACGTCCAGGACCGGCGCCATGTTCATGTTGATGCCGACGGCGCGCAACTCGGCGGCGGTGGCCGCCGCAGCCGCGTAGGTCAGGTCGTAGGAATGGCACACGCCCAAGACTGCACAGGGCGGAAAGATGGTGAACCCGACCGGCAGGCGCGACACCCGCCCGCCCTCCTGGTCGATCGCGATCAGGAGCGGCGAGCGCGGCGAGAGTCGCTGCAGGTCATTCGTCAACTGGACGATCTGATCCAGTGCCTGCAGGTTGCGCGAAAACAGAATCACCCCGCCGGGTCTGTATTCGGTCACGAGCGATGCCACGTCCTTTGACATCGTCGTGCCGGAGAATCCCACCATTAACAGTTGGCCGACTCGTTCTCGCAGGGTCAACTCCGTGCGCATCGTTCAATGCCTTCGCTACAGCACCCGGTCGATCAGATACTGGATTAACAACCGCGTACCGATTCCCGTCGGGCCTTTCGGGATGTATGCTCGCTCCCGCTCGCTCCAGTCGGTGCTGGCGATGTCGAGATGCACCCAGGGATAGTCGCCAACGAACTTGCTGAGGAACAGGGCTGCGGTGATCATGCCTCCGCCGCGCCCCCCGATGTTCCGCATATCTGCCACGTCGCTTTTCAGTTGTTCGAAATATTCTTCCCAGAGCGGCATTTCCCACACGCGCTCCCCGGTCTTGAGCCCGGCCTTCCGCACGGATTCCTTGAGCGTCTCGTCGTTGCCGAACATGCCGATCGCGAATTGCCCCAGCGCGACCATGCACGCGCCCGTCAGGGTCGCCACATCGATGATGGCAGCCGGCTTATAACGGGTCGCGTAGGCCAGGCCGTCGGCCAGAATGAGCCGCCCTTCCGCATCCGTGTTCTGCACTTCGACGGTCTTGCCGGAGAGCGTCTTCACGATGTCCCCCGGTTTCATCGCGCGGCCGCCTGGCATGTTCTCTGTCGCCGGCAGAATGCCGATCACATGGACGGGGAGACGCAGACGCGCCGCCGCACGCACGGTCGCCAGCACCTCCGCGCCGCCGGTCATGTCAGCCTTCATTTGTTCCATGTTCTCCGCCGGCTTGAGCGAGATCCCGCCGGTGTCGAACGTGATCGTCTTGCCCACGAACACGATGGGCTTCGCCTGCCGGCCTTCCGTCCCGGTGCCGCGATAGTCGAGGATGATGAACTTGGGTGGCTCGTGACTGCCTCGCGCGACGCCCAGCAACGCTCCCATGCCCAGCTTCTCCATATCCGCCCGTTCGAGGACTTTCAGCTTCACGCCGAATTCTCTGGCGATAGTTTTGGCTTCCTGGGCAATGCGCGACGGCGTCATGACGTTCGAGGGATGGTTGCAGAGATCGCGCACGAACACGGCCGCCTCGGCCGTCGCGACGCCGCGCCGAACGCCTTCTTTGAGATCGTCCAGTTCCGCCGCGCGCGATGTGATGACGGCCATACGGGCAAGGTTCTTCGCCTCCGCACGGTTCTCGCTGCGATACACGTTGAACTGATAGCTGCCGAGCACGGCGCCCTCGACCATCGCTTGAGCGATGTCGATCGCGGACGTGCGGGGCAAAGAAACCTGCGGCAGGGCCGCTGTGAAGGCGGTGGCCTTGGCCTGGCTCACGCGCTTGGCGGCGCAGCCGAACGCCTGTCGGATCGTATCCAAACGCAGGTCCTTTTTCTTGCCTAAGCCGACAAGCAGCACGCGTTTGGCGGCCGCCTTGCCCGGACTATGGAACAGCACGGTTTCATTCTGCTTGCCTTCAAACTCGCCGCTTCTCAGCAGATCGCGCAGGCGGCCGTCAAGGGCGCGATCCACCGCGGCGGCATCGTCCTGGAACGAGGTATCGTCTTCGAAATGTGTCAGCGCCAACACCTCGGCCTGCTCCGTCTGGACTTGTCCTTGTTTCGCGATCACTCGCATGATCTTCATTCAGTCTCCTTGCTCGCGGATGAGCCGCCGGCTATCGGCTCTCAGCCCGACACCGACGGCCGGAGCTTCCCGCTCATACCCCCCGCATGTCGGGCGCCCAGATGTACTTGTGGAGTTGAATCTGAAAGCGAACGGGCAACCGGTCCGCCAGGATCCACTCGGCGAGTTGGCGGACGTCCAACTCGGCAAAGACCGGACTGAACAGCACAGGGCACCGGTCGGCGAGCGCGTATCGCCGGAGGATCGCCTTGGCCCACTCATAATCGGCCCGATCCTTGAGCACGAACTTCGCCTCATCCTTGGCAGTCAAGCGGAAAAGATTCTCCCAGCGCATCCGCTCCGTCATGCCGCTGCCAGGACATTTGACGTCCAAAATGATATGGGCCCGCGCGTCGACCGGCGAAATGTCGATCGCGCCGCTGGTCTCCAGCAGCACATCGTAGCCCTCTGCACAGAGCCGCTCGATCAGCGCGTAGGCTTCCGGCTGGTGCAGCGGCTCACCGCCCGTGACCTCGACCAACCGGCAGCCGAACGTCGCGACTTTCGCCAGCACTTCGTCGAGGGACATCTCGACGCCGCCATAAAAGGCATAGGCCGTATCGCACCAGACGCACCGCAGCGGACACCCGGTCAACCGCACGAACGCGCAGGGCCGGCCCGCATGGGTGGATTCTCCTTGAATGCTATGGAAAATTTCCGTCACGCGCAGCATTTCAACCAAGGCGCCTTCAGTCGTCTGCCATCAGCGGTCAGCCATGAAGAGCATGTACACGGACACTTCCTTCTGTCCGAGAACTGAACGCTGACCATCGCCTGTTGAGAGTTATTGTCGCATTTACTCCCATCGTACGATCGGCCATCCATGGCGGCGGGCGAGGCGGGCCATCCCTCTGATCGGGTTCACGACCACGGGATGGCCGACCGCCTGCAGCGCCTCCACATCTCCCGGACTGTCACCATAGGCGTAGCACTCGCCCAAATCGAGCCCGTTCTGCCGCGCAAAGGCCGCCATCAACCGCCGCTTCCCGTCGCCATAGGGAAGCGGGTCCATGAGCCGGCCGGTGAACCCGGCCACCGTCCGTTCCGGCCTGGCCGCCAGGACCGCCTTCACCGCTAAGAAGGCGGCCAGCGGCTGGATCAAAAAGTCGAGAGAGCCCGTGATGAGCACGATCTCGTGTCCTTGGCGTCGATGGGTGTCGAGTTTGGCCAACCCGTCGACGGACAGAAACGGGAAGACCTCCGCCCGGCAGAACGTCTCCGCTAACGATTCCATCTTGGCCGGGTGCTTGCCAGCAAGATAGACCTTCCGTTCCCGAAGGGGCTGCAGGGAGACCGGTGGAACGTGACGCAGCCACCACCACAGACTTGCGCCGGCTTCCTGCCAGCCGATGACCCCGGTCCTCCACAGGTAGCGAAAAAACCGTACCTCGCTAGGCGTTCCGGGCAGCAGGGTATTGTCCACGTCGAAGAACGCGGCGATCTTCACTGTCCGACGACCGGTCGTGGAAGTCTGAAACGAGGCGAGCACCTGATCCCCGGCGCGGTTGTGGTGCGCGGTCGCACTGGACTCCAGCGGCTCTCTGAGCGGCGCCGATTCTACCGGACAGGCGGTTGATTGACAAGCATTTTGGCCCACTTCTATAATCCGCCCAGCGCCGAAGTGGTGGAATTGGTAGACACGTACGTTTGAGGGGCGTATGGGGCAACCCGTGGGGGTTCGAGTCCCCCCTTCGGCACCAACTCTCCCTCTCCCCAGTTTCTTTATGGGCCGCAATCCTCGGCGTTCGCCTCTCGGGGTGGATAGATTCCATTTCCGCCGAAGGAAACGATTTCGATTCGGACGGCTGTTCTGAAGCTTTCTGCTTCATCGCGCGATTGTCGTGATCGCATAGCCCTAGCCCGCAAGTACAATGCGCAGCTTATGCGCCAAGCTCGGCCACCAACACCCGTCATGAAATCGCGCCACGGCTGCCGTATTGCTTCCCAGTATGGAAGATACCCTTCACCCGCCGTTTCCCCCCATACCCGATGCAATGGAAAGAGCACCGGGTTCCCTGAGGGGAGGGCAACCCAAAACACGTACCCTCTCCCCGGGTACCCATTGCTCTTCCCGATGCAATGGAGAGGGCGAGGGTGAGGGGGGTTCATCCTGCAGAGTGAGCTGAAGGCCCATACGGGACTACCCGTTTTGACATAACGGTCTCGATGACACCGGTTATTTGCCCGCTTAGAAGTGGAATGCTAGACTAATCCCAAAACGAGGTCGTATGCCGTCCGTGCTCGTCGTAGACGACGAGGACCAAATCCGGAGCATGATCCGGCGAACGCTGGAACAAGCCGGTTACGACGTGCACGAAGCCCGCGACGGGAAGGAAGGTCTGCACCGATACCGCCGTTGTCCGACCGACCTCGTGATCATGGACATTCTGATGCCCGACCAGGACGGGCTGGAGAGCATCATCTCGCTCCGCCGGGAGTTTCCGTCTGCCACGATCATCGCCATCACCGGCGGGAGCGACATGATCGGGATCTTGAACCATCTGGACGTCGCACAAATGTTGGGTGCCAGGAGGACACTGCACAAGCCGTTCGACATGCAGGCGATTCTTGAAGCGGTTCGAGCCGAACTCCAGAACTGATGACCCTTTTCCGGGTCGTTCCTTCGTTCGTGTTGGTTCCCTCCTCCTCGGCCCAGCCGCAGTTGACTTCGCTCCGCGATCCCTTCACACTGCAGGTGAAAACCGCGGATAGCCGGCAGCAACCAGCTTCGCGCTATTCGCTCTTCTCCAATCCAAGCCGAGCGCCGACACCCGCCACCCCGGAAATGTGGACTCTCAGACTCAACGCCGTGTTCGGCAGCCTCGTGGTCGCCGTCGGATTTTGGCTGATCTGGGGTGAGTTGCCCCTCGCATGGACCGCCGCGCTGGCGCTCGCGGCTGCAGGATTCCTGCTGTGGCGCGGCCGAACGATTGGCGAAATCTGGGCTTGGTCCACGCTACTCCTGGGCTTTGAGAGCCTGGCCTGGCCGATCGCAACGATGATTCAAATTCGATTGGTGACGACCGAGCCCACGAACGAGCAGATGGGAGCGATGTTGACGGCGATCCTCTTCGGGCTCTTCTCGTCCATCTTCTGGATCACCTTCTCCTACGGGCTGTTCAAGCGAGCGGGAACCCGCGGCGGTCACGGTGGTGTTCTCTCGGACAAACCCGGAGAGCGCCGGGCCACCGGGCCGTCTCAGTCGACGGGAACCCCTCCTTCATAGAGCCTCGACGGGATCGACGTCCACCTCGAACTTCAGATCCTTCGATGTCCTCTCCCCTTCGATTCGCTCGAGCGTTGCGCCGACAAGGGCCCGTGCGATCTCGCGGTCGGTCGATTTCACCAGCAGTTGCCAGCGATACCGCCCGCGGACTCTGGCAACGGGCGCCGGAACCGGACCCAGCACGCTCAGCCCGTCGGTCTTCCGTTGAATGCACGCCAAGCCATCGGCCGGCGCCGGGATCCTCGCGCCTTGAGCGGACTGTCGCCCGGCCCGCTGCGCCTGCTCTCGCAACAACTCTGCCCATCGGACCGCCGACGTCTCTACCCGTTCCGCGTTTTTGCCGGACACTCGCAAACCGATGAGATGACAAAAGGGCGGATAGCCGAGGGTTTCGCGCATGGCAAGCTCCGTCTGGCCGAACATCTGGAAATCCCGATCGACGGCCGCGGCGACCGCATGGTGGGTCGGCAAATACGTCTGCAGGACGACTCGGCCGCCGGCGTCGTCCGGCCACGCTAACCCTATCGCGTCCAGCAAGGAGTGATAGGTCCGTTCGGCGGCGCGAAAATCCGGCAGGTGCAATCCGGCGTCCGCATACGGCACACCGACGAAGCCGAACAAGGGGGACGATCCGATCTGAAGCTGAAAGAGAAGCTGCGTCCCGATGATCAGGTCCAGCTCTCCGGCTCCGAGCAAGCGCCGGACCGCTTCCACCTGCGAGGCATGCCGGACCACGTCTCGGTCGAGGCGCGCGATCCTGGCCTTCGGGAAGAAGCGCCTGACGTCGTCCTCCAGGCGTTCGGTGCCGAACCCGACCGGCTCGAGCCTCGCCGCCCGGCAGGAGGCGCAGGTGTCGGGAAGCGCCACGGACGCCCCGCAGTACTGGCAGACCAAGCGGCCGATCCGGCGGTAATAGGCGAGTGCCACGCTGCATTGTCCGCACCGCGGGACGCTCCCGCAATCGCGGCAGGTGAGAGCCCGCGCATACCCTTTGCGGTTGAGAAACAGCGCGACCTTGGTCCGTTGAGCCAGCGCGCGGTCGATGCCCTCGACCATCGGCGGCGACAGGAGCGTGCCGGACGGATACCTCCGGAGATCGACCAGTTCCACCCTCGGCTGACCTGGCGCGTCAAGTGCCAGGTAGAGTGCGCCTCCGTCGCGCTCAATCGTCTGCATCGTCTCCAACGACGGATGGGACGAGCCGAGCACGAGCAGTGCGCGACTCCGGCTGGCGCGGAGCCAGGCCACGTCCCGCGCGTGGTAGCGGGGCTCCTGCTCCTCCTTGAGCGAGGCGTCTTCTTCTCCGTCGATCCAGACTAGCCCCGGGGATGAGACTGGCGCAAAGACCGCCGACCGCGTGCCAATCACGACGCTCGCCGAGCCATCGCGAATGCTCCGCCAACCCTCCGCCCGGACCGCTGCGGGCAGCCCGCTATGGACCAGAACGACCCGATCCCCCCAACGAGACTTCGCCTGCTGCGCGATCTGCCTGGCCCGGTGTATCTCTCCCGTAACCACAAGGACCGCTCGCCGTCGCGCCAGCACCGCTTCCACGACCCGCATCAGACAAGCGAGGCGATATTCCGGAGGGGCATGGAGAAGAACTGCAGAGTGCCGGGGAGGATCGCACAAACCGATCAGCCGATCGAGCTGGGCGGTCGCTTCTGACGAGAGAGCCAGGGGCTCGAGTCTCCACGCGATCGGTTGTGGGTCACGATCCTTCTCGTCGGCGACGGGCGTCTGTCGGCTGGTCCCCGCCTCCGGACCATGTTGGTCGGCATCCTGCTTGTGCACCCAACCCTTTCGCGTGATTCTCCTCAACGCCGGCCTAAACGAGGTCCCCGCGGCCTTCCGCAACGAGGCTTCGGTCAATCCTTTCGCTCGTCGGGCAAGTCGATGCAGGAGTTCCTGATCCACAGTAGGGAGGCGTTCCCCGCCGCTCAACGCCCGACGTCCGGCTTCAGTCAGTATGTACTTGGCCCCTCGATGCTTCGAGGGGGTCGGCGGGAGCACCACCCTCACGCACTGGCCCCAGGGCGCGAGGTAGCGCTCGGCGATCAGGCGGGATAACTCCAGCAACTCGGGACTCAGCTCATTGCCTTTGTCGTCGAGCAGCGATCGGATCTCGCGGAGCCGTTTCAACGTGGACTCCGCCGACGGTCGGTCGGTTACCGCGACGACGACACCCTGCAGGGAACTGCGCCCGAAGGGAACGAGCACCCGGCTTCCTGCCAGGGTACGGTTTTGTAGGCGGGCCGGTATGAGATAGGTGAATGTCCGCGCCACGTGTCGAGGGATGATGACCTCAGCATAGAGGGACGGAACGGGAACCGGTGTTTCTGAGTGCGAAGCAGACAGGCCGTCGGGCATGCGGCATTCTAGCAGGCTCCTCCGACGCGGAACAATGAAAGGAACGCGGAGCGGTCGTGCGGCGAAGCCGCTGTCAGTGCAAATTCACAACGTCCGAAGCGGCGAAGGTGCTGACGAGAACGATGGAAGGAGCCTCTCGGCTACGGCTGGGGCAGCGCGGGATCAGACGGCTGATCAGGATGCGGCGCAGGGACATCTTGGGGCGGCAGAACGGTCACGTCGGATCCGCTCGCCTCTCCCGCGGGAGCGGCTTGCCCGGGTGGCGGAGTTGCGGGGTCAGTGGGAACCTGGTTGCTCGGCTGCGGCGGTGCGTCCGGGGTATCGGAGACCGATGACGAGGCTCCCAGGCGGGACAAACTATGTCCTGCCTCGCCAGCCGACGACTGTTCCGGCGCACGCCCCGGTCCATTCTGGGAGGGTTCCGAGGAATAGAGAACGATTTCGATCCGCCGGTTCTTCCGCCGGCCTTCCTCGGTCGCATTGCTCGCGACCGGCTTTGTGTCGCCATACCCGACCATCGACAGCTGCGCCGAGTCGATGCCGCCCTTTTCGATCAAATACCGCACGACGAAGGACGCCCGCGCCTTGGACAGTTCCCAGTTAGTCGGATACTTAGCCTTGAGCGACGGGCCGATCTCCACGTTGTCCGCATGACCCTCGATTCGGATATGCTTGTCGGTCACGGTCTTGAGATAGTCGGCGATCTGCTCGAGGATTTTCATCCCGCCGGGCTTGACCGTGACCTCTCCTGATTCATATTCCAACTGATCGACAAGCTCATCCAGATTGATCAACGTGCGGCTTCCGACCTGCTGGAGCTGAATCTTGTCCCTTCCGGCAGCAGGAACCGATTCGTCGGGCTTCTTCGCCTCCATCTCCGGCTGCAGCAGTTCCGGAAGCAGCAGACCTCCGGCCAACCCGCCGAGGTCGGAACCTTTCCACCGAAAGCGATCGCCCCGCAGGATGGGCGCTGTAGCCCGCGTCAACAGACCCGTCGCCGTGCCATCCTCGAGCGCCAACACTTTGACTTCTCCTAGAGTGCGCTGCGGAAGCCCTGAGCCGGTTCTGAAGACTTCGAGCCGGTCTCCGATCTTGAGTCCATCAAGTCGCCCTTTGTCCAGGTAGACCAAGTTCCGTTGACCGATCAAAAACTGGTTCGTCTGGACTTCGACAATCATGCCTTCGGTCCCACCGAAGCGACCGACCTCTGGCGCTGTCTCTTCCTGAGGCGGGACGAATCGCATGACCCCGTCGCCGGGCGAGATAGGCGCGTACGGACGGATAACCTGAGCGGTGATGAGTTCGTGGTCGACCTGAATGACTCGGACGACTCCCAATATATTGGTCAGAAACCCCAGGTAGCGACCGGTCGCCGGATGAAAGACCTTGCGAACGCGTCTGTAAACGGTGTACAGATCGCCGACCGCTGCTTCTCCGGGGCCGGTCAGCCGCAAATAGACGGTATCGCTTCCCCCGACGAGCATGCGATTGCCGGTTGTCTGGTTGTCTCCTGTCAGGGAGTTGACGACCCCATCCTTAGGAGTCGTTTCGCGAATGTACCCCGCGGAAAACCTCAGGGCAGCCTCACCAAGCCTGACAGTCTGGGCATCTTGAGCCTGCGCCGGGGTATCGATCGATCCGCTGAGGACCGTGCAGATGAGAAGAGCCGGCAAGATTCCGGACGGTGGTGTGCGCATCGGAGTCGTCCAAGATGTTGACTTGCCAACCATAGCAAATCATACTGGCTTGTCAAGCGATTGCAGGGCACTTGAGAGTGCGCCGCACCTGGAGTCTTCTCCCATGCCGAACCGGTCGAGATCGCCCGAGCGGAAAAGTCAAAGCCCCGCCCCGCAGGGCCGTCGCAGAATCGACGTCCAGATTCATCGCAGGAAGAAGATCAAGGCATTGTCCGCCCTCGAAACCGAATGGGATGCCCGGTCCGCTCATCCTCCCCTGGGGCTTCGCATGGCTTCCGACAAGATGAAGAAGTAAGCTCAGGCATTGTGATCTTCCTCCGACTTGATCGCCTTTTCTCGTTTATCCAGTACGGTTGGAACGGTGAGCCTTCGGGTTCGGTAGGGCTTTCGGAGGGCCCTCGCTAGGTCCTTTGTTCTCTTGCTATTGCAATTCAGCGGGGTCTAAGATTTTCGATATTCTTTTCAAGTCAAAGTCTTGAGAGAGCGGTTCCTATGGCCGGCGCTGAGCTTCTGCTGGATTATCTGACGCGATACTTTCCGATTCTTTTGTTTATCGTGATCGCGCTGGCCTTCGGCGTGGTGACTCTCCTCGTGAGTTACCTGGTCCAGCCGAAATACCCGGAACCGGAGAAACTCAGCCCGTACGAATGTGGCAGTGAACCGTTTTCCGATGCGCGCATGCCGTTCCCGGTCCGCTATTACATCTTCGCGATGCTCTTTGTCATTTTCGACATCGAAGTCATCTTTCTGTATCCCTGGGCCGTGGTGTTCGACAAGATCGGACTGATCGGACTGGTCGAGATGTTGATTTTCATTGGCTTGTTCCTGGTCGCATACGTGTATGCGTGGAAAAAAGGCGCGCTGGAATGGGACTGACGCGCTAGGAGCGTGAGTGTTTGAGTGCTGAGCGCTGAGTTCTGAGTGGCTCCGAGACTCAGCGCTCAGCACTCACAACTCTGAACTGGAGTTCCGGTGTGGGGTTGATTCAGATCGGACGGCATGAAAAGGACGGCAACCTCGACGTCATCACGACAACGGTCGAGAAAGCGGTGAACTGGGCGCGGAAGGGCTCGCTCTGGCCCATGACGTTCGGACTCGCCTGCTGCGCCATTGAAATGATCGCCGCCGTCTCCTCGCGCTACGATATGGACCGCTACGGGGCCGGTGTCTTTCGGGCTTCGCCGCGGCAGTCCGATTTGATGATCGTGGCCGGCACGGTCTGCCGACGCATGGCGCCGGTTATCCGGAAGATCTACGATCAGATGCCTGAACCCAAGTACGTGATCGCGATGGGGTCCTGCGCCACATCCGGCAATATCTACGACAGCTATAGCGTCGTGCAGGGAGTGGATCGCTTTGTGCCAGTGGACATCTATGTCCCCGGCTGCCCGCCGACCCCAGAAGCGCTCTTCGACGGTATCCTCAAGCTGCAAGAGCGCATCATGCAGCGGCGGGTGTTTACGAAGCAACCGGAACAGGTGAAAGCGTAAACACATGCATCCTCTGGCTCAGAGAATCCAGGACGCTTTCCCCGACGGCTTCGTAACGGCCGTCGAGTGGCGTGGCGATCTGGCCGTCACCGTCAAGCGGGACGCCTTGCATCAAGTGGCGCAATTCCTTCATGACGATCCGGCAATGGATTTCGACTATATCGTCCATGTGAGCTCGGTGGACTGGCCGGACGACGAAGAGCGCTTCGAGGTGGTGTACGAGTTCTATTCGCTGAGGAATCGCCACCGGATCAGGTTGAAGACACGGGTCCCCGAATCGGATTGCGTCGTGGATTCCTTGACCGATATCTGGAAAGGCGCCGACTTCATGGAACGCGAGGTCTACGACATGATGGGAATCCGGTTTAGAAACCATCCCGATCTTCGTCGTATTCTCATGCCGGACGATTACCCGGAAGGGTATCCGCTCCGGAAAGACTTCCCCTTGCGCGGCAAGGGCTGGCGTGACACGTTCGAATTTCTCAACGAAGCGTAGCGAATAGCTCATAGCGAGGAACTTAGAGCTATTTGCTACCAGCTACTTGCTGCTACCTAGAAGATGAAACTCGAAGATCAACGGACAACTGTTTACAAGGTCGATCCCGAACATCCGGAAAGCGCCACGCTTCCTACGCTCCGGACGGAAGAACTGCTGCTGAACATGGGGCCCCAGCACCCCAGCACGCACGGTGTGCTGAAAGTGATTTTGGAGCTGGAAGGGGAGCGGATCGTCAAGTCGACGCCGGTCATGGGGTTTCTCCATCGGGGGGTCGAGAAGCTGGCCGAGGAAGGGACCTACCACCAATTCATCCCTCACACAGACCGGCTCGATTACGTCTGCGCCATGTACAACAACTTCGCCTACTGCCGGGCGGTCGAAAAGCTGCTGAACATCACTGTCCCGGAACGCGCCGAGTATCTGCGCACGATCGTGGCGGAAGTCCAACGGATCATCGGCCACCAGTTCTGGCTTGGCACGCAGGCGCTCGATATCGGTGCCATGACCGTCTTCTTTTATTGTTTCCGCGACCGCGAGATCCTGCTGGATTGGTTCGACGAGCTGTGCGGGGCCAGGCTGACCACAAGTTGGTACCGCATCGGTGGGGTGGAGCGCGATTTCACTCCCTCGCTCATCGACAAGCTGCGGAAGTTTCTGGATTATTTCCCGCCCAAGATCGACGAGTACGTTGTGTTTCTGGAAAAAAACCGTATTTGGCTCGCACGCACCAAAGGCGTGGCGGTGATCTCCGCCGAGGACGCGGTGAACTTTGGGCTCAGCGGCCCCACGCTTCGTGGGTCGGGCGTGGATTATGATCTGCGCAAATACGAACCCTATGCCGCCTATCCCCGTTGCGAGTTCAGCGTTCCGGTTGGCAAGAACGGCGATACGTACGACCGCTACTGGATCCGCGTCCGGGAGATGTATGAAAGCGTCAAGATCATCCGGCAATGTCTGGATCAAATGCCCGAAGGGCCGATCATGGCGGACGTGCCGAGCGTGACGCTGCCACCGAAAAACCGGGTCTTCACCAATCTCGAGTCCATGATCCAGCAATTCAAGCTCTTCTCGCAGGGGTTCAACGCCCCTCCGGGCGAGATTTATTGCGGCACGGAGGCCCACAAGGGCGAATTGGGGTTCTACATCGTGAGCACCGGCGGGGGGAAGCCGTATCGCCTGAAAATCCGCGCCCCCTCCTTCATCCACATGGGCGCGTTCGACCACATGTCGCGAGGCTACATGATCGCGGATGCGGTGACGATCTTCGGGACCTACGATATCGTCATGGGAGAATGCGATCGGTGAAGCATGTGGTGATTTGGTGATCTGGCGATTTGGCGACGTGTCCCGACCCGAATCAATCACGAAATCGCTCAATCGTACTTGAGGCAAATATGGCATTGAAACCGGCGACCAATCCTGAAGTCGAAGCGGCGACGATTGAACTGACGATCGACGGCCGGACCGTCACGGCCAAAGACGGAGTGTCCTTGTACGACGTCATCTCCAGCACAGGCAAGATCATTCCCGCCATGTGCTATCACTACACCTTCGACCCGTTCGGTTCGTGCGGCATGTGTCTGGTGATGCAGGAGGGCAAGAAAGCGCCCGTCCGGTCCTGCACGGCCAAGGCGACGGCCGGCATGATCATCCGCACGGAAGGGGAGGACTTGTTCTTGGCCAGGAAAAAGGCGGTCGAGAAGCACCTCTCGGTCCATCCTCTGGATTGCCCAGTCTGCGACGCGGACGGCCACTGCGAACTGCAGGACATGGCCTTTCTCCACGGTGTGACGAACCTCGCCAATGCCAAGCAGAAATTCATCCCGGAAGACACGCGCAGCCTGGTCCTGGACTTCAACATGAACCGCTGCATCGCCTGCGCCGAGTGCATCAACGTCTGCAAGGACGTGCTGATGATCGATGCGCTGCAGTTCATGAAGAAGGGCGGCTTCAACCAGGTGGTCGCCAAGGGAGACCTCCCGCTCTCCTGCGAATTCTGCGGAGACTGCCTCGCGGTCTGCCCGGTGGGGGCGATCACGAACAAATACTCCAAGTATCTCTACAAGCCCTGGCAGATGAAGAAGACCATGACCACCTGCAACTACTGCGGGGACGGCTGCCAGATGTATCTGGAGACCAAGGATTCGGAGGTCATCCGGGTGACCTCGCCGCTGTCCTGGAAAAACAAGTGGGGCGACCGCGCGGAGACCGCCAAGGGTCACGGCGGGCTGTGCGTGCGGGGCCGGTTCGGATTTCAGTACCTCGACAGCGAGGCCCGGTTGAGACAGCCGCTCGTCCGCAAGGCCAACCGGTTGGTGGAAACGCCCTGGCTCGAGACCGTGTCTGCGCTCGTGAACCGCCTGGTCGACATTAAGGCGATGCACGGCCCGGAGGCGGTGGCCGGCCTGATCACAGCCCGCTGCACGAACGAAGAGCTCTATCTGTTCCAGAAGCTCATGCGGGCGGCGATCGGCACCAACCAGATCGACAGCAGCGCGCGCTACGGGCACCTTAACTTCGTCCACGCTGTCCGGCGTGTGCTCGGCGTCGGGCGGATGCCGAACGATTGGGAAGACATCACCAAGGCGAAAGCGATTCTGTTGGTCGGCAGCAACATCACCGAAACCAATCCGCTCACAGCCGTCCGCGTGAAGGAGTCGATCCGGGTCTACAAGTCGCAGGTCATCGTTGTCGACTCAGCCAATACCAACATCGCCAAGCTGGCTTCTCATCCCATGCTGGTCAAGCCGGGTACCGAGGAGCTGTTCATCGACGGGTTGGTCAAGTCGGTCATCGACCAGGATCTGGTCGACGAAGACGCGACGAGCCCGTATCCGGAGGCGTTCGCGGCGCTCAAAGAGGCGGCCGCCGGGATTTCGCTCGAACAGATCGCCGACCGCACCGGCATCGCGGTTGAACAGATCCGCGAAGCCGCGGCGATCTTTGCGGAAGCGCCACGGGCCATCGCCCTTTGTGCGGAGGGTATCGTGCGGCGGCCGAACGGGTACCAGAACGTGCTCAAGCTGATCGATCTCGCCTGGGTCACTGGCAAACTCGGTCGGCCCGGATGCGGCGTGGGCACGCTCACCGAGGAAATCAACGAGCAAGGCGCGGTGGACATGGGCGCGGCTCCGGAGTTTTTGCCCGGCCAAGCCCGCTTCGATGACCCGGCCGCGCGCGAGCGGTTCGCCAAGGCCTGGGACGCGACGCTGCCCGCCGTCGGAACGGGAGCGACCCTCATGGACATCCTGGCGCGCTGCCGGAGCGGGCGCATCAAGGCACTGTACCTCGTCGGCGAGAACCCGCTCGCGACGCTGCCTGCGTCCGTTGACGTGAGAGCCGCGCTGGACCGGCTCGACTTGCTGATCTGCCAGGACCCGTTCCTGACCGAGACGGGCCAACTCGCTCACTTTGTGTTGCCCGCCTGCACCTATGCCGAAAAAGAAGGAACCTTCACGAATCTCGAGGGAAAGGTCCTCCGCGTGCGGCAGGCGATGGACCCCATCGGCGAGAGCGTACCCGACTGGCATATCATGACCGCGATCGCGAACGGTCTGGGCTGTCGGTGGGACTACGAGTCCGCGCAAGAGATCCAGAACGAGATCATGAAACTGCTGCCGGGGTATTACAACCTCGGCCAACCACGGAAGATCACTCCCAAGCCGGAAGCTTCTTATCTCTCGAACGGCTATGCGGCCGAGGTCAGGAGTCGTTATTCGGCAAGCGGCAAGCGGCAAGCGGGGGCGGAGAACGGCCATCGGTTCGGTTTGACGATAGGGCAGGTCCTCTCCCATTCCGGCAAGCTGTCCACCCAGGCGTCCGGACTGATCAAGATCGCCCCCAATACGGGGCGGCTCCGGGTGAACCTGCAAGACATCGAGCGGCTCGGGCTCGGAGAGAACACGAAGGTCAGAGTCTCTTCGGACCGGGGATCGGTGGAGCTGGGCGTGGAGGCGGATCCGGCCATCATGCCGGGCGCCTGCTTTTTCCCGGAGCATTTCAACCAGCCCCCGGTCAAGGATTTGATGCCGGTCGAGACGGACCCGAGCACCGGAGTTCCGTCCTTCAAATTCACGTGGGTCAATATTGAAAAGGTCGGCGGTTGAGAGTAAGCTCTGCCGACTTGACCCAGCCGCAGTCTTGAGTGGAGAGCAAGATGAGCGTCGGCGTCCTCGCGAAAAAGGTGCTCCAGGCCGCGTTGTTTTACGAGATCTGGGATGCGATGAAGGTGACCTTCAAGCACATGTTCCACCGCCCTATCACATTCCAGTATCCCCGGGAGCATCGGACCATCCCCGACACGCATCGGGGCGCGCTCGGACTGCTGCGGTACGACGACGGACAGGAACGTTGCGTCGGCTGCGATCTGTGCGAAGCCGCCTGTCCCTCCCATTGCATCAAGGTCATCAGCGCGGAAGACAAGACCCGCCCGCTTCAGCGATACGCCAGCGAGTTCTATATCGATATCACCAAGTGCGTGTTCTGCGGCTATTGCGTGGAGGCCTGTCCGGTCAACGCCCTAGCCATGACCAAGATGTACGAATATTCCACCCACGACAAACGCCAACTGCTGTTCGACAAGAGGCGGCTCTACGAGATCGGCGAGCGCCATCTCGCTGACGCCAAGAAATATTTGCAAGCGCACAACCAGGAAAAGGACGACGAGTGGAGCCGTGAATACCGATACTTTTTCCCCCAGTCGGTTCTCAAGCCCACGCAGCCGCCGCCTAAACATCTGAGCTGATCCAACCTGCATGGTCCCGGTCTTTTTCGCCTACTTCTCCCTGGTGAGCATCGCAGCGGGGATTTTGACCGTTGCGTTGAAGAACCCTGTCCACTGCGGGCTCGCCTTGCTGACGCTGCTGTTGCACGTTGCCGGCCTGTTCGTCCTGCTCAACGCCGAATTTCTCTTCGCGGTGCAGATCATCGTGTACGCTGGCGCGATCCTGGTGCTCTACCTCTTCGTCTTGATGTTGCTCAATTTGAAGACGGAAGAGCGGTACTTTCATACCCGCTACGCGCTGATCCTCATCGCCGCCATCGCCATCGCCGGCGAGTTGCTGCTTCTGGTGCTCCGATCGCCGTTTGGCGGATCGAAGGGCGATGCGCCCGCGGAGGCGGTTCTCCGGGACGGCGCGAGTTATGCGGTCGGTATTAAGATGTTCAGTGATTATCTTTTGCCCTTCGAGATCGTCGGGATTTTTCTGCTGGGGGCCATCATCGGCGCGATCGTGCTCGCCAAGACCCCCTCGACGGCGGACGCGGAACACGAAAGACGTTAAGCGTCAAACATTCAACGTGAATCGCCGGGGCAAGGACGACCCAGTTCAGGAATGTAACGATTAACGGCTCCAATGGTGCCACTGAGCGCATACGTGGCCGTCAGCGCGATCCTGTTCGCCACCGGGTTGATCGGCGTGTTGATCCGCCGGAACTTCATCATCGTCCTGATGGCGGTGGAGATCATGCTGAACGCAGCGAACATCAACCTCGTCGCCTTCTCGCATTACCTGGAATCCATGGCCGGCCAGATCGTCGCCCTCTTTGTCATCGCCATTGCGGCGGGAGAAGCGGCCGTCGGCCTGGCCATCATCATCGTCGTGTTCCGAGGCAAGATTTCGACCAACGTGGACGAAATGAATCTCTTGAAGTGGTAACGTGTTCGAGCTGCTGGTCGTTCTGATTCCTCTCTTCCCGCTGACGGCCGTGATCCTGAACGGCCTGCTCGGCCACCGCTATTCCCACGAGGCCGCGCACAAACTCGCCTGGGGCTCGGTCGGGCTGTCGTTTCTCTGTGCGATCGGCGTTTTCGCCGACACGTTGAAGTCCGGCGGCGCCGCCCGCGAGGTGACAGCCTATCAATGGATCTTCGGCGGCGACCTGACGATCAATCTGGCTTTCCTGATCGATCCGCTGACCTGCATTATGCTGCTGGTCGTGACCGGGGTGGGGTTCCTCATCCACGTGTATTCGGTCGGGTACATGCACGGCGAGGAAGGATTCACGCGCTTCTTCACCTACATGAACCTCTTCATGGTCTCCATGTTGCTGCTAGTGATGGGCAACAACTATGCAGTGCTGTTCATCGGGTGGGAGGGCGTCGGGCTGTGTTCCTACCTGCTGATCGGCTACTATTACGACCGCGTGTCGGCCGCCAAGGCGGCGACCAAAGCCTTCGTCGTCAATCGGATCGGCGACGCCGGCTTCCTGCTGGCGATCTTCCTGGTCTTCGTCAATTTCAAAACCCTCGATTACACCAAGGTCTTCGCGCAGGTCGGATCGCTGGCGCCCGAGACCGCCACCGCGATCGCGCTCTGCCTGCTCATCGGCGCCGTCGGCAAATCGGCGCAGATTCCGCTCTATACCTGGCTGCCCGACGCGATGGAAGGCCCGACGCCGGTCAGCGCGTTAATCCATGCCGCCACGATGGTCACCGCCGGCGTGTATATGATCGTCCGCAATCACGTGATCTACGACCTTTCGCCGGTCGCGATGACGACGGTGGCGTGGCTCGGCGGCGGGACGGCGCTGTTCGCCGCGACGATTGGGCTGGTGCAGACCGACATCAAGCGCGTGCTGGCCTATTCGACCGTCAGCCAGCTCGGATACATGTTTTTGGGCTGCGGCGTCGGCGCGTACGCAGCCGCCATTTTCCACCTGATGACCCATGCGTTCTTCAAGGCCCTGCTGTTTCTCTCCGCCGGCTCGGTGATCCACGCCCTGGGCGGCGAACAGGACATCCGCAAGATGGGCGGCCTCAAATCGAAGATCCCCTGGACGCACTGGCTATTCCTGATCGGAACCTTGGCCATCGCCGGCATCTTTCCCTTGGCCGGGTTCTGGAGCAAGGACGAGATCATGGCCCACGCGTTCACGCACCATGACTACACGCTGTACGCGATGGCCGCGCTGGGTGCCTTCCTTACGGCGTTCTACATGTTCCGCCTAACCTACCTCACGTTCTACGGCGAATCGCGGGTGGATCACCACACGGCCGAGCATATCCATGAAGCTCCACCCGTGATGATCGGGCCCCTGGTCGTGCTGGCGGCGCTCTCGGTCGTCGGCGGTTTCCCTGGCGTCCCGCCGGAGAGCGGCTGGTTCCATCATTTTCTCCGGCCCGTCGCCGCGGCTGCCGGTGACACTCATGAACCGAGCGTCGGGGTGGTGCTGACGTTGATGGGCGTCGCCACCGCGATCGCACTGGCGGGGTGGGGGCTCGCCCATTATCTGTACTGCGCCCGTCCGGGGACGGCAGACGCGTGGGCCGCGCGCATGCCCGTGGCCTACGGGACGCTGCTGAACAAATACTATGTCGACGAGATCTACGACGCGCTGTTCGTTGAACCGACCAAGCGCCTGGGACTGTTGCTGGATTGGTTCGACCGGACGGTCATCGACGGGACCGTCCGGTGGGTCGGCCGGCTCACCGAAACCGGCTCGGCCGTCAGCACCTGGTTCGAGAAGCATGTCATCTACGGGGTCCTGAACGTCATTGGCTACGCCAATCACTTGGCCGCCCGGTCCTGGCGCAGGCTCCAGAGCGGCATGGTCCATCACTACGCGGCCATCATCGTCGCGGGGCTGTTCATCCTGGTCCATCTCCTGCTGCTCTGGTGGACCGGCTCGTCTCCCATCGGGATCGCGTTGCGGTAGAACGCGCAAAGGGCATCACACGATGTTGGAAGAATTCGGCGCAGGGTTCCCCATCCTCTCCTGTCTGCTCTTCCTCCCGTTGCTGGGCGCCGTGGCGCTGTGGTTTCTGGAGGACGAGGATCTGGTGAAAGTCACGGCGCTGGCGGTCTCGCTGCTAGAGCTGGCTCTCTCCGTGTTCGTCCTCCTGCGCTTCGTGCCCGAGTCGCCGGCCATGCAGTTCACGGAGCGGGCGCGGTGGATTCCTCCGCTGGGGATCAGCTACCACCTGGCGGTGGACGGGATCAGCGTGCTGTTTGTCGGCCTCACAGCGTTCCTGACCGTGCTGATCGTCATCTATTCCTGGGATACCGTCCGGCATCAGGCCAAGCTGTACCTGATGGCTTTACTGGGTCTTGAGACCACGATTATCGGCATCTTCGTCTCAATCGATCTGATTCTCTTCTTCGTCTTCTGGGAGCTCATGCTGATTCCCAGCTATTTCTTGATCAAACTCTGGGGAGGCGGGGCCGAACGGCAGTATGCGGCGTTAAAGTACGTCCTGTACACGCTGCTGGGCAGCGTCTTCATGTTGGTGGGATTCGCCCTGCTCGACATCAATTATCATCAGTGGGCCGTCACCCATCATGTCGAACCGTCCTATTCATTCGACCTCCTCGAGCTGCTCACGGTGCCGGTGCCTCTCGACCGGCAGGTCGTGATCTTCTGGATGATCTTCCTGGGACTGGCCTTCAAGGCGCCGGTGTTCCCGTTCCACACCTGGTTGCCCGACGCTCTGCTCGAGGGACCGATCGGGATGGCCGTAGTGCTCGCCGGGCTGAAACTCGGGACCTATGGGTTCTTGCGCTTCAGCATCCCGCTGCTGCCGGAAGCCTCAAAGAACGAGGTGGTCGTGACCGTCGTGATGGCGCTGGCACTCGGCGCCATCGTGTACGGCGCGGTCATGGCCTTGATCCAGCCGGACTTTCGCCGGCTCCTGGCCTTCAGCAGCATCAGCCATCTGGGCTTCTGCGTGGTCGGTCTGTTTGCCCTGAATTTCCAGGGGCTCCAGGGCAGTCTGCTCACGATGGTCAATCTTGGCTTCACCACCGCCGGGTTGTTCTTCATCGCCGGATTCCTGTACACGAGACGGCAAAGTACCCAACTCTCCGTGTTGGGCGGAGGGCTCGCCAGGCAAGTGCCGCTGCTCGCCACGTTCCTGCTCATCATCGGCCTGGCCTCCATCGGATTGCCGGGGACGAACGGGTTTGTCGGCGAGTTTCTGGTCCTCCTGGGGGCGTTCAAAGCCAAATGGGTGTAAGGGACCATTGCGGTGACCGGAGTCATTTTCGGAGCGGCTTACTTCCTGTGGTACTACGAGCGGTCGATGATGGGCCCCCTGACGAAGGGGCCGGGACAGGCGATGCCCGATCTGCACGCGCGGGAGACCGCCATCGCCGTCTCCCTGTGCGGCATGATCCTCTGGATCGGACTCTATCCCTCTCCATTCCTGCGGATGATGAACGGATCGGTCCAGGCTCTGGTGGACAGGCTGGAACGGAACACGGTCGCGGAACGACCGATCGGCACGGGGCACGAGGCACGAGGCCAGCGGCAAGAGACAGACCACCCTCTCGCCTCTAGCCCCGGGCCCCGAGCCTGCACGAAATGCACATGAGCGACTACACGCTGCTCTACATTCTGTTCGCGCCCTTCGTTGGGTCCATCGTGCTGGTGTTCGTCTCGAACCGGCAGGCGCTCTTGGTTCGCGGGATCGCCGCCGTCTCGGCCGGGACCTCGCTGCTTGCCTCGTTTTACCTCTTCTACGCCTACGACCCCGTCAAAGGCGGATTCCAATTCCTCTGGCGGTACGAATGGTCCAAACAGCTTGGCGTGTCCCTCTACCTCGGCGTGGACGGCATCGGCACCCCGTTGGTTCTGGCCTCCTCCATTCTGCTGTTCGCTGGCATCTTCGTCTCCTGGCACATCAAGGACCGCACCAAGGAGTTCTACATCTCGCTCCTGGTCCTGGCCGCGGCGACGATCGGCGTCTTCATGTCGCTGGACCTCTTCTTCCTCTATTTCTTCTACGAGATGTCCGTGATTCCCATGTACCTCCTGCTCGGGATCTGGGGGAGCCACACGAAGGGCTACCTGGAGATGACCGACCCCGAGGGAATAAGAAAGCGGGACTCCGTCAGTTTCATCTTCAATTTCGCTTCGAATAGCAAGGAATATGCGGCGATGAAGCTGACCCTTTTCCTCTCGGCCGGGGCGGTCGTCGCCCTCATGGGGATTCTCCTCATCTACAAGTTCTCCGGTCTGAACACGTTCGACATTCTCGTGCTGCGCGAGAAGGCGAAATTCACCGGGTTGTTGGCGGACATCATCTGGCTTCTGATCTTCTTCGGCTTCGCCTCTATCGCGCCAATCTGGCCGCTGCACTCCTGGTCGCCGGTGGGGCACGCCGCCGCGCCGGCCGCCACGAGCATGTTGCACGCCGGCGTGCTGATGAAGCTGGGGCACTTCTCGATCATTCGGGTGGCCTTCGAGATTTTGCCGGAGACGACGCGTGAGTTGATGCCGATCGCCGCCGTGCTCTGCGTCTTCAGCATCATCTACGGCGGCTTCGTGGCCTTCTACGCGAAGGACACCAAGTACGTGATCGGCTACTCCAGCTCCAGTCACATGGGGTACGTGTTCCTCGGCATGGCGGCGCTGGATTACATCAGCCTGACCGGCGCGGTGCTGTACATGTTCGCCCACGCCCTGGCGACCGGCATGCTCTTCGCCATGGCCGGCTGGGTCTACGACCAGACCCACTCGCGGGACATCCCCTCGCTGGGCGGACTGGTCAACCGCATGCCGTTCGTCGCAGGGTGTTTTATCGTGGCCTGCATGGCCTCGATTGGCATGCCGGGCACGGTGAACTTCATCGCCGAAATCATGATCATCGTCGGCAGTTGGAACAAATACCCGTTACAGGTCATCATCGCCGTGGTCGGCATCGTGCTGACGATGGCCTATCTCTTCCGGATGATGCGCGGGGTCTTCTACGGGCCGATGGCGCAGCACTACAGCCACGCCCATGACGCCGTGGCGACCGTCGACCGATTGCCGCTGCTCCTGATGATCGCCTGCAGCGTCGGCTTCGGCATTTTCCCCGGACATTTCTATTCGGTGATCCGGTCCGGCGTCGAGCCATTGGTGGCGCGCATCACGCAGGTGGTGCCGATCGCATCAATAGACCGTGAAACGTTAACCGTGAAGCGTGAAGCGCACGCGACGGGCGGGCTGACGCTGCCGCCGATCGCTTCCTCTGACCCGTCACGCCGGGGATCCGTCGCTCCGGAACATGCAACGGGTGCCCGTCACGCGTCACAAGGAGAAGAATGACGTTCAATCTCACCATGACCGGTTCCGATCTCCTCCTGCTCCTGCCGGAGATCTTTCTCACGTTCTGGCTGTGCATCGTGCTGAGTGTGGACTTCGCTCTGCCGAAACTTCCGAAGGAGCAACTGGCCTACCTGAGCATCGGAGGACTGGTGCTGACCTTGGGGTGTCTCGTCTGGTTCGATCTGTCGGGGATCTCTGGCACGCTCTTCAACCGGATGTTCGTCGTGGACCGGATGGCCTTGTTCTTCAAGATGTTCATCGTCGGCGCGACGGTACTGGTCATTCTGGCTTCGATCGACTACGTCCAGCGGTTCCGGTTTTTCAAAGGCGAATACTACTTCCTGGTCCTGATGTCGGCGCTGGGCATGATGTTCATGGCTTCCGCCAACGACCTGCTCTCCGTCTTCATCACGCTGGAATTTTCGACCTTCGGGTTCTACGTGCTGGTGGCGTACCTGCGCGACGATATGGCCTCGAACGAGGCGGGGCTCAAATTCTTCATCCTCGGCGTATTCGCCGCCGGGCTCCTCGCCTACGGGATCAGCCTGGTGTACGGAGAAACCGGCAAGATCGTCTTCGCCGACATGACCGCCGCGTCCGCCACCCCGGGGCTGGCGATCGGGTTCCTGCTGATCTTCGCCGCGCTGGGCTTCAAGATCGGGGCGGTTCCGTTCCATGCCTGGATTCCGGACACATACCACGGAGCGCCGACGCCAGTCACGGCGTTCCTCTCGATCGCGCCCAAGGGCGCGGCCTTCGCGATTCTGATCCGCATGTTCTTCGTGGCGCTCGCGACGTTCAAGCCGACCTGGGTGCTGCTGCTCGTCGGCGCCTCGATCCTGTCCATGACGTACGGCAACATCGTGGCCATCGCGCAGCGGAACATCAAACGCCTGTTGGCCTACTCCGGTATCGCGCAGATTGGGAACGTACTCATCGGGTTGGCCGCGGGCACCAAGATGGGCAGCGACGCCATTCTCTTCTATCTGCTGACCTATCTGTTCGCCAACCTCGGCGCCTTCGCGGTCGTGATCGCGGTGGGGAATTTCATCGGCAGCGACGAAATCGACGATTACAACGGTCTCAATCGCCGGTCGCCGTTCCTGGCGTTCGCGATGCTGATCTTCCTGCTCTCCCTCGCGGGGGTGCCACCGCTGGCAGGCTTCATTGGCAAACTCTACATCTTCGTGGCGGCCATTCAGGAAGGGCTTTACACGCTGATCATCGTCGGCCTGGCGAATATCGTGATTTCCATGTACTACTACCTGGTCATCGTCAAAAAGATGTACATCAACGAGCCGACGGATCCCTCGCCAATGAACGTCTCCGGACCGATGAGAGCCGTGGTCTACGTGGGGCTGGCGGGCACGCTGATCCTGGGCATTTACCCTCAACCATTCATCGACTGGGTGGTCGCCGCCACCCTCATGTTCTCCAACCTCGCCGGCCCATCAGCCTCGGTCGTGCCCCCGCTCCCTCCGTTCGGCGGCTGACCCGCCTCGTGCGACGGCGTCCGCCGACACCGCCCGGTCCGAACCGACGCAAATAATCCTTGCAGCGTTCGAGGAAGCGGCGGTACAGTCCTTTCCATCACCAGGAGCCTTGATCCGCCGGACCAGGTCACCGGTTT
>JBBIOW010000006.1:0-46133 GCA_037443165.1 Nitrospiraceae bacterium | reverse complement strand
CAAACGCCAGCGGCACGCCTGCCGCGTCAGCCATGGTCACGTGTTGAAAGGCGACCCCAGCCGCAGCCACCAAACCCATGAAAAAAGTTGAGCCCGCAGCGAGAGCTCGTCGACCTCGATGTCCCATAACGGATTCCTCCGCATTGCTGATGTGCTTCACGATGACGATTTCCTCGACTCACCCGCTCCGAGTAAGAGCACCGGAGCAACGGAATGCGGTTGCTCTTGTTCCGCAAACCTCACCCAATACGGCTTCTTGCGCTCTGCGGAGCATAATTCTACACCATTCACCGAACCGCCTTCAAAGACTAAAAGTCCCTTCCGGCCAAGAAAAAGCCTCGCCGAGAAGGGATCGTCTTCGCTGAAAACACCAGCGCGTAGCCGGAAGCAAACAGTGAACGGCTGCGAGCTATCCGCAATCGGCTACGCGCTGCGAGCTGTCGGCTCTGTTCATCCTGCAAGGTAGCGTGAAAGGGACAGCGTGAACGTCGAATCCGACGTCGACGGTCTCCGGTCCGACTGGTCGTGTGTTATCCCTGGGCCGGATTCATTTCTGTCCGTCGTTTGTGGAGCCAGGCGTCCTGGAGACTCAAGATGAGACGTTTTGCGGCCTGGTTCAGGGATACGACGCGCAGGGTGTTCGGCGCACCTTCGAAGGTCGGCGGCCAGACGCGTCGCTCGGGATCCTGCGGTCGGAGATACACGACAGGATACCATTGGTTGATTCCGGGAGCCGACGGACTGTCGAGCGTCGCCCACGCACGCCCCTCCGCCTGCAGCAAAGACCGGCCGGCGTTGACGTCGATCAACGCGACCTCGATCAGCGACCAGTTATCGCGCCGGAACCCCGGTTGCATATGCGTCGTCCATCCGAGAAACACGGAAATCGGATACTCTTGTTCTGTACTGGAGAGCACCGCGACGGCCAAATAGTGCACGCCATACCGCTTGCCCAACTCGCGGAACGAGTCGATGTCTCCTGTGGGCTTGAGGTCATCGGCGGGGAGAATCTTGTCGATGGCGATCGGAAGATGCTGACTGATCTGTTCCTTCAGGGTCTGAGCCAGCCGGTTCACCGCTTCATCCGGCGGAGACGGGGCTGCATCCGGAGCCGACGCATCCGCGATCACGACCAGCCCGGCGTGAATGGGTCGTTCCGCGGGCAGAAGCGAGACCGACGGTTCCGTGATCGCCTGAGGGCCGAGATAATCGGCCATCCGGTTCGGAGGAACCGCAGACGCGCAGGCGCTCAGTGAGAGCACCCCTACCGCAAGACAGACGATTCTGGCTTGGATCCGCATATCCGACCTCCCGTCGTTCGGACTGCCTCGGGACTCTTCTTTTTTAACATACGTTCGCTCCCGTTCGACGGATCTGTCAAGCCCCTCCTGTTCTTGCAATCGACATCGGACTCGGCTAGGGTGTGGTGGTTTAACCGCCCCCGACCATCTATCATCTACGGTGGAGAAGCGGCAGGGTGGCGACCCTCGGAGCGTCCGATGCCTGCGCGACATCCCTCGTTCCTTCCGGATCTTTCGGTCATTGTTCCGGCGTACAACGAAGCGGCGCGCATTCTCCCCTCCCTTCATCGTCTCGTGCGCTACCTCGACAGGCATGGAGTGCCTTACGAGGTCCTTGTGGTGGACGACGGCAGTCGGGACGGCACCGCGGCCGTGGTCGAACGTTTCGGCGCCGAGTGCCCGGCGGTCCGACTGATCCGGTTGCCGGCGAATCAAGGGAAGGGCGCGGCCGTGCGTAAGGGGATGCGGGAGGCCAGAGGCCGGCTGCTGCTGTTTACCGATGCGGACGGTGCGACACCGATCGAAGAGCTTCAGCAATTGGAACAGGCTGTGATCAACGGGGCCGATCTGGCCATCGGTTCCCGTACGCTCGCCTCTCGCGATCCGCGGTACACGGTTCGCGCGCGATGGCATCGCAGCGTGTTGGGGGGGCTCTTCAACTTGCTGGTCCGGCGCGCGGGCATCGTCGGTATTGCCGACACCCAGTGCGGATTCAAGTTGTTTCGGAGATCCGTCGCCCAGGATCTGTTCTCGGTCGCCAGCATCGACGGGTATGGCTTCGACCTCGAACTGCTCTACATCGCCCAACGCCGCGGCTATCGCATCGCGGAGATTCCGGTCAACTGGTCCGATCAGCCGGGCTCGAAAGTCCGGGTCGTCCGCGACGGCCTTCGCATGGTGCGCGACCTCTTCGCCATCCGACGCAGTGACGCGCAGGGACGGTATGCCCCGGCCGGGTCGTTGCCGCACGCCGCCGACGTCGCGCTGAGCCATCCCGGCTCCCCGCCTTCCTGAGTTCATTCTTCAGACTCTCACATAAATGACAGCCTTGGCGTCTTCGTACACCGGGCGCCAACCGGCTTCGCGCCGAAGGGCTCGGTCCAGCGGGCTCCCACGGCGGACGAGCGCCCAGTCGACCCTGTACTTGTCGAGCACGCCCAGCACCGGAGGGTCCCAGTTCGTCAACGCGATGTAGTCATAAAAAATCCACCGATCACCGATCCGCCAAGCCGGCATGCGGCCGTCGATAAAAATCTTCTCTTCCGGGAGCCACCAGAGCAGGAACCCCCCATGGCCGTAGTCGTTGTACAGCCTAATCCCCACCTGATCGCGATGCGTTTGCACCCACTGCACAGCTTCGATGGGGTAGTCGGTCTGGCGGAAGAATTCGCCAGGATTGAGTCCCGAGAGCGCCACCCGCCGGAGGTGATCCGGCCCGGCCAGCCCCATCATGAGGCCCATGACGACCGTCGCGGCCAACAGCCAGGCCTTGGGCCGGGAGAGCCGCGCCGGTACGAATTGCGCCACTCGTTCAGTCACCGCAGCCACTTGCTCCGCGCACCACGGCAGGCTGACGATGAGAAAGAGTGGCACATTCCGCCAATGTTGCAAGGAGAGGACGAGAAAGACGAGGAGGACGGTCCAGCGAACCGGTTCGACCCGGCGATAGCAGCAGAAGCCGGTCAAGCCGAGTCCGAGCACATAGGCGAAGTAGACAAGCCCGGCGCGGCTCTGGAGAGAGACTGGCTGCCACTCGTGTAACACGTCGATCATGAAGCGGTCGTTCAGCGATGCATAGATTTCCGCATACAGTCGCCAGCCGTAGGGATTGACCAACGTCACCAATGCCGATGCGGCCAGAGCACCGGCGAACCGACCGATCTCGTGCCTGGACATGACCGGTTCATCGAGACGACTCTCCAGCCGCGCTTGGCGGGACACAATCCATCGTGTGATCGCGGAGGCGCTCAGGATCAATCCCAGCAGGAACAGCCCGGCCGTAAACCCGCCATGGAGATTGGCCCAGAGCAGAAACAACGGCGGCAGCACCCACCAGCGACCCCGTCCGGCAAAGCGGGCATGGTGAACGACACGGAGCGCGAGCGCGATCCCCATGAGCGTCACCAGCTGTGTCCTGGCGCCGAGGAAGGGCAAGGCCACCCAGAGGACGACGGCGACGGCGACGAGTTTCTGCGTCCGCCCGGTCTCCGCCGGTCCCGCCGCCACCCAGCATGCACCGATCGTCACCGCCGAGAAAAACAGGATGACCCCCAACGGTCCGACCGGACCCAGACCTTGAAAAATGATGGCGATGAGCCCGTCCGTGAGCCACGCGTGCTCCACCCAAGGCCAATCGGGCATGGTGTGGGAATAGGGATCGGCGGCCGGCAATCGCCATCCCTGACGGATCAGATCGAGCCCCGCCCGCAAGTGCCAGCCGAAGTCGGGTTCGACGAGGGGCTGGAGAGTCAGGTTCAGAGTGAAGAAAAGCAGCAGCGCATCGAGGGCGGGGAAACTTGAAGCCGCATTCTTCCCGACACGTGAATCGTGAATCGCCACGGGGCGTACGTCCGTGCACAAACCGTCACGTTTCCGGTTACCGCCTGACGGCCTCAGGTCGCCCGACCAGCAGATTGCCCAACACGAGCCAGTCGACGTCCGTGCGGAGGAAACAACGGATCGCGTCGTCCGGTGTGCACACGATCGGCTCGTTCACGTTAAAGGAGGTGTTGAGCAGGACCGGCACCCCGGTCCGGCGCTCGAACGCTTCCAGCAATTTCCGGAAGCGCGGATTGGATTCGCGATCGACGGTGTGCACCCGGGCGGTTCCGTCCACGTGGGTGACCGCGGGGAGGAGGCCCTTGGCGGCTGGCAACACCCGCACGGTGAAGAGCATGAAGGGCGACGGCGATGGTGGATCGAAATAGTCTCCGGCGCGTTCTTCCAAGACCGACGGCGCGAACGGGCGAAACCATTCCCGCAACTTCACCTTGGCGTTGATCAGTTCGCGCATGTCTTCGCGCCGGGGGTCCGCCAAGAGGCTACGGTTGCCCAGCGCACGAGGCCCCCACTCCATTCGGCCCTGGAACCAGAACACGAGGCGGCCTCGCGCCAGTTCTGCCGCGATGCGTTCGCACAGCTCGCTCTCCGGCAGCGAGGCGGCGACCAAGCCGGCCCGATCGAGCGCGCGCCGGCACTCCTGTTCATCGAATGCGGGGCCCAGGTACGACGATCGCATCACTTCCCGGTCGAGCATCCTCCCGCAGCGGGACGTCCACCAAAGCCCGGCGCCCAAGGCCGCGCCCGAGTCCCCCGCCGCCGGCTGGATATAGATCCGCCGGAAATCCGTGTCCCGAAGCAATCGGCTGTTCGCCACGCAGTTGTAGGCGACGCCTCCGGCCAGACAGAGTGATTCGACGCGAGTGCTCGCGTGCAGCGAGCGAGCCAGGTGCAGCAGCGTGTCTTCCAACACCAATTGCGCGCTGGCTGCGATGTCGCGGTGGCGCTGGGTGATCTCTTCACCGGGGCGCCGATTCGGCCCCAGCAAGCGAATCAACTCGGGCGAAAAGATCTGCACCCGCGCCAGGTGAAAGTCCAGCAATCCGGTGTTCAGCCGAAATTCGCCGTCCGGCCGCAGGGGCAATATATGGGCGCGGAGCAGAGGCGCAAAGGTGGGTTCCCCGTAGGCGGCAAGCCCCATCACGATGTACTCATCGTAGTCCGGGCGAAACCCCAGAAACGACGTGACGGCGGCATAGAATTGTCCGAGGGAATGCGGCAACGCGATCCGTTTCAGCACGCGGATGTCCTGTCCTTCCCCCGCCGCCAGCATCGCGGTATGCGATTCGGACGCCCCATCGACCACCAAGATCGCCGCCCGGTCGAAGGGCGACACCAGGAACGCGCTCGCGGCATGACAGAGATGGTGATCCAAAAACACCGGACGGCGGTCGATGCCGCCGAGGTACCGGCCCAGCCGGTGCTTTAGGAACACCAGTTCCGCCCACTCCTGGCTGAGCCGTTCGAGACTTCGCCGGCCCTTCACCCAGAAGCACTGCGGAGACTGCAGCATCGACCCGAGCGCCAGCGCCGACCGGCGTCCCAGCACCCAATATTTCCACGGAACGGCGATCGCGTCCACCTCGTCGAGCCGTACCCCCGCTTCGCGCAGGCAATAACGAATCGCCTGCAGGGGTAAGGCGGTCACATGTTTGACGCGGACGAACCGTTCCTCTTCGGCCGCCGCCACAATCCGCCCATCCCGGACGAGCGCGGCGGCCGCATCCCGCATGTTTGACAGACCCAGAACCAACATCAGACCATCTCCGGAAGCCAACGAGAAGGCTGTCCAGCCTCCACCGGCGGCGTAAGGATAAACGAGCCTTTCTCGGCTGGCAAGGCACAATCATGAGGGGCTTGTTGCAATCGTCCGCCGGTTTCTGTACGGTGATGATCTCTTGCTCCTATCCCGTTGCCGATGGGGTGTCGATGCTCAGTCGTGGAAGTGTTCGTTCAACCGACGTTCGGTCGAAAGCGAACTGGATCGCCGTGCGGACCTGGATCGTCGTGGTGTTGGGTCTCCTCGCACTGGAGCTGACGGCCTGCGACAAACTCACTGGCTTGGTTCGGCGCACGCCGTTGCCGGACATGGGTCCTCGCCTTCCCATCTCCCTGAAGCTGACGTTCGACCCGTCGCTGACCAACGCGAGGGTGCAATATATCGACGCCTGCAATAGTCCTTACGAAATCCCTCTCGGCGTCGAACTGGAGTCGGTATTGCTCGACGCGGCCGCGCAAAACTTCCAGTCGGTCTCGGCCTCCGGGGCGAACCTTCAGCCGACTTCGCCGACCCATGAAATACACATCGACTTGCAACGGTCGGGGCTCAAGCTGCTCACGGACAACATTTACGACCGAGTGCCAGCCGAACTGGTCTTGGAAGCCGTTGCAACGTTCAAAGACGCCTCGGGAACGGTGGTGAACCAACAAGCGCTCTCCGTCCAGCACAAGCAGCGACTGATTCTTGAACCGACGCAGCGTCGGTGCAACTACGGCAATATGGACGAGTTCATCTACGAGGCGGCGGTCGCGCTGTCCACCCAGTTCATTCGGGCTGCCCGAGCCCAGTATGAGTCCGGCAGCCGGACGGTTTCGACCGCGCCGCCGCCTCAGGCGCCGGCGGTTCCACCGTCAGGGCCAGCCCCGACGAGATCGTCGATCTCCACCGTCTCGTTCAAAGCGACGTTGGTGGACGAGAACGGCGATCTTCTTTTGGAAGGAGGCGAACGCCTTCGGGTTCGTATCGATCTGGCAAACGGAGGCGGACAGGCTATCCACGGTGTGTCCGCTTCGATTGCGGGCACGCAGGCGGTGGTGGCGCAATTTCCGGCCACGACGCTGCCGGTCGGTACGCTTCAGCCGGGGGACTCCCGCTCGATCGAATTCGTCGCGACGCTCCCGCCGTCGATCCAGCCGCAGCGCGGCGAATTGCAGGTCACCCTGTTGGACGTGTCGGGGGCCCCCATCGCGCCGGTTCAGACTCTAACCGCATCCATTCGTTCAAGAGGCTCGAGCCCGGAGTCAGCCGATGCGGCTCCGATCGTTCCAAGCGCCCTCCGCCGTCTCGACACCTGCGTCGTCGCGATCGGACTCAGCCTCTATCGCGATCAACAGATCTCGGGGCGCAAATACGCGGCGCGGGACGCCGAGCAAGTTGCCGCCTCGTTCCGATCGCTGGGCGGCGTTCCCGCCGCCAATGTACTGGTCCTGCAGGATGTGAAGGCCCTGCGGCCTGACATCGAGGAAGCGCTGCTCGACTGGTTGCCCACCCGCGTACACGGCGAATCCCTCGTGATCGTCTATTTCGCCGGACAGGCCTTCGTCACGTCGACGGGCGAGACCTTTCTCGTTCCCTACGACGGGGGCAGTGCCTCGACCTCACGACTCTACCCGCTGAAGGAGCTGGAATCGGCGCTGGCGAAGCTCAAAGCCAAACAGACGGTCTTTATCTTCGACGGAGGCGTGGCCAGGCTCGGCGGAGACGCCCGCACGAAAGGCAAGGCTCCGCGTTGGGACACCGCAAGCCAGGGCGTCATTCGGCTCATCGGTCTCAACGGATTCGGTAAAGGACTGGAGTCCGACAAGTTCCGGCACGGATTATTCACGCACTATCTGCTCCGCGGCCTGCAAGGCGACGCCGATGCCAACCATGACGGAGCCGTGACGCTAGGCGAGCTGATCGATTTTTTGGATCAGAAGGTGCCGGCCGCTGCCAAATCGGGCTTCAGCCAGGAGCACCGTCCGCTTATCGTCCCAGCTCTGCGACCGACGGATACGGCAGCAGGCGTGATTCTGACCCAAGTCGGGTCGGGGGGGACGCTCTCGGTGGTGCGGTAAATCTTCGTTCGACAAGGCCACGGTGTGGTGCAAAAAACACAAAAGAAAGGCGGCGGGGCCTTGGCCCCGCCGCCTTTTGTCTACCCTGCAAGAGCGCTTATTCGCGGCCTTCTTTGCAGAAACTCCGCTCGTAATTGATGATCGTCCAGGCTTCTTCTTCCGTAATGGCGGCAGGGATCAAGGAAACCATACCCGTGCCCGGGCTGCCGTTCTTGATCACCCAGAACAACTCTCCGTCCTTCCGCTTCTTGTGGAACTTGCAGTTCGTGAAGTTGCGCGGGCTGGGGTTCAGGATCTGCCCGGCAGGCCCATCACCTTTCCCTTCCTTGCCGTGGCAGTTGAAGCAGGTGCCCTTCCCCTCAAACAAGGCCTTACCCTTGGCCAGGTTCTCCGGCGTTTTCGGGATCGGGTTCTTCAGCGCCTTGGCCTCAGCGATCTGATCCGGCGGGACACGGGGTTTGAGCGGATCGCGTTCCTCGGCGACAGCCACCGTGGCCGTCACGAACATGAATGCGGTCAAGATACCAAGAGATCTCGAAAGATACCCCATCACGACTCCTCCTTTTTGTAGAAGAACCACTCCCTGGTTGATATTGTGCCCTGATTATGAAATGAAGCGGATGAGCCGACAGCGATCATCCCAGCCGCTGAAGCGGCGGCACTATAGCAACGCGCCGCGCGTATTGTCAAGAATTGCGCTGCCGCGCAAGACCACGCGTCGCGGCCAGCTTTTCCGGCTTCCGCTTTCCACTCCCCCTGGCGGAACCGTCCGACTTTCCGAGCCGTTCTCATCACAAGGACTGTGCCGCGCGACATCGTGCAAAGACGCGCATGCTGCCAACCGATTAGCGGAGAGACGCGCCCAAGCGGCACCTGAGACCGGGCGCACGAGGCGCCTTTGCGCCTCAACTTTCACGTCCGCCCCACTCTCTAGCGGTTTCAATTGGATCGCGACGGAGGAAGGGGTACAGGAGTCAGGAGGAACGGCTCAGCGTTTCAGCACGATATCCCGTGCAACCTTGCCGCTGGGGCCGAAGGGTTTCTGTGGCTTCCCGTTCAGTTCAGCCCGAACGCCGCCGGCGTTCCCCAACGTGAGCGTGAATTGGTCTTGCGCCTTCCAGCGGGCTTTTTCGCCAGGCCTCAGGAGCGCTTCTTGCGGGCTGCCGCCGTCGATTTGTACCACCACCCAGCTTAACTCCTTTGCTTCAAGGTCCAAGATCAACGGCTCGTCTCCCAAAGCCGGTCCGTCGAGCGCCAACCCGGCCAACGGACCCTCCGAACCCGGCGACGAGGTGCTCGCCGGTTCCGGCTCAGCCACCGACGCGGTCGACGACTGAGACACTGTCTCTGACAGTCGGCTTTCCGCCCTGCCTGTCGATCCTTCGCCGACCGCGGATAGGCCGCTCGGCTCGGCATGCTCCTGGGCCTGCCGCTGAGCGGCTTCGCGTGTTTCCTTCGGCGGAAGTGTCGATTTTTTCGACACAGCGGAGGAGGGCTCCGGAACGGAACGCTGGATCACCGAGGATTGTTCGCGACTCAGGAGCAGGATCAGGGCCAACACGGCGACGCCGACCGCGATGCTGATCGCTTTGCGATTCGCTTTTCGGCGCCGCTCTTCTTCCGCCTGCCGGATCCGCAACCGTTCCCGCTCCTCCTGTTTTTCATAGAAGGCGCCGGCCGACTGGACGAACCGGTGAATCGCGTCCTCCTCGTCCAGCCCCAGCGAACGGGCATAGGATCGGACGAATCCTCTCGCAAACACCTGATCGGGCAGCTTGGCGAAGTTGCCCTCTTCCAGCGCCTTGACAAAGTCGGAGCGGATGCGGGTCTTGGACGCGACTTCGTCGATCGTCAGACCTTTGGTCTCCCGCACTTGCCTGAAAAATTCGCCGACCGATTCCACGCGATGTCCTAACGTTTCAACCGCTCCAGGAGTTGACCGGCAGCGGCGGTATACTCGCCCCCTTTGTCGAAGGTCGAGACTTTCGCCAACGCCTCGCGCGCCTTGTTGTCGTAGCCCAATTTGTAGTAAGCGCGCCCCAATTCCAGATGCAGCATGGCCGGCGGCACGCTCGGAGGATCGACCAGCAACGCGTCTTCGAACGCCTCCACGGCCGCCTGCATGTCACCTTCATGCGCCAAGGCGCGGCCCAGGTGGAATCGCGCCAGATCGGGCGTGGCGTAGAGCGGATTGCTCAACGCCTGCTTATAGGACTTGATCGCGTCGTTCCACCGGCCCTGCTGAGCCAGCACCTGCCCAAGATACGTATGGGCTTCCGAATAGTCGGCGTCAAGACGGATCGCCTCACGGAACGCTTCCTCCGCCTCCCTGAACTTGCCCTGCAAGGCGTAGATATGGCCGAGGCCGTAATGGGCTTCCTTGTTGTCGGGATTCAGTTGAATCGCTTTCTGGAACGACACGAAAGCTTTTTGGCGATCTACGCTCAGGCTGGCTACGCCTTCCTGATAGTATCCGTTGGACTTCTTGATCTTCTCTTCCGTCGTACATCCGGTGAGCGCCGAAGCGTGAAGCGCCGCCAACGCCAGCAGCCAGATGAGCAGAGCGCGACGGTCATGTCTCCGGGATACCGGATATCTGTCGCCACCGACTGTCACTGCAAATCCTCGAAATGCGTCAATCGCTTAAACTCACGGAATCGATCTTGGATCTCTTTGTAATCCAGGATGCGCAACCGGTCAAGACTAAAGGCTTCCACGGTAAAGGAAGCCATCACGCTGCCGAAGACGACCGCTTGGCGGATCGCCTCGGGAGACCGATTCCCCGTCGCCGCCAGGAATCCCAGGAACCCGCCAGCGAACGTGTCGCCCGCTCCGGTCGGATCACGGACTTCCTCCAAAGGAAACGCCGGCGCTCCGAACACCTGCTTCTCGTTGAACATCAGGACCCCGTATTCTCCGCGCTTGACGATCAGATGCTTCGGTCCTCTCGCCAAAATGGTTTTGGCCACCCGAACCAGATTGGGGTGATCGCCGAGCGCCCTGGCCTCGGCGTCGTTGATGATCAGCATGTCAACGTGCTCGAGAACCCGCCACAGCGCCTCGCGCTTGCCCGTGATCCAGAAATTCATGGTGTCGCAGGCGACCAGCGACGGTCGCTTCACCTGCCGCAGCACATCCAACTGAAGCTCCGGATCGATATTGCCGAGGAACAGCACGTCGGGCGTTCGGTAGTGCGGGGGGATCTTCGGCCGGAAGGACTCGAAGACATTCAGCCGCGTGTCCAACGTGTGGGCCTCGTTGAGCTGATGGGTATACTCGCCTTTCCACCGAAAGGTCTCCCCCGGCCGTCGCTCCAGGCCCGCCAGGTCGATGCCGCGGCTTTTGAGAAACTTCACATGTTGTTCCGGGAAGTCCTCCCCGACGACGGCGATCAGATCGACACTGGTGAAGTAACTCGCGGCCGTAGCGAAGTAGGTTGCCGACCCTCCCAGCACCTCAGCCGCCTCGCCGAACGGCGTCCTGACTGTATCGAGCGCAACCGACCCGACGGCTAGCAATTTTCCCATTTTCGCTTCATCCTCGTTTCCGCGACCCGTTTTCCGCGTCCGCTTCACGCGCGACGCTTCACGTTCAGATACCGGCCGATCAAGAGGTCCAGACGCTTCCGTGTCTGTTTGGGAATCGTCCGCGGGTCCGTCACGATGGCGTCCTTTAGCGCTTGTCCGCACGCGCAATCGGTCGGCTGGATGCCGCTCGCCAGCGCCTTCCGCAAGAGGCATTTGGCCAGCACGACGTTGTTGCGCAAGGTCGCCAGAATGGCTTCGACCGTGACCGCCTCTTCGGTCTGGTGCCAGCAATCATAGTCCGTCACGAGAGCGACCGTCGCGTAGCACAGCTCGGCTTCCCGCGCCAGCTTGGCCTCTGGCATGTTGGTCATACCGATCACGTCCACTCCCCACTGGCGGTACAGCAGGGATTCTCCGCGGGATGAAAACTGCGGGCCCTCGATGCAGAGATACGTGCCGCCATCATGAACGACGGCACCAGCTTCATGCGCCGCTTTGGACAAGGATCGGGCCAACGACGGGCACACCGGATCGCCGAACGCGACATGCGCGACGATCCCTCCTTCGAAGAAGGTGGACGGACGCCGTTTGGTCAGGTCGATGAATTGATCCGGTAGAACGACCTCGCCTGGCCTGATCGTCTCCTTCATGCTCCCAACTGCGCTGATCGACACGACACGGCGCACGCCGAGCGACTTCAGCGCATAGATGTTGGCCCGATAGTTGATTTCGCCGGGGTTGAAGCGATGACCACGCCCGTGACGGGAGAGGAAGGCCACCCGCACTCCGTCGAGCGTTCCCAGTAGGATGGCGTCCGACGGTCGCCCGAACGGAGTCCGCACGATGGCTTTGCGAACCTGGCTCAGGCCATCCATGTCATAGAGACCGCTCCCTCCGATAATGCCTACCGTCGCCCGGGCCTCGTCTGTCACCGCCTTCATCCCGCCGTGACCCCCGCCGCAGCCATGCGGCCGCTTTGTTTGTTCGCCTGCGCTTCCCGACCCAACCCCGCGAGGAATCCCTCGATCATCGCCAGAACCTTGTTGGTAAGCTGTTCCACCGGTTCGTCCTCCGCGAGTGATAACCAGAGGATTCCGGGTTCTTTCCGGAACCAGGTGAGTTGCCGCTTGGCAAAGCGCCTCGTGTCCCGCTTCAACAACCGAACGGCTTCCGTGTAATCGCAGTCCCCGGCGAGATAGGCGGCGATCTGCCGATAGCCGAGCCCTTTCATCGAGCCCAGCCGTCGATCGTAGCCTCTCGCCAGTAGACCTCGAACTTCGTCGACCAACCCGCGGGCCAACTGCGAATCCACCCGCTCTTCGATCCGGCGGTACAAGGCTTTTCGCTCCCTCATGAGGCCGATGAGAAGCGGTGAAAACGGCAACTCGCCGAATCCGTGGCGTTGATGGATCGAGGAGAGCGGTCGGCCCAGCAGATGGTAGACTTCCAGCGCCCGTATGATTTTGACTTGGTCATGCGGATGCAGCCGGGCGGCCGATTTCGGATCGACACGGGTCAGCTCACGATGCAGGACCTCCGCCCCTTTTCGTCGCGCTTCCTCCTCAAGCTCGGCTCGGAAAGTCGGGTCGGCCTCCGGTCCCTCACACAGCCCGCGAATCAGAGTGCGGACATAGAGCCCTGTCCCCCCTACCACCAGCGGCAGACGGCCTTCGCGATGCAGTCGATCGATCTCCGGCAAGGCCGTTCGCCGGTATATCCCTGCATTGAACGTCTCATCGGGATCGACCAAGTCGATCAGCCGGTGCGGCACGCCGTCCCGCTCTTCCAGAGTCGGCTTGTCCGTTCCGATATCCATTCCCCGATAGACCTGTCTGGAATCCGCCGCCAGGACTTCGGTCTGCAGGCGCTTAGCCAATCTGACGGCGACCCGGCTTTTGCCGACGGCGGTCGGGCCGACCACGACCACGACCGGCTTGAACCTGACGAATTCCTCGGTCCGGCTCATGGTTGAAGCAGTGGACATGCCTTTGACGCGCTCATGCTCGACCGAATATCTTCGACAGCTCCTCGGCCGGCAGGCGCAAGGCAACGCGGCGACCATGCGGGCAGGTCATGATGAGACCCTCCCGGATCCAGTCCTCGATTAACTGCTTCATTTCCGGCAGGGCCATCGCTCGCCCCGCTCGAACCGCTCCATGGCAAGCCAGGGACGCGATCACGGGACGCATCTTCGCCTCCAGCGAAGAGAGCGATTCCCATTCAGACAGATCGTCGATCAAATCCTGAATCAGCGACGCCGCATCGAGACGGCCTAAGAGCGCAGGAACCGCCCGGACGATGAACGTTCCCGAGCCGAAGGGCTCGATCGCCAACCCCAGTTGTTCGAATTCGCTCAGGCACCGTTCCAACAGAATCGCTTTGTCGGACGGCACTTCGATCGGCTCCGGGAGCAACAGCGGCTGCGACTGAACGGCTCCGCTCTGCCAGGTCCGCCAGAGTCGTTCAAACAAAACCCGCTCGTGGGCCGTGTGCTGATCGACGACCTGAAGTTCCGACCCTACCTGCGCGACGAGAAAGGTCCGATTGACCTGCCCGAGCGGGAGGATTTCGAGTCCTCCCGCCGTCTCGTAGGATCGGCCAGGTTCATGAACAAATGATGTCTGAAGAGTCTCTCCACCTGAGGCTTCCTGAACCATCGGCTGTTCGATCGCTACGACTGTACCAGGCCGTTGACCGGACCGGACGTCCAGCGGGTGCAACCCGGCCTGGGCCGGACTTGCGGCGCTCGATTCCCTCGTTGCATGGACGCCGCCGCTTTTGCCGTCGAACCTGACACCCGCAACCTGAACGGAATGCTGGGTGGCGCCCAAGGCTTCGTGTACGGCCTGGCGGACGGCCTGGTGCACGATTTCCTGATCGACGAAACGGATCTCACGCTTGGTCGGATGGACATTGACATCCACCCGATTCGCATCCACGTCTAAAAACAGCACGAACACCGGATACCGGCCTTTCGCGAGAAAGGACGCATAACCCTCGGTGATCGCGTGGAAGACCACCGCGTTGCGGACCGGCCGCCGATTGACGAACAGATCCTGCGGCGTCCTGGAGGCGCGCGCGTGGACCGGCTGAATCGCGAATCCCCCGATTCTGAGACCGGGCTGTTGTCCGCTCACTTCGACCGCGCGGTCGAGAAAGAGGGCGCGATAGATCTGCAGGACCCGATCGCGCACCGAAGAGACGGCCGGGAGATTGAGTATTTCGCGGCCGTTGTGGAGCAGACGGAAATGGACGGAGGGCCAGGCCAGGCCGGCTTGCTGAACCGTCTGGCTGATGCGGGCGAACTCGGTGGTCGGACTCTTGAGAAATTTCTTGCGTGCCGGCGTGTTGAAGAACAGATCGGCGACCTCGACGCGTGTGCCCCGCGCCGCAGCGACGTCTTCGACGCTGGTCACCGTGCCCCCGATGACGGACACCTGCGTGCCAACCGACTCGTCCCGAGTACACGTCATCAGCCGGACTTTCGAGACGGCGGCGATGCTGGGCAGAGCCTCACCACGAAATCCCATCGTGCGCACGGACCAGAGGTCTCGATCCGAGCGCAGCTTGCTCGTGGCATGACGCTGAAACGCTAGAGGCGCGTCCACGCGGCTCATCCCCTCGCCGTCGTCGGTCACGCGGATCAGCCCCAATCCCCCATCTCTAACCTCGACTGTAATCGTGGAACTTCCGGCATCCAGACTGTTGTCGAGCAACTCTTTCACGACGGCCGCCGGACGCTCGATGACCTCACCGGCCGCGATGCGGCCGACGACTTCGACAGGCAGCACGCGGATTTTTCCGACGCCGCCGTCGGGACTCATCGATCACGCTCCAGGAGAGGTGGAGGGGACAAAACAGGCGAACGGAAACTGTCGCGGCAGGCCTACGATCATCGGATCTCGGCCAACTTGGCCTTGGCCAGCTTCGCTTCGTCGGAGGACGAGAACTCTTCGATCACCCGCTTCAGGAACTTGCGGGATTTGGCGAGATCGCCGGTCTCGGCGGCCGACAGCCCCAACTTGAACAAGGCCGACGGCACTTTCTCGTTCCCAGGATATTCGTTCACGACGTGCTCGAACGACTGGATCGCCCGCACGTAGTCTTTCATGTTGTAGTACGATTCGCCGAGCCAGTAATACGCGTTGGGGGTCAGCGAGGTAGCGGGAAAATCTTTGATGAACCGCTGGAATCCCGTCACGGCCAACTCATACCGGCCGTTCAGGTAATCGTTATACGCCAGATTGAAGGCCGAGGTCGGCGTGATCGCCGGCATGCCGGGCAGCGCCGGAGAGAGATCCGACACCGCAGGCGATTTCGCCGGCTTGGACTGACGGGAGGATTCCGCCATCGCGGCATCCGCTTTGGAAGCGGCCGCCTGACTGATCTGCCCCTCTTCCAACTTGGCCAAGCGACCTTCCAGTTTCTGGACTCGGGCGGCGACGTCTTCGAGCCGCTGTTTCAACCCATCGGCGTCTCTGCCCTTTTCCAAAGACTCCAACCGCCGTTGCATCGCTTCCTGGCGCTTCAGCTCCTGCTCCTGCGTTTTGGCGACGGTGCGCAGCTCTTCCCGAAGGTCGACGAAATCCGCGTGCTTGGCGCAGCCGGAGGCCACCAACGTCACTGTCAGCAATCCAGAGAGCATCATCGCGCGACGGAACATAAGGGACGCCTTTCGGATTAACGCGAATCCTTCAGCTGGTTGAGTTTGTCGAGCGCCTTTCCGGCTTCTGGTGTCCGAGGGTACAGCTCGATGACCTGTCTCAGAGTCGTAGACGCGCGCTTCCGATCCTTCAGGGCTAGGTAGGCATAGCCTTTTTTGAGAAGCGCGGCCGGCACCTTTTCACTATTCGGATAATCCAATTGTACATGATCGTACGCCTCGATCGCTCGCTTGAAGTCCTTCTTACCGTAATAGGTCTCCCCCAGCCAGAACCGCGCGTTCGGCGCGAGCTCCGAATTTGGATACTCGGCCAGAAAGGCGGCGAACCCCTGGCGGGCTCCTTCCAAGTCGCCCGCCTTGAACTTGTTGAGCACGCGTTCGTACACTTCGCGGGGATTGGCGTCCGCGGCGTCGGATTCGGTCCGGGAGGCCGCTTCGACAGAACCGGAGGCATCCCCCTGCGCTGACCACGAAGTCGCCGCTCCCGGCTCTTCAGCGGCTGCCTTGGGTTCTTCGACCATTTGGTTGAGCGTCGAGCGTTGAGCTGGCCGTTGGCTCGGCTGCCGCTGCGGCGGACCGGGCTGGGCGCGAACCTGCGCAACCTCTCCTACCGCTCTGGAGATTTCGTCCAGACGGCGATCCTGTTCGTCCAAACGCGCGGCGAACTTCTCGCCCGCGGTCTCAAGTGCCTTGGCCACGGACGAGACGCTCCTGTTGACCTCGTTGAGATGGCCGGTCATGGCCCGGTTCACCTCGTTGATGTGATTGGTCGCGGCCTTGGTGTCCGCTTCGACTTTGGCGGCCAGGGCGTCGGTTCGCTTTGAAAGCACGGCGGTCTGCTGCTCAAAAGAAGCCGACAGTTGTTTGACGGCTTGCTCCTGCTGCTTCATTTCCTCGCCCAACTTGATCAAGCCCTGCTTAAAGTCGCTCAGCGCATGACTGAACTTCGCCGCCTGCTCGTTCGACGTCTTGCTTTGCGCGTCCAGTTGCTGAGCCAACGCGGCGGACCTGGCGTCGGCGGCGGCGATCGACTTTTGATGCTCATCAAGCCGCGCGTCGATCGCCTTGGTCAGCGCGCTGATCGTCTTGTGCACGGCGTCCAGACGGGCCGCCACTTCATCCAGACGGGCCGACGTCTTGGCGGATTCCGATCCCAACTCCTGTTTCAGGGCCGTGGTGTGATCGCGCAGGTCTTTCTCGAACTTGCTCTCCAAAGAAGCCAGCCTGGACTTCTGCTCATGTTCCTGCTTGTGTACAAACTGCTCCAGCCTGATCAGCTTGTCCTCCTGAGACCTGACCAACTGCATGGCCTGGTGGGCCGTCACCTGGATGTCTCCTCGGAGGCTGGGCAATTGCTCCTCCTTCACGCTCCTGATCTCTTCAGCCAGGCGCGCACGCGTTTCTCCCACCATCCGATCGATTTCCTCTTTGGCCTTCTGGATCTTGAACTGCAACTCTTGATGGCTTTTCTGCAGCTCCCTGTTGGTTTGTCTCAAATCCGCCTGCTGGGCCAGGCAACCGGACAGGACCAGGCCTCCCAACAAGCTGAAAATCGGAAGACCGTAGCTGTACGGACGGACCTTGCTTGCCTTCGGTTTATTCATCGGAACTCCGTCGTTGCCGCGCATCGAATCTTCGGTCACCTCGCCGCTCGACGACTTTACTTTGTTCGAAGCACGAGGTGGCCTCGACGGTTCTGCTGGTAACAAGACTCCGTATGCTCCTTGCAGAACGGCCGCTCCTTTCCGTAGGACACGACCGCCAGCCGATTGGCGCTCACGCCAAGCTCCACGAGATAATTCCGTACCGCCTTGGCGCGCTTCTCTCCCAAGACCAAATTGTACGCCAGCGTGCCGCGCTCATCGCAATGCCCTTCGATCTTGATCAGCGAACCGGGGTTGGCTTTGATCCACTCCGCGTCATGAGCCAAGGCCATCCGTCCTTCTTCCGTGATCGTCCAACTGTCGAACGCGAAGAACACGTCCCGGAGCCCGGCCGCGGCGGCCGCGGCCTGCTCACGACGCATCTCCTCGATCTGCCTGGAGGCGCTGTCCGAAGGCTGGACCTTCGCCATCATGGTCCCGCCTCCGACCCGCTCCTCGGTGGCGCCTTTGCCCGGCCCGACCGGCTCCAAGCCCCTGAGGCCTCCGCCTTCGGACCCGGCGCTTGACGCATCGGTTCCACGGCCCGCGACGGTCAGATCCGGGAAACTGGAGCTCGCCCCTGCGCCTTGCCCGGAATCACCGGCGCCTCCCGACATGCCCAGAGTCCCTTCGTTCAAGCTTTCGCCCGGCGCCCCGGCTCCGCCTCGGGACTTTGCCATTCTCTCCTCCGAGGACTTCGAACCCGAGCCGGCTTGCACGGATTTCTTGGAGCAACCCGCCCCAGTCATCAAGATCAGCCCGACTATGACTACAAGGCAGGTTGTTAAGGATCGTGCATTCATGGGTTGCTCTCCTCTTCTTTTTAATATGGATCGCTCAGTCTCGCTCACCAAGGCTTCTCACAGCAGTTCGATTAAAGAGCTGGCGACCATGCGGGCGAACTGTAATGGGTCCCCCCGTAGGTCAACCGTTCCAAGTCTTTTCCGTCGGCATTGATCATATAGATATGGCTTTTCCCGTCGGCCGTCGAGCTGAACACCAAGTGCCGGCCGTCTGGAGACCACGACGGCGAGTCGTCCACACCGGGCCCGGTCGTGATCTGGACACGCTTCTGCCCGTCCGGACTGATGAGGCACAGCTTGTATTCTCTTCGAGGGGTCCGGCAGACGTGCGCAATCCAGTTTCCTCGAGGAGACCAGGCGGGTGCGGCGTTGTAGTCGCCTTCATAGGTCAGTCGCCGGACATTCGACCCGTCCGCACTCATCAAGTAGATTTGAGGTCCGCCGCCTCGATCGGAGGTGAAGGCGATCTCCCGTCCGGAAGGCGACCAGGATGGCGAGAGGTCTCCGGCCGGATTGACGGTGAGCCGCTGCAGCACTTTCGTCCTGGTGTCGAGCCGGTAAATTTCCGCATTGCCGTCCTGGCTCGTTGTGAACGCTAGATAATTGCCGTCCGGAGAAAGCGCCGGCGTAATGTTCAATCCCCCCAGCGATACGAGCGTCCACCGTTTCCCCGTGGCCAGTTCGATCAGATCGATGTCCTGGGTATTTCGGCTCCGGTACGCCGTAAACACCAGAAACCGCCGATCGGGCGACCATCGCGGCATCAAATTCAGAAAGCCGTCGGCCGTGATCTGCCGAGGCTCGTACCCGTCGTAATCCATGACGAACAGCTCGCGCGCATTGCCGATTTCCGAGACGAACGCGATTTTTGTCCTCGCGATGCCCGGCTCCCCCGTATAGCGGTAGACCAACTCATCCGCAAATCGGTGCGCCATCAGCCTGACGACGGAGGTCGAGCCGACGTATCGCTTCCCTCCCACGACTTCGTCGCTGCCTCCGTCATAGACATAGCCATCCACGACGACGTCGGCTTCCTTGCCATTTTCTTTGAGTCCCGCCCTTCCCCACACCAAGACGGCGACACCGTTGTCCGTCGCCTGCTTGAAGACGGCCTTTTCGGCGTTTCCGCCATCCCGCACTTTGATGCCGAGGCTGGGCAAGTCGACCAAGGTGAACACCAGCGAGCGTCGAAGATCGGCCTTGAGCACCTCCTCCACCCGCCCGCCAAGCCACTCGGGCCCGCCGCCGTTCTTGAAGCCCAACACCCCGATAGGAATTTTCTCGAAGTCCGGACGGGTCGCTTCGAGAAAGACGTCCGTTGCCTTGGACTCCAGAATTCCCACCAACCCCGCCCCGAGGACGAGAGCCAAGATCAAAACGCTCAGACCTTTCATGAGAGTCAACCGATCTGCTCCTCCCCGACCGTAAAACTGAAGTGGGCATCCAGATACGAATCCGTCATCTCCGGGGGAAACGCAGGCAGCGGATTGGCGCTCAAGACCGCGCGTTTTCCTGCCAGATCGTAATAGTCGTTTCCGGACGACAGCTCGATGATCACATTGCTGACCGATCCGCTGCGATGCAGCCTAAACTTTACCACGACGGTGAGCGTCTTCGCCGGAACATCGACCGGGGGAGCTGTCCAGAGGCTGCTGATCTTCTGCTGCACTCTGGCGAGGTAGCGATTGGACCCGGGCCCTGTCGAAGAAACCTTCATGGACGTTTCGGGACTCCGGATGGTCGGCACCTTGGCCACAGCCGCCGGGGCCTGCTTGACTGACGGTTCCGGTATCGGTTTCGCCTCTTGCGGCAGTTCGACCGGCTTGGCGGAACGCGGTATGGACTGGAGCTTCTTGCGCTCTTCCTCCAACTCCTGGTCGAACTGTTCGGCCAACGACGGCTGGCGCGGTTGCGCCTGCGCCGTCTTGACCGGCTCCTTGGGAGCCACCGGCGTCATGGGCGTCACGTCGGGAACTTTTAACTTGCCCAAGAGCGTATCGATGTCGCTTTTGACTTTTTCGGGAGCGCGGTCGGTCCGCGGCACATCCATCCGCTGCGATGGAGTCACGGGTTTGGCCGGGCTCAGTTCGCCGAATTTCGGCGCATCGGGCGGCAACTCGATGCCCTTCAGGACGTCACGCATCACGTCCCCCGACGACCGTCGGGCGCCGGGCGCGTCGCTTCGCAGAGGCTGAGGCAGGACCGGCGCCGGCGCGACCGGCTTGGCTGCTGCAGCCGGGACCGGCGGCGCGGACTTGACCGGAGGCGGCGGAACAGTCGGCTGGACAACCTTGCGTGGCCTCATCGCATCGGCTTGCCGTACAGGAGGAATCTCAGTCGGCCGGGCGGGGGTCGGCATCGACACCAGCGAGACCTGCACCGACGCCAGCGGACGTTCACCGTGCTGCATGAATCGCATCCCCGAAGCCGCGAGCAGCACGCACACGTGCAACGCCAGCGAGGCGATCACGGTCCATTTCAACCGCACGCCCAATGCATCGCGCTGGTCCGCGCTGAGCGCAAGGGGCAGCAGATTGGGGAGCGCATGCGTCGCCATAAGAGCCGTGAGTTAGAGCGTACCTTTGGGACGATTCGCTGGCGTGACCTGCTGTTCCGTCACTCGTTCTCCGACCACGGGATCGGTCACCATGCCGAGTTTTTCGATCCCCGCCCGCTTCACACCGTCCATCACCTGCACGACGATTCCATACGGCACCTCGCGATCGGCCCGCAAGTACACCGACACGTCCGTATTCTGCTCTTTCAGCGATTTGAGACGGCGTTCAAGCTGCGCGACGCTCACCGCGTCCTTATCGAGATAGAGTCGTTGATCCTTCTCGATCGTCAAGACGACGCGCATCTCCGGCTTGATCGTGTTGGTCGCGGAGGTCGGGAGCTTGATGTCGATGCCGCGATACAGCATGGGAGCCGTCACCATAAAGATCACCAACAGGACCAGAACGACGTCGACCAGCGGAATGACATTGATTTCGGCGAGGAAGCGCCGATGCCTGGTCTCAAAGATCGTCATCGGACCCCCAAGCCGGCCGGTCTCTTCTGAGTCTGGACAAAATTCAGCAGATCGACGCTGAACGTTTCCAGGCGGAACGCCGTCCGGCGAATGCGCGTCAAATAATAATTATACGCAATCACCGCGGGAATAGCCGTGAACAGTCCAGCAGCCGTGGCGATCAGCGCCTCCGCTACTCCTGGCGCCACAGCCGCGATGCTGGCCGTTCCCTGGAGCCCGATCTCCCTGAACGAATCAATAATCCCCAAGACGGTGCCGAGCAAGCCGATAAACGGAGTGATGTTTCCCGTGGTGGCCAAGAACGGCAAGTACGCCTCCAATTGAGCGATGTGATTTTGCACGATATATGCCACAGTCCGCTCGATATATTGTCGATCCAAGCCGCCAGGATCATCCCCGCCTTCCTGGCTACGCAGGTGAGAAAGCTGGGCGCCTGATTCTTCTCCATGTCCGGCGTCCAGGCGATCCATTAACCCCATGAAAACACTGGCGCTTGGGCTTCCGATCGCTCGGCGCGCTTGCCGCCGCAGTTCATCGGAATCCTTACTCTTTGCGAAGGCGGTCAGAAAGCGTTGGTCTTCTCGATCGACTGTGCGGAAAACGCGCCACTTGTACAGAATCACGGCCCAGGAAATAACGGAGAAGAGAAAAAGTAGGAGCAGAACCACCTTTGAGACAAGTCCGAGAGAACCGATAAGCCCCGTCAGGCCTGATTGAAACATCATTACGTTAGAGCTTCTCCTCCTCTGCCAAGAAATGAACAGCCCACGTGAACGAATCCGATCGCAGGGGAAAGAGGGCGGGGCCGACGGGATTTGAACCCGCTCCGTCGCCGGCTCGACCCTGAAGCGCGTCTGGCCGACTCCTGCCGAGGGGGCCGGCCCCCTCGGACACTCCCCACGAAGGGGACCCGTCCTCTTCGGAACCCTCTGTCGCGGACTCAAATCCCCTCGACAGAGGGCCTGGACTTAGACATGTGGCGGGGCCGACGGGATTTGAACCCGCGACCTCCAGATTGACAATCTGGCGTCCTAAACCAAGCTGAACGACGGCCCCGCGCAGATCAGAGGCAGATAAGAAACAGGACGTCTTCAAAAATTCGACCGACTCCCCGTAGAATTCCGGAGTAGTCGATGCTGACTGTTACTGTGAGTTCCTGCTGTGCTTGAGTCTTCAGGCTTTGCCCCTACCGCTGAGGCTTTCTGTCCGCCGACCTGGTAGGCGGAACAGGGATTGAACCTGTGACCTCTGCCTTGTAAGGGCAGCGCTCTCCCGACTGAGCTATCCGCCTAATTTCCTTGATAGCCCGAATGGTTGCGGATGCTATCAAGTCCGGCATACCTTGTCAACCGAATCTCGCACCTTTCTTGCACAACTGCCTTGTGTCGGATCCACCCTGCGTGTTCCATCTCGTTCAAGCCGTCTGGCCCGGCATTCGGCGGCGCTGCTTGCGGGGGAAAAACTGGGCGTGCAGTCGTTTCAATCGTTCACGTTCGACGTGCGTGTAGATCTGCGTCGTCGCAATGTTCGCATGACCCAACATCGCCTGGACCGAACGGAGATCGGCGCCGCGGTCCAACAGATGCGTGGCGAACGAGTGACGCAACATGTGCGGTGAAATTGTTTTGGGGATGCCTGCGGCGGCGGCGCGAAGACGCAATAGTTTCCAAAAGCCTTGCCGGGTCAGCGGTCGTCCCCGACGCGTGATGAAGACATAGGCTGATTCCCGGTTCTTGAGCAACTCGGCTCGTCCGCTCTGCAAATAGCGCATGATCTTGCGCTTAGCGATTTCTCCCATCGGAACCAGCCGTTGTTTGGAACCCTTCCCTGTCGCCAGCACGTAACCCGAATCCAGGTTGAGGTCGGTCATCCGGAGGCCGATCAATTCCGAAACCCGCACGCCCGTCGCGTACAACAATTCAACCATCGCGGCGTCACGCACATCTTCCGGTCCGGACTTGCCCGCCCATTCCAGCAAGGCGGTCACTTCGCCTTGTGTCAGCACGGCCGGCAGGTGCGTCCCCCGGCGCGGGCTGTTCAGCCCGACCATCGGATTTTTCTGCACCAACCGTTCTCGCACGAGAAACCGAAAAAACCCTCGAAGAGCCGACAAACAACGAGCCGTCGAGGCCGGAGCCAGCCGCAGCCGCTTCAGATGAATGAAAAAACCCGCTATCGTGTGTCGCGTGACGTCGGCCGGGCTCCGGATCTTCTCACTGAGCAGAAAGGACGCAAATTTCTCCAGGTCGCGTCGGTAGGCCTCCAGCGTCTGCGTCGAGAGCCCACCTTCAACCCGGAGATAGCTCCAATACCGCTCGATCAAGCCGGCCATCACCGCATGCGGTCGAGCCTCGACGCATGCCGGCGGATTCCCATCTCGATCCATTCTGCTCATCTCGCCCGGCGAAGTCCGCGTGTCACGTAGTTTGACCGCGACTATAGCCAAGCCCCGAACGGAACACAATGTCGCCGAGGACTTGACCTTGACACCCCTCCGAACCTTTTCCTATAGTAGCTTCGTTGCGGCATGAGCGTCCGCTATGATGATCATCGAGGGCGATGTCCAATCCGCTTTTTTTCCGCCTCCTCGCTTGTTCGACGTTCGTTTCTCCGTTCGTCGCCCTGTTTTTATTGTTCGCCCTTCCCGACGCCTCCACAACTTTCGCCGCGACAGAATCTTCGCCGCGCACGACCCGTCCTGAACAGGGCAAATCCCCGGGAAACCAGTCCCTCCCCGTCGTCTTGGACCAAGCCAAACGGCTGATCGAAACTCAACAGGCCGACGCGGCGGTGCCTCTGCTCAAGAACTACATCGGCGCCTCTTCGAAACCCGAACACTTGGATGACGCGTATCTCCTGCTCGGTGCCGCGTTGTATCACACGAAGGAATACGGCGAAGCGATCAGGTATTTGAACCAGCTTCTCAGCGAGTTTCCGACGTCCGATCTGGCCGATCGTGCGCGCTTGATGCTGGCGCGCGCTCAGGCAGCCTTGGGCAATCTCGATCTCGCGTTGCGCGTGTTGGCCGAAATCCGGAGTCTCTCATCCGATCTCGAGACGAAACGCGAAGCGCTTCGGCTGACGGGCGAGCTACAGCTTCAAAAAAAGGATCATCTGCGCGCCGTTCAAGCCTGGCTTGATGAAATCGAACTGAACCCGGAAGAGCAGGCGGCCGAAATAAAGAACCGTATCCAGGAATTGATCAGGGAACATCTCGACAGAAAAACCCTCATTCGCCTGCGCGACGCCTACCCGAAGTCGTTTCCCGGCGACATCGCGTTGATCCGGCTGATCGAACTGCAAACAGCCCAGGGCGAGGACCATCTGGCCGAACGGAACATCCGGCTCTTCGTGCGACGTTTTCCCAACCATGAGTTTGCGACCAAGGCGTCCGATCTGCTCGCCTCATTCAAGGCCAAGCTCAAGTCGTATCAGCACGTGATCGCCGCGGTGCTCCCGCTCTCCGGCAAACTCGCGCCGTTCGGCACCGAAGTCCTCAACGGGATTCAACTGGCGCTGGAGAAAGGCAAAGACAGTTTAGGGCTCGCCTCGGTCGGACTGATCGTCAAGGACAGCGAAACCGAGCGCGCGACGTTTCTCAACGACCTCACCGATCTGTTGTTCGAAGACCGGCCGTTGGCTGTCATCGGGCCGCTGCTCTCGAAGAATCTTCCGGTGATGGCGGAGTTGGCTGAGCGGACTAAAATCCCGGTCATCACGCCGGCCGCCACCTTTCCGAACGTCCGCCGCTTGGGCGCCTATGTCTTCAGCACGGCGCTGACCTATCCGCTCCAAGCAAAGCGCATCGCGGACTATGCGACCGGGGAGCCGGGGTACCGTCGGTTCTGCATCCTCCATCCGGACACGGTCTACGGCCGCGAACTGGCCCGGCTGTTTGCACAGGAAGTGCGCCGACATAACGGAGAGATTGTCGCGGTCGAATCCTACAAAGAAGGCGAAACGGACTTCGGCCCTCAGATCAAACGACTCAAAGCGGAAGACCTGAAGAAGTACGGAATCGCTGTTCCGGTGGAAAACGGCAAGACGGTGAAGGGTGCCAAGCGCGTCATCTATACACCGGGATTCGACGCGGTGTTTGTCCCCGGCCGTTCCATCGAGGTGGCTCTGATCGCAACACAGCTTGTGTTCCACGACATCAAAGTTCCGCTGCTGGGTGCGAACGGCTGGAACTCGCCCGACTTTCCCCGCCTGGCCGATCGTACGGTCGACGGCGGCGTCTTTGTCGACGGATTTTTTATTGACAGTCCTCTCGCAAACGTGCAGGATTTCGTCGAACGCTATCAGCGGCGGTTTCAAACCAGTCCCACACTGTTCGCGGCTCAGGCCTACGAAGCCGCGCGCCTCGTCCTGGAGGCCATTCGGAAAGGGGCAACATCGGGCGAAGCCGTACGGGACTATCTGGCGTTGCAGCAGGATCTGCCGGCGTTGGCCGGGCCGGCCGGTTTCGACGCCGGGGGCACGCTCAACCGTCGCGTGTTCGTGATCCAAGTGAAACAGGGCAGATTCGTGCAGGTAGAATAAACTCGATCGGCCGGAAGCACGGCTCCATGAACTCGCTCCCCCAGATTCTTCATACCCTCTCCTACATGGCCCTTCCGCTGATGTTGGCGATGGTGCTCCATGAGTATGCGCACGGCTGGGTCGCCAATCACTATGGCGATCCCACCGCCAAGCTGGCAGGACGGCTGACGATCAATCCGCTCGCGCATATCGACCCGGTCGGCACAGTGATTCTGCCGCTGATCTGTCTCCTCATACCCGGTGGGTTTTTTCTGGGCTGGGCGAAACCTGTCCCGATCGATCCCAGACGACTCGGCAACCCGCGTCGCGACATGGCGTTGGTGGCGGCGGCCGGACCAGGGATGAACCTCGCGCTGGCGATCGCCAGTGCTGTCTTGCTGAGCATCGTGATCATGATCGACCCGACGCTCATGGCGTCCTGGCCGCCGCAGCCGGGCCAAGAACCGCGGCGCGACTGGCTCGGCATGTTGCTGCTACCGATCGCGGCGATGGCGCTGTACTCGGTGTTCATCAACATCCTGTTGATGGTCTTCAATCTCATCCCGATTCCTCCGCTCGACGGCGGGCGCATCCTGACGAGCCTCCTGCCCGCTCGTCCTGCGCTGGCTCTAGCCAGGCTGGAGCCCTATGGCATGCTAATCATCGTTGCGCTGATCGTATTCGACCCGCAGATTCACGTTATTCGAACGATCACCGGCACACTGGTCAGCGTGATGGCCGGAACACTGCTCACCACCGTTCTGAGTGGAGCATGACCACACAGCGAAAGCGCGTCCTGAGCGGCATGCAGCCCAGCGGCCTGCTGCATTTGGGGAACCTGCTGGGCGCCCTCGACAACTGGAAAGCGCTGCAAGAGCAGTATGAATGCTACTTTTTCGTCGCCGACTGGCACGCGCTGTCCACCAATTACACCGACACCAGCCGGATCCGGGAATTCGCGCGCGAACTCTTGATCGACTGGCTGGCAGCCGGCATCGATCCGAAACGATCCACGGTCTTCATCCAGTCTCGCGTGCCAGAGCATGCGATCCTGCACCTGCTGTTCTCGATGATCATCCCGATCTCCTGGCTTGAACGAAACCCCACCTACAAGGAAAAACAGGAAGAGATCAAAGAGCGCGACCTCAGCACTTACGGCTTCCTTGGGTATCCTGTGCTTCAGGCAGCGGATATTCTCCTGTACAAACCCGACTACGTCCCGGTCGGAAAAGACCAGTTGCCCCATCTGGAGCTTACCCGCGAATTGGCACGGCGGTTCAACGGTCTGTACAAACCGGTCTTCCCCGAACCGATGGAACATCTCACCCGGTTTCCAAAGGTACTGGGCACCGACGGCCGAAAAATGAGCAAGAGCTACGGAAACACGATCAACCTGTCGGATCCCGAGCCAGTGGTCCGGCAGAAGCTCAAGACGATGGTCACCGATCCGGCGAGGGTCCGCCGCAACGATCCCGGTAACCCGGACGTCTGCCCGGTCTATGACTTCCAAAATATTTTCTCGCCTAAGCCCGTCATCGACCGGGTCAACCGCGAATGCCGCACCGCGGCGATCGGTTGCATCGACTGCAAGAAACTGGTGGCGGATCGGATCGTCGAGCGCCTAGCACCCATCTGGGAGGCGCGCAGCCAGTTGACGAAACACCCGAGCGAGCTCGACGACATCGTCCAGGACGGCAGCCGGCGCGCAGCAGCCATCGCGCATCAGACGTTGGAAGAAGTCAAGGAGGCGATGAAGATATGAAGAGAGGTCGGGCTGTTTCCGCTCACATGCCAGATCCGTTTCGGTCCGTCGTAAGCCTGATCACCCGTTGCCGAGCACCCATTGCACTGGCGCAGAGCAATGGGTCCCGGGGCAACGGGTCCCCGGCTTGGCTGCGGAACTCGTTCCATTTTGAACATTGCTCAAATGGAACGTCGAACAGTCCTCACCACCCGCCTGCGGGGGGACGCTCACGTTCGGCGACGTCGGAGCACGAAACGGGTCTGATGCACGCTCCAACAGCCCGTCCCCACTTCATGAGAAAGGGAGAATGTCAAGAAGAAGACAGGAAAGACCCGAGGAAAGGCTGGTCTTGCCACGTCCTTCTTGGCCTGGCCGGGATCATGCTCGCCCTGTCCAGTTGCGCCACGAGCATCAATTCCGACCGTCAGTCCGTGACGATTTTCACCGATCCGCCGGAGGCCAACGTCGTCATCGACGACTATCTGCGCGTCATCGCGCCGGGCACGGTTTCGTTGAACCGGAAATCCGATCATGTCGCCCTCGTGGAGAAAGACGGGTACGAACCGGCGACCGTCACAATCAAGCGCGGGATGTCCTGGTGGGTGATGGGCAATGTGGTCTGCCTCATCTTCATTGTCAACTGTATCCAGAAAGACCGCCGCGACGGCGGCTACTATGCCTTCGACGATGAGCTCCATGTCACCTTGGCGAAGCAGGCGCCAGCCGAGTCTCTTCCGCCTCCATCTCCTTGATTCGGCGCCAGCAGTCGTTCGACCGCATTTCACGGGAGGTCCATCATGCAGGAATCGGGCATACGCGGAGGGTGGACGTGCTTATGCTCATTGCTTTCCCTCTTCTGGATCGGGAGTCCGGCTGCGGCAGAGCCGCCATGCGACCGCTATCCGACCAACAAGCAGGAGCGGTGCGCGGCGATCTGGAAAGAGTTGAACGCGCAGGGTGAGGCCGAAGTCGCACAGTTTGGGTTGGCGCAACAGAAACGCCGGGAAGAAGGCACGATCACCGCAGAGCAGCACCTGCAGGAAAACATCGCCTTCATCAAGCAAGCGACCGAAAAGCGCCTCAAGCTGCTCGATGAACGGATGGCGAAAGAGTAGGCGTTATAACGTCTGCGCCTTGCTCTCGGGGGTCAACACCTTGCCCGCCGAATCCAACAGCTCTCGACTCACGATGATCGGCGCCTTGAAGTGAATGGCCAGCGCGATCGAGTCGGAAGATCGGCTGTCGAACACCGTCACCTGGTCTTTGAACGCCACCGTCAGCGCGCCGTAATAGGTGCCGCCTTTCAACGTGATCACGGTCTGCGTCACCTTTCCGCCGAAGGCTTCGAGAATCGAATGCATCAGGTCGTGCGACATGGGCCGCGGCATCTTCTCGCCCGTGAGCGCGCCATAGATGGAGCTGGCGACCGTCATGTCCACGAAGATGGGGATGGTCTTGCCCTCGGCCTTGAGGAGGACCACCGGCCCGTGATCCGAAAGCCGGACCTGCACGTCCGAGATCGTCACCTGCGAAGAAGACGGAGGACTTGGCGGCTCGGTTTGCGCGCGGGAGACCGACCCCGGCAAACCGGCTACGATGATGAAGACCAGCCACACCTGCATCAACCGACCGAGATGGTTCATGGTTCCCTCCTTCGGCTGAAGTCGAGGATGACGCCGAAAGGCTCTTGCTTACGCCCGGACAAACGGGTTGGATTCCCGTTCCAGGCCGATCTCCGTATCCGGCCCGTGACCGGTAATGACACGCGTCGTTTCGTCCAACGTATAGAGGCGCTCGCGGATGGACCGCTCGATCGCGTCGAAATCTCCACCCCACAGGTCCGTCCGCCCGATCCCTCCCCGAAACAGCGTATCGCCGGCGAGCAGCAGCTTCTCCGCCGGAAAGTGAAAGCTCATCGACCCAGGCGTGTGGCCGGGCGTATGCAGCGCCAGGCCTTCGAGCCCGCCGACGATGATCTTTTCTTCGTCCTGTAGCCAATAGTCGGGAGGCGGCACCGGCACGTAGGGCACGCCGAATACGCGGCACTGGACATCGAGCATCCGCCAGAGGTCCCGATCGTCGGGATGCAGACACAGTGTCGCCCCGGTAGCTTTCTTGATCTCACCTGCTGCGAGGAAATGGTCAAAATGGGCGTGCGTATGGAGGACGCTCACGACGGTCAACCCCATGTCCTGCGCTTCCCGGAGAATCCGTTCGGGCGCGCCTCCCGGATCGACCACGATCGCCCGTTTGGTGACGGGATCCCCGATGATGGAACAGTTACAGCCTAACGGAGGAACGGAGAAGGTCTTGCGGATCATCCCGGTCATCGTTCAGCGACCATCCCTCGCCTTGTTTCACCCGCTCACGTCGCCAGTTCCTTATCCCGCTTGATGCTATCGCTCATCCGTGTCGAATCTCAAGTCAGCGTTCTCCCTGAGGCGGCCCGCCGACCCGCGCCACCCACAGCACCTCGGTGTCGATGATCTCCCATGTGTCGACCGGTTTGTGCAGCCAGAAGAGAAAGCCGGCGCCCGTGCCATCGGGACGGGTGTTGGCCACATAGACGAGGGCCTGATCCTTGCGCGACGTGAACGCCACGCGCGAGAACGCCAGCCGGTCGATCACCGGGAGAGGCCCATCCTGCACCAGGTCCCTGCGCGGAAACGCCACGGGGAGCGGCGAGAGCGAGACTTCCTGTTGCTCGGCTCCGTCACCGGACACGAACCGGTAACGCACGCCGAAGTCGAACCGTGACTCCAGTCTGAACGGATGGCTGTTCTTCATCACGAAATCTTTCATCAGATCCGCAGGGAGTCGCCCTTCAAAGTACTCATTCTGCTCGGGCAACGCGCGGGGCGTCGGCTTGTCCTGTTCCGGATACAGCGTCGTGGCCGTCAACCGCTCGATGACCACGAGTTGCGTCGCGGAGGTCACGAACTTGGACCGCACGACGACGTTGTAGATTGGATAGTCCTCGGCGGGAACCGGGTCGGAGGGCTCCGCCTGCCGGTCGGACCCGGTCCCCGTCGCCGGCGCGATCATCCACGCCAAACCGGCCAGCACGAACGGAGCCAGCGTTCTTGCCCGCATGCCGAGAGCATAACGTGCGCGCCACAGGCAGTCAAACCAACGCATTCGCGGACGAGCGGGCTGGCGAACGGGATAGACAAGCGACGCCGAAGCATGGATAATCGGGTCAGCATGTCGCAACGGAGCGTTCTCATCGAGCCGTCCCGGCGATCGTCCCGTTCGCTCCCCGCAGTGCTCTTGCTCGTCACCGGCGCCTGGATCGCCGGCTGCAAGCCGGACGACTCTCCGCTCAGGATCGAGAACGAGAACCTCCGTAAGCAGGTGGCGAAACAGGAGTCGGTGGTCGTCTCGCTGCAGGACGGCAACAAGGTGATGCAACAGCAGATCGACCTCCTCAATCGGGAACTGCGCGATGCCAAGAAAGAGGCGGAACGAGCCGAAGCCGAGGTGAAGACCCTGACGGCCAAGCTGGAGGCCCAGACGGCGGAAGCGAGGAAGCTCGCCGCGCAGGTGCAGCGCACCGCCGCGACCAACGCCCAGGTCTCACAAAATCTCCGCGTGGACGAGAAAGGCGCCCAGGTGGAGGAGCTGCCGCGCCCTCTGGCGGCGGTCAGCAAAGCCGCCGAGGAGGCCCTGGCGCGCAACGGCTATACAGTCAAGGTGAGCGTGAAGACCGATCAGAAGGCCGTTTACGTGACCGAGCGAAAGGTGTCGGCGCCGGCATCATTGGAAGTCTCCGGATTTCGGAACCAGTACCTCGTCTCGTTGCAAGCTCTTCCCTCCAACGTCACCCGCCTGAGCGTGAAAGCGGAGTTCGAAAAATTGGCGCAAGGCGGACGGGCGCTGGCCGTCAGCCCCGAGGAAACCGCGGAGATCGAGCGGCGGCTGATCGCGGAAATTTCCAAAACCGTCTCGTCGCCGAACAAATTGTGAACCTCACTCTTTCCCCTAGGTACCGCCGACAGTTAGCCGGCTGGCGGATCCTGTCCCTCCCGCTTGTGACCGCTGCCTTGCTGCAGTCCCCGGTGCGAGCCGCCGGGCCGGACATGAAAACCGCCTTGCCCGCACACCTCGCTGCGATCGCCGCATTGGCTCAGCCCTCTCCGACGGTGACCGTCCCGGAAGGCTGGTTCCTCATGGGGACGAATCGAAAGGACGACGATCCCTACGGGCTGGAAACCCAGTTCGACGACACCGAACTGCCGCAGCGGCGCATCTGGCTGGACCCTTATGAGATAGACCGCGATGAAGTCAGCCTGGCCGAATATCTCGCGTACCTTCGGTCACAACACCGGCCTGTCTCTGACGAGCTTCAACGGCTCATCTGGCACGTGATCACGGTCCACGCGATGCCCGATTATGTCTTGGCCCGCTGGCCCGCGATGTATGTCACCTGGATGGAGGCCGACGATTTTTGCCGTAAGCAGGGAAAGCGTCTCCCGACCGAAGCAGAATGGGAGAAAGCCACCCGCGGCAGCGAGGGCAACCTGTTCCCCTGGGGCCCCAAGGCGCCCGAGCCGGGACTGGCCGTATTCGGGCAGTATCACATGCATGAGATCCCGCTTGTCGCGGCGGTCGACAGCGGAGAAGAAGGGCAGAGTCCCTACGGGCTCCGCCACTTGGCGGGCAATGTGGCTGAATGGGTCCAGGATTGGTTCGGATTCGACTACTATTCCATCATGCCGGAGCGGAATCCATCCGGCCCGCCCACGAGCCGGTACAAGAGCGTGCGCGGCGGGTCCTGGAAGAGCAAGCCTCATATGCTGCGGGCGGCCACTCGCGGCGGGGCGCCGCCGGACCAACGGTCCGCTACGATCGGTTTCCGCTGCGCAAAGTCCCTCAACTGACAGTCATCGGCACCTACAGAAATTTCTTCCCGCCAAAGAGGTATAATTTCGCCCATGACCTGCCCCATCTGTCGAAAAACGACCGGCTGGGAAGGGAATCTCTGGCGGCCGTTCTGCTCCGAACGGTGCCAACTGATCGACCTGGGCGCGTGGGCCTCCGAGCGCTACCGGGTCCCCGGCCCCAGTCTCCCGACCGAACCCTCCGAGCCGGAATCCGAGGAGGTCCAAACACGGCCTGGGCGCGTAAGGCGTGATACGTGATGTGCAAGCAAAGGTGGGCGGCAGGCTTACGGGCCGTTCCTTGACCGCCGGAGGGCCCACGAGGCCACGACGTGGTAGAGGGGGATTGTCCAGACCGCGGCGGACTGCGTGTCAGGAGTGCCGGTGGGTGAGGGTATAGCGATGCAACCAGGCGGGATCGAGCTGCACTTCGGCTCCGACCGGGCAGAAACTGGGCCCTGAGCGAGTATTGCTCTCCACGTGCGCCTTCAGCGTGCCGCTTTCCGCTTCGACGACCGCAAGATGTTCGTAGATCTCCACGATGCAACTTGTCGCAGGCGTATTGCGCTCGGCTGAAATGAGCCGAGCGACGACCGGCGCCTCCAGCGTAATGAGATCGCCAGGGTGAAAAGCCGGGCGCTCGGCCGCCTCCTGGTAGCCCCACAGCACCAAACCGACGGCCGCGACGCCGAGCCCTGCGAGGACCGATCGGAAGTACCGAGGATAGGAAACCTTGAGCCATCGGACGAAGCTCAGCACCCCCATGACGAGCAGCAGCCCGACGAAGCCCAGCACAAGAAAGATCAACGCTGCGCGCAGATTCACCGGTGGATTTCTCCTTCCTGGCCGCAGCGGGATGGATACTCTGTCGGATCGGCGACCGATCTGTCAGAAACCGGATCCGCGGGAAGAAGGTCGGGACCTTCTCCGGGGCTGTGCGTCCCGGCGTTCAACCGATGCGCAGCCACAAGTATGCGCCCGAAATCGCCATCGTCGCCAGCGTGACCGGCACGCCGACGCGGGCATGTCGACGCCAGTCGATGCGGACGCCGCGCCGCTCGGCCGCATCCACCACGATGATGTTCGCGATGCTGCCGACAATCAACAGATTGCCCGCCAGTGTGCTGGCCAGCGCCAGCAGAGTCCCGGCCATGGGATGGGTCGCGAGCGGAAGCAGCAGCATCACCGCGGGCACATTGGAGACGACATTGCTCAGCACGAATGTCGCCACGAACAGCAGCCATGGCTGATCGAGGCGCAGGCCGGCGCCCGCCAGCGTCTGCACGATGTCCGCCATCAAGCCGGTGTGCTGGAAGGCGCGGTTGACGACAAAGAGCCCGATGAACAGGACGAGCAACTCCCAATCGACCAACCCGAGCATATGGCGCGAGTGCAGGCGTCGGCTGAGCAACAGCACGCCGGCCCCCGCGAGGGCCGCTAGCTCACGCGGCCATGTCGTGGCGAGAAAGACCGCGACCAGGAGGGCCGCCACGGTCAGCCCCTTCGTCGTCTGCCAGCGGTCAAACCGTGGATGCCCTTCCGCGCGCCGCTCGGGCTCCGGTCGCTCGGCGGCGGGGGCAGCACACGTCCACCGGCTTCGGACCTGCAGCACGATCAATCCCCATGTTGTCACAAGCCCCAGCACCACGGGCACGGCTGCGTCGCGGACATAGCCTGCGAACGAAAGCCGGAGCGTCTCTCCGACCAACATGTTCTGCGGGTTCCCGATGAGTGTCAGCGCCGAGCCGATATTGGCTGCGCAGGCCAGCGCGAGGAGATAGGGCACGGGATCGAGCTGCCGCTTCAGGCACGCATCGACCAACACCGGCGCCATCGCGAGACAGACGATGTCGTTGCTGAACACGGCGGACAACCCGCCGACCACCAGGATCAAGGCGCCGAGTAACTGCGGCGGCGCAAGCGGCAGCGCCGCCAGCCGGTGGGTGACAAAGGTGTAGAACCCACCCAATCGCAACTGCGCCGACAGCACCATAAAGGCGAAGAGCAGCAGCAGGGTCGGCGCATGGATCGAGCGGCCCGCCTCTTCGAGACTCACGTCGCCCGTCGCCACCAGCGCGATCGCCCCCAGCACCGCTACTCCGGTCCGGTCGAGCTGGAAAAACGGCAAGCCCCCGAGAATCATCCCGAGGTAGACGAGGATGAAGACGATGAGGACGGTCGTGGTCACGCGAGGCGACCTTGTACCGCGCTGTCGACCGGGACGTCAAGCAAAGGTGCGTTCTCCCGGGAATACCCAATACGCGACTGCCAGGCACTCGAGGCCGAACGGAAGATAGCCGGCGTAGCCCAAGATCGGCATTTCGAAGAGCTGAAACCGATGCACGAACGGGATCGCATATTCCCAGTGAGCGAGGCTCTTGACATTCCACATCTCCCAGAAAAAGCCGCAGATGAGCGCCGCGATCGCGGGCAGCCAGATCGGCCGCCACTCGCCGTGGGAGAGCGTTGAGAAGATGGTTTCCTCACCCGATACCGCCTGCAGCGCTGTGATCAGCAGGAGCGGCGCCACCCAGACCAGCGGATACAGATAATTCGGCCAGACGCCGATCCCAACTAACCCACCAGCCCCTAACGCCAGAACCGACCAGCCGACCAATTTGGTGTTCGCCACCTGGACAGACCGCCATTTGTCCAGCCCGGCGCTGAGCCGCGGACACGATGCCAGCAAGTCGGTCGTCCCGAGCACGGCGGGAAGCACCGTGGAGAACGGGATCGTCGCGTGAACGAAGTACTCGAGCGGCGTGAACTCTTGGACTCCCACGTAGTACCAGTTCTGCACGAATCGATTGAGATACTCGAAGAACCACCAGAACGCCGAACTGAGCGGGAAGAGCGAGAGAAAATACCGAGGCCGGTGCAGCATCATGCAGCGCCCGGTGCGGACGAATGTCCAGGCATTGACCACCAGGATGTAGCCGAGCCAGAGCGGCGTGAAGGTGAACGGCTGGAACGGCCCAAACCACGGAAAGCGGGTCCAAGCCAAGACCCAGGCAGCCGCCGTCAGCCCGACTCCCATCCAGCCCCACCAGGGGAAGACGAAAGGATAGTGCTGAGTGCCGAGTGCTGGGTGCCGAGTGAGAGATGTGGACCGCTGACGGCTGATCGCTGAGAGTTGGTAGCCTGACGTGAGGATCCGAAGGATGATCGGCCCGACCGACGCAAGGATCAAGACGGCAAGCGCGATGAAGAGGAACCAGGAGAAGGGCTCATGTTCGACATAGCGGGTGCGCGGGGGAAATTCGAGATAGCGATCGAGCGGCTGGCCGGCGAGGATCACGCCCAACAAGGGCAGACCGAGGAGCAGCGCCACCACCAGCGCGATTCTGGTGATCCTCTGCATCACGTGGCCTGTATTGGGTTTCCATGTTGACGTCTTCATTGTGAGGAGCGGGTAGGCCTACCTGACCAGCGTTTCGGCTCGGAACCCGGAGCCAACCGGCAGGCTCGGCTGCGGAACTTGCTGGACTCGGTGCTAGCGCACATGTCCAGCTTCGCACAGTCCTCGCCGTCCGCCTGCGGCGGACCGCCACCCGGTCGCCCCGGGAAACTTTCAGAGCCTACACGCGATTCGCGACACAGGCCCGCCCCGCTCCTCGCCACCGCGGCTTCTCATCCTTCCGCGAGAGCTCTCAGCGTCCGCGCGTTGGCCACGGCATGCCCTTCCGCATCGTTGTTGAAATAGACGTACACGTCGAGTCCGTCGCGCAGATACCGTTTGATCTTCTTCGCCTCTTCAGCCAGTTCCTTCTTCGTGTAGCAGGATGCGAACAACTTCGTCCGGCCGTGAAACCGCAGATAGGTGAATCCGGCGGTCAGCACATCCTTCCTTGGGTAGCGTGGCGAATCCGCGATACACAGCGCCGCATCGTGCCGGCTCAGCAGGCGATAGATATCGTCCGTAAACCAGGAGTCGTGCCGGAATTCGAAGACAAGCTCCAACGGATGAGCTTTAGACGCCGCCTGTTTGGCGATCTTCAGAAAGCCCTCCAGGCGGAAACGGTCGCAGCGAAAGGACGGCGGGAACTGAAACAGAATCGGTCCCAAATGCGGGCCGAGCGAGCGAGCGTTCTGCAGGAAGACGCGCCAAGGGTCTTCCACATCGACCAGCCGCTTGGTGTGAGTGATCAGCCGGCTGGCCTTGACCGCGAAGATAAACCCCTCCGGTACCTGCGCCGCCCATTTCTCATATGTCGCCGGCCGCGGCAGATGGTAGAAGGAATAATTGACTTCGGTGGTAGGAAACTCCTTCGCATAGAACTCCAGGAATCGAGCGCTGGGCAGGTCTTCAGGATAGAACGGGCCCTTCCAACTCGGATAGGTCCACCCGGACGTGCCGATGAGAGCGCGGGGCATAACGGGTCCCGTGAGCGAGATCGCCGGTTGAGATATGTATTGTATACGAACCGTCGTCGTCGCTGGGCGGTGTTTGACTTCCAAGGTGTTTGCGTAATGCCCAGGGGAAATCCTCTCGGCCGGAAAACGGCAGGTAGACGCTGCTACAGGACCGCCCTAAAGCTTAGCTCAGAGCAATGTTTGGATGATGCGTTCGAGGTCGGTGATGAACGTGCTTATCTTTTGGGCGGTCGCGACCTTGTGCAATTCGCTCAACCCCTCTCGAAAGAGTCGGTGAGCTGGATGCTTCGGCAAGTTCAGGAGTGTTTGAAGCTCCTTGGGATGTGAAGGCAGTTTCGGCTGCAATGCAGCCCGTCTCATCGACCAAAGGAAACGGTCTTCCAGCTCCGGCTTCACGATGATCAGATGCCGGCCCGACTTGCGGCGGACTTCCAGGTCAGCCGTCGTATGGATGACCTCCATCCGGTCTCGTAGAGGGTGATGGGAACTCCCCGGGTCCTCATCCATCATACCGATATCGGCTCGGGATTTCTTCAGGAGATCGTTTACCACTTGGCCCTGGCCGAAGCTGTGCCGTTTGCGAAGTGGAAGTTGGCAGTGGTCACGAAGAAAAAGGACGATGTCTTCATCGGCGTAACACTCATACGCGAACGTGAGCGTCACGATCCGATGAAGTCGTCGAGATTGAAGAAGACACTCGCGCCCAGCTCGACGACCTTGGCGGTGTCCTCGTGAGAGAGCAGTCTCGCGCCGGTGGCGCCTTCCTTGTCACGATAGCAGACAAAAAAGGCGAGGTGCTCGGCAGGCGTCTTTTCGACGAGACCGGCCAAGAAATACGGGTTATGAGTGGTCAGAAAGAAATGATTAGACCGATCTGCACCGATCATTTCACCGAGGGCCTTGGGATAAGGCGGGAACGCGAAGACATCCGGCTCGTCGAACACCAAGGTGACTTCTTCGGAGGACTGAAGAATTGCGCCGTAGAAGAACTGCCTTTTCAAGCTATCCGACAGCAAGTCCAAATTATAATCCAGGATTTCATCCTGCCTGACTTCCGACAGCCGGAACGTGCGCTGAGCTTGATCGAACCGTAATTTCCAATTGAGTCCGGCCACGGTGTCCCTCAAGAACTCATAGACCCGGGCATTGTGACGGGCAATGTAAAGCAGGTTGTATCCATGTGGGGTTGTTATTTCCTTCGTGCCACGATGGTAACCAGAATTGTACTGCCAGTGCTCGGACGTCGTATAGCAATAGAACCGGACCCAGTCTAAGGCGGGGAAATGGCAAGAGCCACCAAAGTTAACGGTGCGAGTTCCAAATGAAGGGGAACTAATCTCAAGTCGACGGTCCGGTGCTCCTGCGATGGCTGCTTTCACCGTCAACTGCTGCGCCTGGTGTGCAGCCGGCGGAGCGACGAGCTGCAAAGAGATCTGGAAAGGCTGATCAAAGAATTGTCGATAAAACAGCGGATCAAAGCCAAGTTCAGGTCGAAGGCGGAGAGATGCTCCCAACGACCAACCCCAGCCAAGCCCGGAAAGAAAGCCCAGAGCCTCCAGGATGTTGGTTTTGCCCGTGTCGGGGGCCCCGATAAAGACGTTGACCTTTCGACAGGGAATCGAAAGCGACTTGATCGACTTGAATCGTTCTATTGAGAGCGTTTCGATCACCACCGCTCCCTGCAAATAACACTGTTGGCGGGCTGAATTGTAGCAAAGCGAGCTTAGGAAAGCACCCTTCTCCCCTGCTTCTTTGGCTGGACCTGACGCGGTACGGTCTTCGACATCAACCCTTCAGCGACAGAGCTGTGGATGGTGGGCCCTTTGTCATGAGTGGGAGGTTAACCGTCGCAATGGTAGTGGTATGGCAATGGGCAACAACCCCCGCACGCGGTCCCTACACCGGGGAAGAGGCGCTGCCTCTGAAGCTTTTCCGGATGGCGTGTCATGCCCGGACTTCCGAGACTTCTCTCAGCCCTTCGCCCGTCGCGTTGTCGGCTTCCGGCGGACCCGGCTCTTCAGCAACGGCGCGATGTCTTCCCACAGCTCCGGCATATCCAGGGCCTTTGCAAATGCCTGCACCTGGGTACGCACTCGACGCACATCCAACCGGGGATTGGCCCGAGCCACGGCGTCAATGTCTTGGAGATCCTGGGGGCGGTGAGCAATTGCTTTCATGATGATGAGGTCTTCAGGAGCGACTACGGAAAACTGCAAATCATCCAATACCACGAGGCGGGCGCGATCGATCGCCTCTGACTCAAACGCCATCCGGCTGATCGTCAGATCCATGCCGACTCGAGTCGCCTCATGTTCCAGGAGGAGCACCGCCGAGCGCCGCGCAAAGGAAATGACATCAGGGAGCCTCGGCCGAAACCCTTCAGCCTTTGCCATTTCCAGGAAGCGATCCAGAACGTTTTCATCGAGGCGAATAAGTGCATCCACATCTTCGGTCATCCTCGCTTGCCCTTGCAAGCTGGCGGCGACACCTCCGATGATGGCTCCAGGCACTTGGGATGCTTTCAACAGGTGAGAGAGGGCGCGGATGGCAGGAACCAGCGAGAGAAGGGAAGGATTCTTTATCTTTGCGGATGGATCGTCTTCAGTCGAAGCCACCGTTGCCGAACCTCATCCTCTGTGTCCTGTTTCAACGCTCTTCGCTTTGTCAAGAAGCCGAGCGCAACAGCCGTTCGGTACGCTGCGTCCATCTTTTTGAACTTCGTCTCTATCGAGGTCTGGCGGAGTTCCTCCTCAAGAGCCTGGTTGACCAACCGCCAGCGCTTCACGTAGGCGCGGGCTTCCTTCTTGGTGATCATTCTCATTTCACCGCCGCCTTGGCACTCCGGCCTGCCCGCAGATACTTATCCACGCCGGCGGCCATCTTGCGGCCTTCGGCGATGGCCCAGACGATGAGCGAGGCGCCGCGCTTGACGTCGCCGCCGGCGAAGATGCCCTCGACCGAGGTCATAGAATCGTCGTCCACGGCCACGTTGCCGCGCGGGTCGTACTTGACGCCGAGGCTGTCGAGCAGGCCGTTCTTCACCGGACCGGTAAAGCCCATCGCCAACAGCACGAGATCGACTTCCATCTCGAATTCGGTGTTCGGAATCGGCACGAACTTCCCGTTCTCGAAGGCAACCCGGTGCGCGTGCAGCTTCGTCACGTACCCGTTGCGGCCGCTGAACTTCGTCGTGGAGACGCTCCACTGCCGGTCGCAGCCTTCCTCATGCGCGTGCGAGGTGCGGAGTTGCATCGGCCAGAGAGGCCACGGCGTGGAATCGGCCCGCTGTGGTGGGGGCTCCGGCAGCAATTCGAACTGATGCACCTCCGTGCATCCCTGCCGGTGCGCAGTGCCCAAACAGTCCGACCCGGTGTCGCCGCCGCCGATGATGACGACGCGCTTGCCCTTCGCGGTGATCGGCTCGTCCACGATCACGTCGCCGGCGTTCCGCTTGTTCTGCTGGACGAGATAGTCCATCGCGAAATGGATGCCCTTGAGTTCCCGGCCCGGGACCAGCAGGTCGCGCGCCTGTTCCGCGCCCATGGCCAGACACACCGCGTCGAACCGGCGGCGCAGGTCTTCCCCGCTGATGTCCCTGCCGACATGCACGCCGGGCTTGAACTCGACGCCTTCGGCCTTCATCTGCTCGAGGCGCCGGTCGAGGACCCATTTCTCCATCTTGAAATCGGGAATCCCGTAGCGCAGAAGCCCACCGATCCGGTCGGCCTTCTCGAACACGGTGACGCTGTGACCCGCCCTCGCCAGTTGCTGCGCGGCGGCCAAGCCGGCAGGGCCGGAGCCCACAATGGCCACGGTCTTGCCGGTGCGGGTCGTCGGCAGCACGGGCTGCACCCAGCCTTCGTCGAACCCTTTGTCGATGATGTTCCACTCGATGACCCGGATCGACACCGGATCGCTGTTGATCCCCAGCACACAGGCCGATTCGCAGGGAGCGGGGCAGAGCCGGCCGGTGAACTCCGGGAAATTGTTCGTGGTGTGGAGCGCTTTCAGTGCGTCCTTCCAGCGCCCGCGGTGAACGAGGTCGTTCCACTCGGGGATGAGATTGACGACCGGACAGCCGTTGGTGCTCTGGCAGAAGGGCACGCCACAGTCCATGCACCGCGCGGCCTGGATCTGCAGCTTGTCCTCCGGAATCGGCTCGTAAAATTCCCTCCAATCCTGGACACGCAGCTCGACCGGCCGGCGTTTGGGGCCCTCGCGGGCGTATTTCATGAAGCCTTTCGGATCAGCCATCTTAAAGCCTCAGGCTAGGGGCCCGGGGCACGAGGCTAGTGGGGGGGAAACAGCCCGCTGCAACTTCTTCTGCCTCTAGCCACGCACCTCTCGCCTCGCGCCTCTTAGTGCGCCACCATCTCTTTTTCGCGATGCGCCTGTTCCTTGGCGGCCGCCGCTTTCCGCTCGGCCAGCACCCGCTTGTAGTCGATCGGCATGATCTTCACGAATTTGGGCAGCATCGCCTCCCAGGTCTCCAGCACCAGCTTGGCCTTGCGGCTGCCGGTGTACTTCAGATGCGATTCGATCATGCCGCGCAACACCTGCTTGTCTTCGGCGGTGACGACCTTCTCCAGCTCCACCATGCCCATGTTGCAGCGGGACTCGAACTTGCCGTCCTCGTTCAGCACGAAGGCGATGCCGCCAGACATCCCGGCCGCGAAGTTGCGCCCCGTCTTCCCCAGCACCACGACGACCCCGCCGGTCATGTATTCGCACCCGTGATCACCGGTCCCCTCGATCACCGCCCGGACCCCGCTGTTCCGGACCGCAAACCGCTCGCCCGCCGTCCCGTAGAAGTAGCACTCGCCCTGAGTCGCGCCGTAGAGCGAGGTGTTGCCGATCAGGATTGTTTCCTCCGGCACATAGGTGCAGCCCTTGGGCGGATACACGATAATCTTGCCGCCGGACAGGCCCTTGCCCAGATAGTCGTTGGACTCGCCCTCCAGGATCAACGTGATGCCCCGAGCGAGGAACGCGCCGAACGACTGCCCGGCCGAGCCGGTGAACTTGATCGTGATCGTATCGGGCGGCAGGCCCTCCAATCCGTACTTTTTCGCGATGCGGCTGGAGAGCATGGTGCCCGTCGTCCGGTTCACGTTCCGGATCGGCAGATCGAGCGTGACTTTCTCGCCACGCTCGATGGCCGGCTTGCACAGCTCGATCAACTGGTTGTCGAGGATGCCGGCCAGCCCGTGATCCTGTTTCTGGACACAGTACCGGGCGACCTCAGATCCCACCTCGGGCATCGTGAGGAGCGGCGTGAGGTCCAGACCCTTGGCCTTCCAGTGATCGATGGCCTTTTGGACTTTCAACTTGTCCACGCGGCCGATCATCTCGTCCATTTTGCGGAAGCCCAGCCTGGCCATGAGCTGCCGCACTTCCTCGGCCACGAAGAAGAAATAGTTCACGATATGTTCGGGCTGGCCCGTGAATTTCTTGCGCAGCACCGGATCCTGCGTCGCCACCCCGACCGGGCAGGTGTTCAGGTGGCACTTGCGCATCATGATGCAGCCCTCGACGATCAGCGGCGCCGTGGAGAAGCCGAACTCCTCCGCGCCCAGCAGAGCCGCGATCACGACGTCGCGTCCAGTCTTCAACTGGCCGTCGGTTTCAACCCGGATCCGCCCGCGAAGATCGTTGAGCACCAGGGTCTGATGCGTCTCGGACAACCCCAGTTCCCACGGAATGCCGGCATACTTAATGGAGGAGAGCGGCGACGCGCCCGTGCCCCCGGAATCGCCGCTGATCAGCACCTTGTCGGCATGGGCCTTGGCCACCCCAGCCGCGACCGTACCGACCCCGACCTCCGCCACCAGCTTCACCGACACATCCGCTTCCGGGTTCGAGTTCTTCAAGTCGAAGATCAACTGCGCCAGATCCTCGATCGAATAGATGTCGTGATGCGGGGGCGGCGAGATCAACTGGACGCCCGGCGTGGAATAGCGCAGCTTGGCGATGACTTCGTCCACCTTGTGGCCGGGCAACTGCCCGCCTTCGCCGGGCTTGGCGCCCTGCGCCATCTTGATCTGCAGTTCTTTCGCGTTGACCAGGTAATGGGAGGTCACGCCGAAGCGGGCCGATGCCACCTGCTTGATATAGGAATTCTTGGAATCCCCGTTCGGGAGGGGGATGAAACGTTCGGGGTCTTCGCCGCCCTCGCCGGTGTTGCTTTTCGCGCCGATCCGGTTCATCGCGATGGCCAAGGTCTCGTGCGCTTCTTTGCTGATCGCGCCGAACGACATGGCTCCTGTCGTGAACCGCTTGACGATCTCTTTGGCCGGCTCCACTTCCTCCAGCGGGATCGGCTCGGGCAGGAACTTGAAGTCCAGCAGGCCGCGCAGGTTCGAGCGCCGCTTGCTCTCGTCGTTCACCAGCGCGGCAAACTCGGCGTAGGTCTTGGCATCGTTGGCGCGCGTGGCGTGCTGCAGCTTGTAAATGGTCTCCGGATTCCAGTTGTGATGCTCGCCCTGCACCCGATAGTGAATCTCTCCGCCGAAGTCGAGCTGACGGATCGGCGCCGGCTCATAGGCGAGCGCATGCCGCCGCAGGGTCTCTTCGCCGATCTCGCGGATCCCGATCCCTTCGATCCGCGAAGCCGTGCCGGTGAAATAGCGGTCGATCAGTTCATGGTTCAGGCCGATGGCTTCGAAGATCTGCGCCCCGCAGTAAGACTGCACGGTGGAGATGCCCATCTTGGAGAAGATCTTGAGCAGCCCTTTGTTGATCGCCTTGATGAACTTGCCCTCGGCCGTCTGCGCGTCCAAGCCCTCCGGCAAGTAGCCATCGCGCTCCATGTCGACCAGCGTCTCGAATACGAGATAGGGATTGATCGTCCCCGCCCCGTAGCCGATCAGGCAGGCGAAATGATGCACGTCGCGCGGTTCGCCGGTTTCGAGGATCAGGCCGACCTCGGTCCTCGTGCACTCCCGCACCAGATGGTGATGCACCGCGGCGATGCCGAGCAGGCTGGGGATCGGCGCCCATTCCTCGTTGACACCGCGGTCGCTGAGGATCAGGAACCGATAGCCTTCCCTGATCGCCTCGGACGCCTGGTGACACAACTCCTCCACCGCCGCGCCGAGCCCGTCCGGGCCCTCGGCCACCCGGAACAGCATGCGCAAGGTCTTGCTCCGGAAATGCGGGTCCTCGAGCTCCCGGATTTTCTGGAGGTCCGCATTGGTCAGGATCGGTTGTTTGACCCTGATCCGGCGGCAGGATTCCGGATGCTCCTCCATGAGATTGGGCTTGGGCCCGATGTTCGTGACCAGCGACATGACCAATTCCTCGCGGATCGGATCGATCGGCGGGTTGGTCACCTGGGCGAACAGTTGCTTGAAGTACTTGAACAGCAGTTGCGGCCGCTCCGACAGCACGGCCAGCGGCGTGTCGGTGCCCATGGAGGAGACGGGTTCCTCGCCGGTCACCACCATCGGCGTGATGACCATTTTCAGCTCTTCCACTGTGTACCCGAACGCCTGCTGGCGCTGGCGGATCGTCGGGTGATCCGGCTGCGGCACGTTCAGCGGTTCCGGCAGCTCGTCGAGCGAGACCCGGTACTGCGTGACCCAGGAACGGTAGGGCTTGCGGCCGACGATATCGGCCTTGATTTCCTCGTCGTCGATGATCCGGCCCTGTACCGTGTCGACCAGGAACATGCGACCCGGCTGGAGCCGGCCTTTCTGGCGGATTTCTTTCACGTCCGCCGGCAACACGCCGGCTTCGGATGCCAGCACGACCAGGTCGTCGGTCATGACCTGATACCGGCAGGGCCGGAGGCCGTTGCGGTCCAGCGTCGCGCCGATCAGCTTCCCGTCCGTGAAGCAGACGGCGGCCGGCCCGTCCCATGGCTCCATCATCGCCGCGTGGTATTCGTAGAACCCGCGGCGGTCGAGGTCCATGTGCGGATTGCCGACCCAAGGCTCCGGGATCAGCATCATCATCGCGTGTGGCAGCGAGCGGCCGCCCAAGACCAGGAACTCCAACGCATTGTCCAGGCAGGCCGAGTCGCTCTGGTGCTCGTACACGATGGGAAACAGCTTCGGCATGTCCTCGCCAAACAGGTCCGAATTCAACCGGCCCTGTCTGGCCCGCATCCAGTTCACATTGCCCTTGAGCGTGTTGATCTCGCCGTTATGGCAGATGTAGCGGTACGGATGCGCCAAAGGCCAGGTGGGGAACGTGTTCGTGCTGAACCGCGAATGGACCAACGCCAGCGCGCTCACCACGCTGGAGTCGGTCAGGTCCTGGTAGTACTGCGGAATCTGACGGGGCAGCAGGAGCCCTTTGTAGACGATCGTGTTGCTGGACAGGCTGGGGATATAAAAGTGCTCGCGCCCCTCGATGGCCGATTCTCGGATCGTCTTCTCCACCCGTTTGCGGATGACGTAGAGCTTGCGCTCGAACTGGCCCTCGTTGAGGATGTCGCGGGCGATGAAGACCTGCCGGATCACCGGCTCCGTCCGGCGCGCCACCGTACCGATCGCCTCGCTCTTCACCGGCACGTCGCGCCAGCCGAGGAACCGCGCGCGCTCCTCGGCGATCACCTTTTCGACCAACACCTCGCATTGCTTGCGCGCAGCGGCGTCACGCGGTAGGAACACCATCCCAACGCCGTATTCGCCCGCGCCCGGCAGTTTGATCCCGACATCCGCCGCCGCCCGCCTGAGAAATTCGTGCGGCACCTGGAGCAGAATGCCGGCACCGTCGCCCGTGCAGGGATCGCATCCCTGTGCGCCTCGATGGAACAGATTCTCTAGGACCTGCAAGCCCTTCTGCACAATGCTGTGGGACTTCTGCCCCTTGATGTTGACGACAAACCCGATCCCGCAGGAATCTTTCTCGAATCGAGGATCGTAGAGCCCTTGCTTCGGAGGCAATCCGGGAACCATCATCATGTTGTCTCTCACGTCTCTGTCTAAAAGGCAGGTGCTGTGCCTGTCGGTCGGACCGTTCTTGGAAGGCAGAACGCGTGCGGGCCCGTGAACGACGTAACCGCGTAACTCATTGTGAAACTGAATCGACACCTTACTGGATAGGCCCTTCCGCTGTCAAGATTCGGGCGCACACGAGCGCCTCAGCTCGCTTGACTTTGTTTCACTCGCTGCCCTACTATCCGCCGCATGTCTCACGGACCCGTCGCCTCGACGATCCAGACGATGACTGATGTGTGGGAGGCCTATCGCGAGGAACTCCAAAACGTCGAAGATCAGGTCCGGAAAAACCTCGACTCGAAAGT